>QFNA01000020.1 GCA_003248395.1 Citromicrobium sp.
ATCCCCATAGCCCAACGCATGCGGCCCGCGGGTTCGTGCTTCGGGGACTTCCGTACGCCTACGGCGCCCGGAACCCTTCACGTAAGCGGCCAGTCCGCTTTCGAGCGACAAAACTTCAGAAGCCGCCGCTCCGTTAACGACCCTAACTGCGGTCATTCACGTTCAGAATGGTGTTACCTGAAAGCAGTAATTAGATCGGTTAACCGCCGTACCGACTGTAATGGCGAAAACGGGATGGAATTGCAGTTATCTCGCTATAACAGAAACTCTATACACGCCGCCCCGAGACCAAGCGCGCGGCTCCGCAACAGGAGCTATCTCTTCAGCATTTTGATTTTCAATCAGCACAGATCACTTCGTCGCTGAAACCCGATAGCCATGATCCTCACACAGGCGTTCCAACTCAGTTACCCACGTACGGCTCTCAAGATAGGTGCTGCTTCCAATATCTGCATCGGTAGGGACAATATCATCAGTCAGGCTGAGGTTGCGAGGAGATAACTCAAGGTCATTCTCCCCCGGAAACCATCGAATAAGCCGATCACCTTCGCGCCAGATAATCCAGACCACATCATCGCTTCGGTCTCCTTGGGTCAAACCAATCACACAAGCGTAAGCATTTTTACTTGGAGCTTGTTCACGCAAGTAGGAACCTACTACCTGTTGATAATCAGAGAAGTCCGGTCGTGTTCTCAAATCAAATGGTACATAGTCAGCGAAGCGCGACGGGGCCGGCGGGCTTGGTTCAGCACACGCCACCGCCAGGATCGACAACGCCGCTACAATCCAAAAGGTGATGTCGCGCAAAGACCATTTTTCTCGCATTGAATGTCTCGATTTATAAGGCGAAAGTCCTGCCCATGGGCAGCAAATCAATGATATCACAAACCTAATCAACTCGGTATTCATATAAATGCGGCGGTCGGCTCATATCATTACATACCCAATATCTCGCGCGCACTGATTTAGATCGTAAATCGGGCACTTCAAAATCATTGGTTGTAAGCAAGCAACCCCACTTTTGCTGCTTCGCATTTTCCATGAGAACTATGATCCCAAGCTTAACGGTGCCTATGGCCGGTTGATTTCTGCGTCTCGAGATATCGCAAGACCCGGTCAACGGTCTTGGCTCTTGGTTCGCGCCCGTCGCGAAGCTGAGAAACGAATTTCCAGTCGTTGACGGCTTCACGCCCGAATCGACTAGGGGTCATTTTCCGCTCGCGTAGATGCGCTTCGATGCGCTCTAACAGCATGGTTGTTCTCCGAATCATGTTCGCATAATGTTCCACCGAATTTCCTACTTGTATAGGGCATTTCTCATTTGTATGAGAATCATATGGCAGAGTTTGACCAACGGGAGGCGCTGGCTCGCCTCATTGATGAGCGGCGCGAGAATTATTCCAATCTCTCACGCGTGATTGGGCGAAATCCCGCATACATACATCAGTTTATCAAGAGGAAGACACCCAGACGCCTAGATGACCGGGACCGGCGAACCCTCGCTCATTACCTACGCATTCCAGAGTCGGAGCTCGGAGGACCCGTGAATGCTAATAGTGTGCCGTCTGGACGGATGGTGTTCGTGCCTAGATACGAGATCGAGGCAAGCGCCGGGTTTGGCGCTATGGATCTGGATGAGCACCGCGCGACGCATATTGGGTTTGATGTTCGATGGCTGAGAGAACTCTGCCAAGGAGGGGTCGAAGATCTATCCATAATTCGCGTTAAGGGTGACTCCATGATCCCGACGCTCACAGACGGAGACGACATCATGGTAGACCGCTCGTCAGGCGGCATGCGTCTCAACGACGGCATTTATGTTCTCCGTCGAGATGACACTCTGGTCGTAAAGCGGGTAGCGATCCACCCAGCCTCTCGCAAAGCTACAGTCTCAAGCGACAATGCAGCCTACCCAAGTTGGCCAGATTGCGATCCGAAGCACTTAGATACCGTCGGACGCGTGGTATGGTCTGGGAGACGAATTGCGTAACTGCGGGGTTTTTCCCGCGATTTTCCTACTTCTCCTATTCGCGGGAGATATCCCGCATCTGATTATTTAGTTCTCCTTATGTTCCGATCAGAAAATACGTCGGAACTCAGTGGGAAGACGCTGTCTTTCGTCAGGCCTGATGGGGACAGCACCCTCAACCGTTAAGGAGAAAGTAAATGGCCAGTATACCCCCCATCGCATTGCATCCGAGCAATGAAAATCGCGGCGTCGTGGAGCGAGTCGTTTTGGCGGAAACCCGCACGCCTGCGTTCAGCTCCTACACTTCGGCGCTCGCCAGACAATCTATGGAATGGATGGCAATCGTTCTATACAATCGGCGTGATAACCCATCGCTCTATGGTGCGAGCGGTTCGAATTTGTATGCTGTTGTGAAAGCGCCAGGCCAGTTCGCCGGATTCGAGAACTACCCGACCCTTGCATCGTCCGTGCAGGCTCGGATCGACGATATTCTGAGGATCGCAAACGATACTAGGGATAGTCGATTTAGCGCTTATCGCAATCACGTACAGATGGCACTCGATGTTGGCAATCTAGGCAGTGGCGTTCAGTCGAAAAACCCGTCGCCGGGTCCGCTGAGCTTTTGGCGAACTGCTGGATCTTCCTCACCGGGAGGCAGGGCGGTTCTGTATCAACGGAACTTGCTCGGCAACGACTTCTACTACACAAGCTGATAAATGCGTAGCGACGCGGTAATCTGCTTGAACGGCAATTATTTTGCTACCCTAGGCACCCACGCAGTTCGGGCACGCCGACTGCGTGGGTGCTATCGACGCCGGTCGTTACCTATTCACCGATGACCGCTTTCGCTCGTGCTCCGGCAAGGATTCTTGCGGGCGATTTGCGGATCGCTTTCTTTATCGGACCAGTCAGAAGAGCTTCAAACCTGTGACAGCTTTCGGATATCGAAAGCAGATTGTCCGCTACCCACCCTAATCTCTGCCGGCCGGCCGCACTAGGCAGATGCCCGAAAGCGGTCGACCGAAGATTGACGGCCGACCGCTCGATGGGTCAGATTTCGGTGCGCTCTGCCAGGAGTAGAGCGTCTTCGACATCGACGCCGAGATAGCGGACCGTGTTCTCGATTTTCGTGTGACCCAGCAGTATCTGGATCGCACGAATGTTGCCGGTCGCCCGATAGATCATCGCGGCTTTTGTCCGTCGAAGCGAGTGCGTACCGTATTCGGATTTCCGAAGCCCAATTGCAGTAACCCACTCATCGACGAGGCGGGCATACTGGCGCGTGCTCATGTGACCGGCATGATCGACCCTGCTCCGGAAGAGATAATCGCATGTTGAACCGTCCCGTCGCTCGAGCCAGGCAAGCAAAGTCGCTCGCACATCGGCGGTAAGTTCGAACTGCACGGGTCGATGGGTCTTCTGTTGTATGACGGTCGCGCGATTGCGGATGTCAGCCCCGGCAACCACGTCGCCAATCTTGATCTTCACCAAATCGCAGCCGCGTAACTTACTGTCGATAGCGAGATCGAAGAGGGCCTTGTCTCTCAACCGTCCTTCGCGATCGAGGTGAAAGTGGATCGCCCAGATCTGCTTTTGCGTTAGCGGTCGCTTGGTTCCCACATTCTTGCCAGCGTTCCAGGCAACGCGTCTTCGCATGGCAGGATCAAATCTCGAGTATCCCATTGTCCTTCTCCTTGGCCTTCATTGGCCAAGGAGAAGGACAACCGAAGAAAGTGAAAATTTGGGCCGGAGAGGAGACTGCAAGGGTTCTGGTGTTCAGACCATACAAAGCCGCCATTCGGTTGCCTACCCTATTCGAATACTTGCAGCCGCGAACGATCTTGGGGGGACGCCCTTGTTGGCCTTTTATCTGACAAGCACGGTAAGATCGATGGCAACCAGACGCCAAATGAGGCCATCCCGCTCGAAGCGATAGCTGTTGCCACTTGTTTCGTTGCGGCCCGACGGTGTCGCTACGATCTTGTTGGGTCCAGACCAGTCGAATGACCAACTATCGGTAGTCTCCATTATGCGGGGCATGGAGCCCGCGGGCTCTCTATCGGGAAAGTCTTCAGGTAATCCGGCGGCTGCTGCGAACTGCCATTCGCCGTAAGGTTCGTTGACGAACATCCTTACTGCTCGCGGGTCCGACATCGCATCCAGGACGACATCCTTCGTGTAGGGCGGCCCATAGGTATCGACCTGAGGCAACATTTGCCGTTCGAATGCTGCTCGCACGCGCGGCCGGTCGTAAAAGGCCAGCAACTCCTCGGGAGCAGCCTCCCAATCGCTGAGGGCCGCAATCGCCAGTCTCGGCGAATAAGCATACCAACTTCCCCCGACCGCAAACACGCCTGCGCCAATAGCTAAAACCAGCCAGATGAAGCGAGAGATCTTCATGCCCGAATGCATAACAGTCCAAGGCGACTAAGCTCAAAAGATTATCATGGAGCCGGAAAATCCAACAAAAGCGGAGCCTTCTGGTTTCAAGAAAACATTTCGTTTCAGTGCCGTTCAGCGAGAATTCTCCATGATACAGCATTACATTGGGAAGTGATGCATTGTTTCGGCTTTCTGCTGCCCTGTGCGCCACTCTCTCGACTTGTTCCGCACAGAATTCTGGCGCGGATGACGACGGCTACGCCACGATAGTCGAGGCGCCGCCCTACACGCCGATCACGCGGCTTGGTCCCGACACCTATGTGCCGACTGTCGAAGACCGGCGGATGCGCTTTGCCGATGCGCTGGAAAACCGGCACCTGCCAATGCTGCGCCGCCTTAAGCGCGGCGAGATGGGCAATTTCGGCGGCATCGAGTGGCGGTGGACGAACGGGCCGCAGAACGATGGGCTGGGGACGGTGCAGGGTATCGCCTTCTTCCTGCGCGATCCGGCGGCGTCGCTGGCGCGTTACACCTCCGATCCGCTGTTCAGCGCGGCACAGGCCGGGTTCTCGCGCGCGGATCAGGATCGCGTTGTGCGCCACTGGGCCGAACGGATCGGGACAGAGGTTGCCTCCCCCGGCTTCGGCAATATGAGCGTGCCGTGGCTGACAATTGCCATGCCCCGCGCAAACTTTGCGGCTTTGCAGGAAGAGAAGGGCTGGGAGATTCCCGCCAACCTGCTGCTGCGCTTCGATCCTCGCGCCGATCCCGACCTGCCTGCGGTATCCGCCGATGCAAGACCGGCGGTTCGCTATTTTGCGCAGCAGGCACGCCTTGTCGGCCCCACACCCGACATTGCGACCTTCGAAGCGTTGGTGTTGCGCGATCGCTGTCTGTTTATCGACGGGCCGGGAGACGATGATCCACTGGCTATCTTTCCGTTCACCGTTGGGCTGTATCGCGACGATGAAGGCTATCTCGCTTTCCGTCCGCGCAATTCGGCGGACCAGCGGCGACTTGGGCGGGTGGGTACACGCCTGCAGCTGGGACATCAGCGCGAGGTGGCCGATCCGCCAGCAGGCCTGATCGAGGCTTGCGGAGCGCACCGCGTAGTAGCGGTCAGCTCGGTCGATCAGGCTGCAGGCTATGGTAATGATTGGTTCGCCGTGCGTGAGTATCGCGACCGCGAAGGGATCAGCAGCGCCGAAGCGATGCGCCGCGCCAATGCCTGTCTTCTTGAACAGGAACGGACGATGGCGGACAACCGGCTGCGCGGCGCGCGGGCGCACCCCGTCCAATGCGCGAAGCAATATGGCATCTGGGGCAATCCGGCCGTGCCGCCTGCGCTGCCGCCACTGCCGCCCGATGCCCGGATTACGCACACAAAAACGCCGCTCCGCCCGCCATCACCGTCCAAGAAACTGCAGCCGACGCGCAATGGGGTGTGCCGGTTCGAGGAACGCGATCCGTCCGAGCGGCCCAAGGTTCTCATCGCAACCAATCGCAACTCCAATATGATTTTCTGGGCCGATAAAGGCGCGGCGCTGTGGGATCATCCCAACGGCTTTATCGACGAAGGCATGGTGGTTCCGGGGTTCCGCATCGTCGCCGAGCGCGAGGGCCTGCCCGATCTGTGGATTTATCCCGACCGCGACGGGCCGATCTACCTCTATTCGGGACCGGAGATTTTCGAATGCCGACAGCCCGCAGACTGGTAGCCGTGGCGGGCGCGCTGGTGCTTGCTGCGTGCCAGAGCGGGCCCGAACAGACCCGGCCCATCACCATTGCGCGCGATGCGTTTGCGGGCGAGGCGCTCTATCGCGGCACGCTCGAAATTCGCGGCGGATGCATCGTAACGTCCGGCTCTCGGCGTAATTTCACGGTGCTGTTCGATCCCGGCGTGGTCCTGACTTCGGGCAGTGACGGGCTTTACGAACCGCGCACCGTCAACATTATCCGCTTCGGCCAGGAAATGCAGGGCGGCGGCGGTATTCTGCGCGAGAACGGCAAGGGATGGCCGATTTTGGATATCGAGCGTTTCTATGAGGTTAGCATCCCTTCCGGATGCCCGATGGATAACGTGATGCGGCTGCATGCAATGAAGGAGGTTGCCGAATGAGGATGCGAGGAGCCGCTGCCAATCTGGCAATATTGAGCGCGTCTGCGGGGTTGGCAGCATGCACCGCAAACAGCCCGGATGGGAACGTCTCAGAAGCATCGCAGCCGTTCCGGGCTGAATTCAACGCAGACGGCCTTGCCATGATCCTGTCAGCACCGCCTGCTGCGTTTGACCCGGTGGAGGCCCCGCCGTCCGTACCGCGCACGGCAGAGCAGGATGCTGCGGATGCGGAATTCCTGCGCGTCGCGAATTATCAGAACAGCGTCATGGACGAAGTGCAGGCGCTCGCCGAACGGCTGCGTCGGGACGATCGCGGAAACTTCCAGACCTTACACTACGACAATGAAGGCGAGCTCGGTGTCGTCTTCGAATTCTTGCGCGATGGCCCTGCCACGCTGCGTAAATACAGCCGGAATCCCACGTTTCGCGGCGAGACGGTGCGCTGGTCGCAGCAAGAGCTGAAAGCCGCAGCCGACTTCATGTGGGAGACCTTTCGCGATGATCGCGTGATCCAGTCGACAGGTGTTGCCACGCAGGTCGTCACCGCTCAGATCAGTGTCTCGGAAGACGAATTCCGCGACTTGGTGCGACGCAAGGGCGTGACCTTGCCCGAGCCGGTCGAACTGGTCTTTCACGCCGCCCCGGTGGTGCCCATCAGCAATCCGCCGCGTGCGGCTGATCGCGACGAGGCCGTGCCCGTTGCCGTTGCACCACATATCCGCATCTTCCCGCGCCATGACCGGCCTGCAGGCGCGCGCAATGCGATCAACAGCCAGGTGAAGGTCGTGCTGAGAGACGGCTGTTTCCGCGCTGCCGACCGCGAGGATGCGCTGGTGCTGTTCCCGTTCGGCGCGCGGCTGTTCGTCGATAATGCGAATTACCTCGCCTTCGGATCGGCGGAATCGCCCCGCTATGCGCGGGTGGGCGAGATGGTGACCTTCATGGGGTCAGTTGCCGAGGTGGGCATCCCCGAACTGGTGGAACCGATCCACGCCGCCTGCGGGCCGGGCAAGGTGATCAAGGTTGAAGGCCTGGAAAGCGCCAATGCATATGCGCGGCAACAGGCGCTGACGGACTACGCCAATGCGCTGCGCCGCCTGCAGAGTAGCTATGGCCTTGGCGAAGCACAGGCTCGGCGTGCCATGGCATGGCTCGACCGGCGTCAGGCGGCGAACCGTCAGATGACGGACGACGGCATTGCCCTACCACCGATCAGCGCTGCGATGATGATCGATATACCACCGCGTCCGGTGATGGCCCAATCCGAATGTCCCTCAGGAACGAAACTGGTGGGCGCTCTGTGTCGCACGCCCGAGGGGTATTTGCGGCCTCTACCCGAATGGCTGACTGAATTTCTGGAGCAGGACGAATGAGAACACTTCTGACGATTATCGGTTGCGCCTTGTTGGCCACCGGATGCACGACCACCCCAAAGCGGCCTGTGGCGGAAGCTAGCGAACAGGCCGTCCCTCACGATATCACTGCCGGACAGGCGCGGCTTGCGGCGCAGCTCTATCCGAAACTTGCCGAAGCGGCTGAGCCGAACGACAATCTGTTTATCTCGCCGCTGTCGCTCAGCGAAGGCATCGGCCTCGCCCTGTCCGGTGCACGCGGGCAGGCCGAGGCGGAAATGCGCACGCTGCTGGGTTGGGATGCTGCCACCCGCCCGGAGCTGGGCATATGGGATTACGACCGGTTCCTGACCCGCACGGGGGACGACAAGGTTGCGCTGTCGGTCGCCAATGCCTTGTGGCTGTCGGATCGTCTGAACTTCACGCCGGATTATCTGCGCGCGGCCAGTGACGGTTTTGGTGCCACCGCGCGAGCGGTAGATTTTGGCGGCGATCCGCAAGGCTCTGCCGACACGATCAATGGCTGGGTCAGCGAGCAGACGCGCGAGCGGATCACGAAGATCGTGGATGCCAGCGGGTTCAACGATCTTACTGCTGCCGTCCTCACCAATGCGGTTTGGTTCAAGGCGGACTGGTCGGTGCCGTTCGAGGACGGTTCCAGCGGCGAGTTCACCCGAGGCGACGGGACGAAGAAGGACATCTACTTGATGGAGCGCATCGCGCCGATGGCCTATCGCGAAACGCGCGACGGCCAGGCGGTGGCGCTGCCTTATGGCAAGGACGGGCGCTTCACGATGGAAGTGTTCCTGCCCAAAGACATGGCGACGCTGCGCCGCTGGGAACGCGATCTCGACAGTCTTTCATTCAATCTCGCCACGCAGGGCAGCGACGGCAAGTTCGATCTCGGAGCGGCAGAAGAACGCGAAATCCTGCTGCGTTTGCCTCGCTTCGAGGCGCGCTTCGACGATAGTGTGAAGGCTGCGCTGATTGCCGCCGGAATGCCATGCGCCTTCAGCGCAGGTTGCGCGGACTTTTCCGGCATGGCCGCCGAACCGCTGAAGATCGACGATGTCGCCCACGCCACCTTCCTGCGCGTGGACGAGAAAGGCACCGAAGCGGCGGCGGTGACGGCGGTCAAAATCGTGGTTACGGCCTCTCGCCGCCTGCCTGACGATCTGCCGCAAATGATCGTCGACCGCCCGTTTCTGCTGACCATTCGCGACCGCGCCAGCGGCGCGCTTATCTTCTTCGGGCGCATCGCCGACCCGACCCAAGTGGAGAAAGCCGAATGAAACGCGTGCTTGTCGCCGCCAGCCTGGTCGCGCTGGCGCACACCGCGCCTGCCATGGCCCAGGACGAAACACCGCTATCGGAAACTTGCCCGAACCTGACGGCGGAGGAAATCGACGACATCGAGAACTACAAGGGCGAGTTTTCGGAAAACGCGCTTTACGCCCGCGCCTATTGTGTGACCGTAGAAGAGGCCGAGCGGCGGATGGAAATCCAGAACCGTGGCGCGATCGGCCCGCGTACGGAGCCAGGACCGGGGCCGCAGCCGACAGGCCCCGAAGATTCGATAGGCGCTCTGCAGTTTGCGCTGCACGAGAGTGAGGCCGATACCTTCGCCGGACTGTGGATCCAGCATCAGCCGACCTACGGCGTAGTGGTCGCCTTCACCCGCGATGCCAGGCAGACGCTGGCGAAATATACCGATGATCCGCTGTTCATCCCGCTTGACCGGCCCGGACCCACGCTGATCGAATTGCGAGCCGCGCAAACCCAGTTGATCGCGGATTTCAACCGGTTGGGGTTCCGCTGGGCCACCATCGGATCGCGCGAGAATTTCGGCGTTGTCGAGGTGGAACTGGCACAGGATTCCGCGCCGATCCGCGCCGCTGCCGCGCGCGGAGAGCTGGAATTGCCCGATTACATCAATCTGGTGGAAGCGCGCCCGCTGCCCATAGCCGCCCCGCCTCCTCCCGCCGCTGGCGACACGCGGGTGAAGAGCTTCCCGCAATTCGCTTTCCGCACCGATATGTATCCCAGCACGCTGGTGGGCGTGCCCGACGTGCCCGCGCGCCTCGCGCTGGAGGATGGCTGTCTGATGCTTTACCCCGAAGGCGAGGAGCCGCGCATGGCGCTGTGGCAGGCGAGCGACGCGCTCGACCTGTCCGATCCGGCGCGGGTCTCCGTGCTCAATCGTCTGGGCGGCGCGCGCGTGTTCGCAAACACCGACATTGTCCTGATGGGTCTGCAACCGGGCGAGGTAAATCCACCGGCAGAGTTGGTCGGCACCGATGCCTGTCCCGGACCCTATCGCGTGGTGCGTGGATTTCTTCCGCGCGAGGTGTGGGATGCACAGCGGCGCGAGGCGGGGATCGCAGATCGCGAACGGCAACTGAGCAGTCGCGCCGCCGCCGAAGCGGACTATGCCGCCGACATGGCGCGGGTCGCGGAACTGCGCGCCTGGCGAGACGGCATGATGCTGGAGCGTGGCGACATCGTGGCGCAAATCTGGGTCGATGAAAATCAGGGCACCGCGCATATGTTCCACACCGATGGCGCCACGCGCGAGACGCTGGTGCCCCCCGCGCTGCAACCGCATGTGACCGCGCAGATCGTTCCACAGGGCGGCAATGCACTGTCGGAAGCGCGCGACGCAATAGCGGCGCAGATGGAACGGGCGGGCTTGACGGGGGAGATCTATGTCGAACCGATCGGAGGCTATGTCGGGGTGCGGGTGAAAGACCTTGCGCCATTCTCGCAGGCCGCTGTGGCGGGCAAATTCACCGTGCCACCGCTCGTTCGCCTGGAAATGGACAACCAGAGTGCGATCTATCGGCAGGATCTGCCGATCCGCAGCGATCCGGACGCGATCTGGTATCCGCTGGAAGCGCATTCCGATTTCGCGGCAATTCGAGAACTCGTGGCGGAGACGCCGATCATGCGGCCAGAGCCGCCCCGTCCCGGTGAGACCGAAGATCGCTGGGTCGCGCAAAAGCCTTCGCGGGCAGGCTCCCTGCAACAAACGCATTTCCTGATCGCCTTTGGCCGGACCTTGCGCGAAATACAGGTGCTGCGCACCGCCGGTTTCGATCCGATCGCAGCACAGGAAGACATGAACGGGCGGCAAACGGTGGAGACGCGGGCGCTGGTCGCCAGCGACATCGTGCTCGCCGAGCCGGTCGGGATCGACATTGCTGACAGCGGGCCGGACGGGTTCTCCTCCTCGGTGCGCTGGCGGGTGGTCGAGGTGCTCAAGGGCGATGCAACGGTTGGCGACGAGTTACGCCAACGACTCGCTTCGGGAGAACGCACCGACGAAGCGGGCGTGACCCGATATGGTCAGGGTATGGAGGAGCCGGTGTTGCTGCCGGGCTTGCCGGGCTCGCTCGAACTCGGTTCACGCTGGGTCTTGCATCTAAGTGACCGCCTCTATCACCACATGTCCTATGTGCAGGGCGGCGACGGCGCGGCGCGCACAGAGGGCAAGTGGTTCGTGACCGCCGCGATGCCACCTGCCCTGATCGATGCCGATGGCATGGTGCGCCCGGTCGCGCTCTATCCGGAACCCATGAAGCTGGGCGAACTGCGCGCAGCCATTGCACCAATCCAGGCGGCATTGGTCGAGGCGGGTCATGTCGGGGAGGATCAATGATGCGGATCGTGATGCCTGCAATCGCGGCAACCGCCCTGTTCGCGAGCGGTCCTGCTTCGGCTTGCCTGTACACGCAGGCCCCCGAACTGGTCGGCGCGGCTTCTGCGCCGTTCTTTACCGGCAGAATGATGCAGGCCAAGGCAACGGTCGATATCGCGGTGGCAGGCGAAACCCGCATCGCATTCAGCAGCGATCCGCGCTGGGGAGTACCTGCGACGACCTTCCATGTGATCGACCGGATCAAGGGCCATTCGCCCGACCGCTTCACTCTTTTTGTGGGTCAGATGACGGAGGACAACCGCGAGGCGGAGCCCATGCACTGGGTGGACGAGCAAGGCCGGATCACACCGTTCCCCTATCCGGTCGAAGCCGAGTACGCGATCGGGGGCGTGCGCAATCTCAACAGCTGCCATCCCGGTACGCTGGCGGTGCGCAGCGGCCAATCCTATCTGGTCTATCGCGATGGCGAGGGCCGCCTGCTTGGCCGCTTCGCGCTCTATGACGGTTTGCAAACCACTGCCTTCCCGCTGGTTCAGGCGGGCTTCGGCACGCGCGAGGGCTGGGCGGCTATGATTCCGCCCCCCGCTTCGGGCGAGACTTCGGCATCTGAAGGGCTGGACAATATCCGTCCAGACCGCACGCGCGTACGCTTCCTAGCGCCGCTTACTCAGCGCGAAGCCCAACAATGGCTGCAACAGCGCAGCCTGCTGCCCTATGCGGTGCAGGTTCTTGCGGGCGCGGTTCTCGATGAAACGCGCGTCCCGCCCGAGGCGGCCGCGCGCGGACTGGTTCAACGTGCGCTGACCGATGCAAGCGAGAATGCCGGGAACGGCGCGCTGCGCGAACTGGCCCGCGAGATGGAGGCAACACTTGACGACGAAACGCTCGATCAGGATGCTTTGCTGCGCCGCCATGCGTGGATGGTCGCACAGGCCGGAAAGCGGTTCCGCACGGATGCCGGGGAAGCAAGGGTGGCGGGGTTCGACCTTACCGGATCGCCCGAAGCCATCGCACAGCTGCGCAGCAATCCGGGCGATGTTGACGTAATCGACGGCCCTCTGGTCAATGGCGCGCTGTGGATTGGGCTGGCGGACGGAACACCGGCAGAGAATGACGCCTATTGGCGGGAAACGACCGCCAGCCTTCTGGCGCGTCTTGCTGCGGTGGCCGAAGACCGCCCGATCCCCGACGCGGTGAACAAGCCGCCGGAACCCGAACCCGATCCATTCTCCTACATGGATTGTATCCGCTTTGGACGCGAAGAGGCGGCGCAGCTTGCGCATCTTCCGGAGGTTGGGCGTCTCGACGATCTGCAGGTGTTCGGCGATCCCGATGAAGCGCAATGCACCACCGCTGGCGGCACGCTCAACTGCACGCTCGCGCCGAGCACATCGGTGCGTGTGCTGTGGGGCGGATGGGAAGGCGGCTTTCGCGTGAACCCGCGCGGCGTGACGCTGACGGCAAATGGGGATGGACTACAATGCGGCGGCGGCTGATCGTCGCGCTCATCGCGGGGCTGGCGGGTTGCAGTGAGCCAACCGATATCGTCGTACCGGAACCGGAAGTCAGATCATCTAACGGCATATCGCTCGACGGGTTGAGTTTCTCCTTCCCGGTAGGCCTGACTTTCGATGGCGCGACAGAAGTTTGCGCGAACGGTGCGAGCGAATGCCCGCTGGGGGATGATAGCGTTCACTTGGTCTGGCGTTCGGGCGACCTGCAGTTCGATTACGTTCTCGATCAATTCGGCAAGGCGATGGAGGATGACCAATGGGGCGATCCCGTCACCATCAATGGCAGGCCCGCCTTTCGCAAGCATCTGGACGACGGCAGCACGCGTTATCTGATCACCAACCATTATGACGGCAGCCAAAGCGCGGCGGTCGCTATCTGGAATGAGGAAGAGAAACCCGTTTTCTGGGGAACCTGCCACAGGGATGCCGATTGCGAAGCGGTGCTGCAAGCGCTGGCCAGCGTCGTTATGCGGAGGGCGGAGCAGGAATGCGGACTGATGTTTCCGCAGCCGCCGCCCGAATTTGTGCCGCCGCCCGGATACAGGGAAGACCGGTCCATCATCCCGCCACCGGTCGCCCCGTTAAGCGAGCCCGAACCGCCCGCGGCGCCCCCACCACCCGCTCCGCGACCGCGCGACGCGGAAAATCTTTGCGAGGATTATCTGTGATGAATGTGCGTCTGATAGCTCTGGCCTGTTGCAGCGCGCTTACACTGGGCGCTTGCGCCGCCACAGCGCCGCACGCCGTGGAACAGCCCCTGCCGCCACCACCTGCGCCCGGTACTCTCGCCCCGATGACCGAAGCGGTAAAGGCCCTGTACGGCGAATGGCGGCCGGTTTCGGGCCCGCGTGTCTCGCCGGAAGACAGGCTTACTATATGGAGCCCGATGTTTTCCTTCGGCAGCGGTTGTGAGCTGACGCAGGGCCAGCTGCGCGATCTGGGCGATGGCCGATACGCGCTAGACGATTACACGCGGCTTGCCTCGCATTGCCAACCGCAGGCCCGGCTTGCCCCGTTCGATGCAGGCGAAGTGGACATCGTTCCGGTCGATAACGACACAATCCGGATCGAGCGCGAAGGTGAAACGTGGGTGTTCGACCGGGTCGATGTCGCCGCGACCGTCCCGCGCGAAGATTTCGTGCGCGGTGAGTGGCTGCTCGCCGACAGGCGCGGCAGACCCTATCGCGGCGAGGAACTGACCCGCGTTACCTTCGGGCCGGAATACAGCGTTGATGCGGAAAATTGTGACTTTGCGTCTAACGGATGGCACACCGACCGCGATGGAGAAGTGCGCACGGGTGGCTCATATTACCGAATGAATGGGAACTGCCGTGTCCGGACGCTGGGCGACGAGCTGGCGAAACTTGGCGGCGAAGTCAGTTACCGCGCCGAACCGGTCGAAACCAGGATGACGGTCAAGATCGGTAGCCAGCGCGCCACACTAGTTCCTGCCGCGCGCTTTCCCGAACTTGCCCCTGATGCAGATGCAATCGAACCCCACCCGTGGGCGGTCCGTCTGGCTGAAGCCGCTATGCAAATGACACCCGAGCAACGCGACGGCATGGCGCTGCGGGCCATCGGCATCGGTGGCGAAGGGCAGCCGGATGTCGAACAACCCGCCGATGCACACAGTCTCGGCTACGCAGGGCTTTCGGCCTGGCAATATGCACAGGTGCAATCGACCGGACTGGTCCCCGCGCCGGGCGGCACTTCGCGGACCCTGGCAGAAAACTTCGCCATCGCCCCCATCGTCGTGCGCGCGGTGCTGGAAGGCGTCCGCCCGGTCGATCGCGGTGACGGCCTCTCGCTCGATTACCTCTATCGCGTGCGCGAGGGCTGGCGCGGCGGGAACCAGACGGGCGACCTGCTGATCGTGCGGATGCCGCCGCTGGAGGGCAAAAGCCGCTCGCCCGTCATCACGCCTGAGCCAGGGGAAGAGGTGCTGCTGCTGGCCAGTCGCACAGGCTATCTCGCGCGCAGTCTGATCGAAGGTAATCCACCGTCGTTCGATACCCGCGTGGTCCAGATGACGATGCCGCTGATGCGCATCGAAGACGGCAGGCTAGCCGAGGCGGTGGCGGGCGCCGATGTGCTGGGGTCTGCCGCCTTTGCCGGAACATCGCTGGAAGAAGCGCGCGCGCTGGCGATTGCGGTCAGAAATCGTATGGCCGAGGTCGCCCCTCCGCGCCCCAGCGACAATTTCGGCAACCCGACCGTGCGGCGCTATTTCATTACCCGCATCGGCGAGCGGGGACTGGCTGATCCGACCCGGCTATGGATCGAATATGACGGCAGCAGGAATTTCGGCAATCCGCAAGGCTATGGCGGCGTGACGGCCTATTTCGACGGCTGCACGCCAGTCGGGAGGGCGCGCTCGGAAGCGGGCTGGACGGTTTATGCAAATGCGGTCGCCTGCACCGGAGACTTGCCAGACGGCACGCCGGAGACGGACCCGATCGTGGCCGAGGTGGTGCGCTGGATCGACGAGCACAGCTTCCCCGACGTCATTTGTACGAGCAGCTGCCCGATCAATCCCGATTACACCGTCCCGCTGCCCGGCGGCGATGTCATTCTGAAATGGATGCTGCAATGAGGCACACTGGACTCATCCTGGCCGCCGCCCTGTTCGCCTGCAATCCGCCTGCCGATGAGCAATTGTCCCCAAGCATCCCCGATCCGGCGGAGATCGAAGGAAGCTGGCGGATCGTGCGGATCGACGGTGAAGCGCTGCCGGTGTCGAAGCCGGTGCCATATCTGGCCTTTTCGGCGGATGCGGCGGGCGGAACGGTAGGTTGCAATCGCTTTGGCGGTACCACGCTCTACGCCCAAGGACGCATCGCCGCGCACAGCTGGGGCGGCACAACAATGGCCTGTGCGGGTCGCCTCGGGGATTGGGAGGCAGCGATTGCCGCGCTGTTCCGGGCTTATCCGGAGGTGCGCCTTTCCGGCGACGGACTGACCCTGCGCTCGCGCGATCATGTCGTCGAACTCACCCGCATGGACAGTGAAACCGGCCAAAGCCGCTCGCCAGACCCGATGCGTATTCCGGTCACAAATCCGCCGGACCTGACGCTGGCGGACACGGATTGGGTAATCCGCGCGATCGACGGCGAAACCGCCAGTTCCAGTCCTGACGAACGGCGTCTGCGTTTTGCCTCGGACACAAGGCAGGGGCTTGCATCATGCGCCACGCTGTTTGGGACATACGAAACTGGCAACGGGCGCCTGATCGTCGATGATGAAATCGCCAGCACCGAACAGAATTGCCGGGATGACCATGTTGCCCTCGATGATGCGTTCGCCGAGCTGATGCGCGACGATCCTCACTATATGATCGGCCCCAATGGCGAATTGATCATTGCAGGCGGGGACCATGTTCTGACGGGATACAGGGAACGATGATCCGGATTTCCCTCTTACTGCCTCTCGTCGCACTGGCTACCGCCTGTTCGCGGACCGACGATGCAGCTCTGCTGTGCACCCTTGACGAAAACGGCAGGATCATCACGGAATCCGGCAGGTACACTGCAGCGTGCGTCGAGCCTACGGCAATCCCGCGTGGCGCCACGCAAGAGCCGAGCGGCCGCCTCACGATCCTCGAAGCTCCGCTTCCGGCACCGTTTACTGGTCTCGACAAGAAATGGCCGCCCGATCCGGTTGAAGCAGAGCCGCAAATCGCGCGGCCGGCGATGCCGACAGAGCTTTCCTACTATATCAGGGCATTCCCGCAGGAAAAGACACCTGCAGGCGACGTGCTATCGATCAGTACCGAGCACGTCATCGTACTACGCGACGGGTGCTTCTTTGCCGATTTAAAAGGCAATGATGACCCGCTCGTCATGTTTCCTTTTGGTGCGGCGCTGACGGTGGATAACCAAGGCTACCTGGCCTTCGGATCGCGCTACGAGCCCAATCGCATGGGGACGGTCAGGGTCGGTCTGCGCGCCGAGACGGGGATGGTCAGCCAGCTCTTCGATCCGTCTCATGAGGTCGTTCAATTGTGCGGGAAACACAAGATGATCGCTTTCACTATGGTTTCCGATCCGTTTTCCTCTCCAGAACGATTCAATCCAGGGCTGCGTCGTTACGGGGAGCGAAGCGGTGCGACCGATGCACAAGTCCTGCAGCGCGCCAATGCCTGCGCCATGAAACGGGCGCAGCGGGATGCCGATAGGCGCTTGCGCGATCCAGACCTCGACCCAATCGACTGCAATCGGTTCTGGGGATTCTGAGGCAGCAGGGGCAGCTTGGCATCAAAGAGGACGGCTCTACGTCTCCTGCCTGCCAACATTCCCATCGGTCTACATGAACCAGATTTGATGTCCGCTTTTGAGCGATAGCGAAATGGCTTCGAATGACCGGGAATGGGGCGCGTAGCCGACCGACAGAAGATGGGCCGTAGCACGAACCCGCTGCGCGGGAGGGGTGCTGGCGGAGGGGGTGAAGTAGAACGACAGGCGTAGCGCGGGGACTGATCAAGGCCGAACATTCCGGCTCCTTCAACTGAGGAGTCGAGCGATGAACGATCTTGTACCGGTTATTCCAGCCACTCCGGTCAGCCCGCTACGTCAGCGGCTGATCGACGATATGACCATGCGGCACTTCAGCCGCGAGACGCAGCGTAATTATGTCCGCGACGTGGGGCGGTTCGCCGCCTTCCTTGGGCGTCCTCCCGCCTGACCTTGCCCGGCGGCTCGTTCGCATGAAGCAGATGCGCAAGCTGCCGGTGGTGCTGAGCAGGGATGAAGTTGTCCGGCTGCTGGGCGCGACCACCTGCCTCAAGCACCAAGCCGCATTGTCGGTCGCCTATGGCGCCGGTCTGCGCGTGGGCGAAGTGGCGATGCTCAAGGTGCGCGACGTGGACAGCGAGCGGATGCTGCTCCGGGTCGAACGCGGCAAAGGCGGCCAGTATCGCAATGCCATGCTGCCTGCCGATCTGCTCACCCTGCTGCGGCAATGGTGGAAGCTGGGCCGTGAGCAAGGCGTGATGCACCATGATGGCTGGCTGTTCCCTGGCCTGCATGCCATGAAGCCGATCAGCACAAGGCAACTGCACCGCATTGTCGTCGAGGCGGCACAGGCTGCAGGGATCGCCAAGCGCGTCAGCCCGCACACGCTGCGCCACAGCTTTGCTACCCACCTGCTCGAAGACGGCATCGATATCCGCATCATCCAGGCATTGCTCGGCCATGCCAAGCTGGAGAACACCGCCTTCTACACCAGGGTCGCAACCAGAACAATGCATGCGGTGACCAGTCCGCTCGACAAGCTAGGCATGTTCCTGCCCAGTGAGGGGACACCACCGGGCTGAACTGGTGCGCACCTCGTTCGAGGTCGCTGACATCTTCTGCGCTACTGGTCCAGCATACCGGGCCACCCATGCAGGACATCTGAGCCTGCAGCAGCTCAAGGTCATGTCAGCGATCGAGCATTGCCGGACCGCTGCGCTGGGCGGCCATGTCGAGGCCTGCGCCTGTTGCGGGCACTGGCGGATCGCCTACAACTCGTGTCGTAACCGGCACTGCCCCAGGTGCCAGGGCGGTGCGGCGCGCACATGGCTGGCAGCGCGCGAAGCCGATCTGCTGCCGGTCGGATACTTCCACGTCGTGTTTACCCTGCCGGCCGAGGTTGCCGCCATTGCCTTTACCAACAAGGCGCTGGTCTATGATCTGCTGTTCAAGGCTGCGGCAGAGACCATGATGACGATTGCGTCCGACCCGAAGCACCTCGGCGCAAAGATCGGCATCACCGCCGTGCTTCACACATGGGGATCGGCCATGACGCATCATCCGCATGTCCACATGATCGTCCCGGGTGGCGGTATTACGCCCGATGGCAAGCGATGGATATCGTCACGCCCGGCCTTCCTGCTGCCGGTGCGGGTGCTGGGTGCCTTGTTCCGCCGCCTGTTCCTCACCCGACTGATGGCGCTGCATAATGCGGGCAGGCTCGCTTTCTTCGGCAAGTTGACCGGGCTGACTGATCGGCGGACGTTTCTCAAGCACCTCTCACCAGTGCGCAAGAAGCGCTGGGTGGTCTACACCAAGCCGCCCTTCGCCGGACCCGAAGCGGTGCTCGCCTATCTCTCGCGCTACACTCACCGCGTCGCCATATCGAACAGTCGCCTGATCCGGTTCGATGGCCAAGATGTCATCTTCCGCTACAAAGACTATCGTCGAGACGGCACCGACCGCCAGCAGGTCATGACGCTGCCCGCCGACGAGTTCATCCGCCGGTTCCTGCTCCATGTCCTGCCAACCGGCTTCCACCGTATCCGCCATTACGGCCTGCTCGCTGGTGCCACGCACTAGGCCAATATCGCGCTCGCCCGCAAACTGCTGGAGGTCGCGCCACCTCCAGAAGATGAGATCACCGATGAGCCAGAAGATTACCGCCCGCCGTGCCCACATTGCGGCGGGCACATGATCGTCATCGAGACCTTTGCGCGCTGGCAGCAACCACGCGCGCCGCCATCCTCCATACCGCCCATCCGGAAATTTGCGCCATGACCCGGCATGGCTCGATCTCACCGAACCGGGCACGTGATAGGCTTCCGGCAATGCCGCCGCTCGTCCTGCAGATCATCAGTCGCATGAAAACCGCCATGACACCATCGCTATTGAGCGATCTGCTGACCAAATCCGGGCCACAGACCTGCCCACCTGACCCATCCGGCACGCTTCCCAGCCAGTGTCATCAAGCCACCTGGATCGACAGAAAACCGAAATCCCCATAGCCCAACGCATGCGGCCCGCGGGTTCGTGCTTCGGGGACTTCCGTACGCCTACGGCGCCCGGAACCCTTCACGTAAGCGGCCAGTCCGCT
>QFNA01000142.1 GCA_003248395.1 Citromicrobium sp.
GGCGCAGGCGACACGATCATCGAATCGGATTCGGACAACGCCTTCAACGACAGCACGCCGCGCCAGAACACGCGCATCTCGAACGCGACCTTCGTGCACCAGAACGCGATCGACCAGGTCGTCCGCATCCGCGGCTTCGCCGATTATTCGATCGCCAACTCGGTCATCGTGTCGGCGCGCGACACCGCCTGCCTGCGCGTCGACGGCCAGGAAGAACTGACCCGCACGACCGGCCCCGACGAAGCCGGACCGGTCGCCTTCGACTCTCTGGTGATGGATTGTGCAACGCCGTTCCGCGACGGTTCGGGCGCAACTGCAGCCAATGTGCAGACGGTGTTCGATGCCGGTTCGAACAACAATTCGGCCTTCACCAACACGCTGTCGATGCTGTTCCTGAACGGCGCGAATGAGGACGGTGTGGCCGTATTCGACGTGAGCGAATGGGATGCCTTCTTCGAGACGCCGACCTTCGTCGGTGCGGTTTCGGCAGCCAATCGCGACTGGGTCAACGGCTGGACCTGCAACTCTGCGACGGTGACCTTCGACGAGGCCGTCACGAGCTGCACCAGCCTGCCGGTCTACAACTAAGTAGCCCAATGACGGGGGCGGGAAGCGCGGCCGAATGCTGCGCCTTCCGCTCCCGATACCACTACGGGCGCCATGCCCATGCCAGTTTCCCGACCTGATTGAGGGGGTCAATATCATGTCATCCGGCAAGCAGCTTGCAGGGCTGCTCCTTCTCACCACCGCCCTGACCTTCCCCGCTGCCGCCCTTGCCCAGAGCACTGGCGCCGAGGGGCCGCCGCCGACCGAGGACGAGGTTCCCGACGAGCTGCAGACCGAAACGATCGAGGAGGCCAACGACGCTGTGCCCGGCGATGTCCCCGAGGGCGAGCAAGCGGAGCCCGACGTGTCCATCCCCGGCGGCGCGATCGTCGTAACAGGACGCCGGACGCGCGACGTGACACGTTCGTCCACCCAGGTTCTCACTGTGCTCGATACCGAAAGCATCGCGCGCACCGGCGAAGGCGATATCGCCGGCGCACTGGGCCGGGTGACCGGCCTGTCGACGCAGGGCAACGGGCTGGTCTATGTCCGCGGCCTCGGGGACCGCTATTCGCTGGCACTGCTGAACGGCTTGCCGCTGCCCTCGCCGCAGCCACTGAGCCGCGTCGTCCCCCTCGACATCTTCCCGACCAGTGTCGTCGCATCGAGCCTGGTGCAGAAGACCTATTCGGCCAATTTTCCCGGCGAATTCGGCGGCGGCGTCATCAACCTGACGACCCGCGCCATTCCGACCGAAAGCTTCCTGACGCTCAGCGGATCGCTGAGCGGCGATACCGAAACGACCTTCGGCCCCGGCCTAACCTATTTCGGCAACGAGTACGACTGGACCGGTTTCGACCAAGGCCGCCGTGATCTGTCGAATTACGACGCGCTGCAGGGCTTCTTCGACAGCGGTGCCCGGATCGGCGATCAAGAGGTCGACCGCGCCGCAATCCTGGGCGAGCTGAACGACCCCAACCTGATCCTGCTGCAGGAGATCGACGAGCTTCCGGTCAATTTCTCAGCCGGCTTCACGGCAGGGACGGCGGTCGATGTGTTCGACGACGGCCAGTTCGGCGTGATTGCCACGGCATCGATCAGCAACAAGTGGCGCAATCGCTTCATCACTTCGCAGACCGCGGTCAATGAGGCGCTCGAACTCGATACCGATTTCCGCGATTCGGTCACCGACAATCGCGTGCTGGTCAACGGATTGCTGGGTTTCGGGCTGGAAGTGGCAGAGCACAAGTTCCGCTTCACCAACCTGTTCATTCGCGACACGCTGAAGCGTGCGGCTCTCTCGCAAGGCCGCGATTTCCAGGACGGCGACGACGAGCTGATCCAGAACACGTCATGGTTCGAACGTCAGCTGTTCAACAGCCAAGGGGTGGCCGAGCTCGAGTTCGGCGATCTGTCGATCGATTTACGTGGCGGCTATGCGCAGACGCAGCGCGAAGCTCCGTTCGAATGGGAGTTCACCTACGTCCGAACGAACAACGAGAACGACCCGTTCGGCGATATGTATCTCAATACGCTCGACCCGCAGCGTGGCGGGGCCGTTGTCTCATTCTCGGATCTGACCGAAGACCTGTGGTATGGCGGGGCCGACGTCAGCTATTATTTCGGCGATTTCCTGACGGCGACTGTCGGCTATGCCTATACTGACACCAGCCGGTTCTCGACGCGGCGCGAATTCGACATCCGCGCGACCAGCGGTTTTCCCGATGGCTTCGGCGCTTTCCGGCCCGACAATTTGCTCGGCGATGCGCTGATCGAATTCGCCTTCGACCGCGAAGCGCAAGCGGCCGCAGGCGTTGGCCCCTATGGTCTCAACATCTTCGAGACCACGCAGTCCGACCCGGCGTTCCAGGCCGATCTGGAAGTACATGCCGGCTATGCCAAGGCGAACATCACGCCAGTGGACGGGCTCTCGCTCGATATCGGCGTTCGCTATGAGGATGCGATCCAGTCTGTGACCGCGGTGGAGGTCTTTGCCGACCCCATCCGTTCGTCCAGCGGCACTTTGCTGGAAAACGATTATTGGCTGCCCGGCGGCACGTTGACCTGGGAGATCACCGACGATCTGCAGGCCCGTCTCGCCGCATCCAAGACCATTGCCCGCCCGCAGTTCCGCGAGTTGATCTACCAGACCTATTTCGATCCGGAAACGAACCGCCAGTTCAACGGCAACCCGCGCCTGATCGACAGCGAGCTGACCAATTACGAAGCGCGGCTCGAGTATTATTTCGGGTCGGACAGCCGCGTGAGCGCCGCCGGCTTCTACAAGGACATCACCAATCCGATCGAGGTGTTCTCCAGCTTTTCGGACAACGAACAGATTTCGGGCTTTGCCAACGCCCCATCGGCGACGCTGTATGGTGGCGAGTTCGAATTCCAGTGGAACCACGATCTGTACGACTGGGGCGACTGGTGGGACAGCAAGCGCTTCGTCGCGATTGCCAATTACACCTACACGAAGTCGGAAATCGAAGTGGGGCCCGACGATATCGCACGCGTCTTCCCGTTTGCGGATCAGCCGGCGACGAACTTCTTCACTGACGGCGTACCGCTGACGGGACAGTCGGACCATCTCGTCAACTTGCAGTTGGGTCTCGAAGATCTCGACCGGCTGAGCCAGGTCACCTTCCTGCTCAAATACGCGAGCGACCGGGTAACGGCACGCGGGGCTGGTCCGCTGCCCGATATCATCGAGCGCCCTGGGTTCAATCTCGACTTCGTCGTTCGGCAGGGCATCGAGTTCGGCGGCAAGGAAGTCGAACTCAAGTTCGAGGCGCGCAATCTGACTGGCCAGGATCACGAAGAGTTCCAGACCAACGGGACCGACCGGATCGAGGTCAACAGTTACGACGTCGGCCAGAGCTTCAGCCTGGGCGCATCGCTCAAATTCTAGGGGATTCCCTCACCCCTGCCTGACGGCCGCCCTCGCAAGGGGCGGCCTTTTTGCTGGCGTTCAGTGACTGTCGTAGACGTAACCGAGCGAGCGGACGGTGCGGATCGGCTCCCCCGCCCCGGCACTGCGCAATGCGCGACGCAGGCGGCCGACCCAGACGTCGACCGTACGCTCATCGATCGGCGGTTCCTG
>QFNA01000202.1 GCA_003248395.1 Citromicrobium sp.
TTGATGCTCCTATAGTTGTCAACTCATGATTTCGCCGGTTCGCGGGTCGGTCTTGACGAGGTGGTAGACCTCGCGGATCACGTAGCGTTTCAGACAGCGGATGATGTCGCGTTTGCTCTTGCCCTCGGCGGTGCGACGGGCGACGTAGGCGATCGTGGGCTCGTGGAATCTCATCCTGACAATCACGGTCCGGTAGATCGCCGCGTTGAGTTGCCGATGTCCGCCATGGTTGATGCGATGCTTCCCACTGGTCATTCCTGAACCGGTCGGAACAGGGCTGATTCCGGCGAGCTTCGCGAACGCGGCCTCGCTTCGGATTCGTTCGGGATTGTCACCGGCGACGATGAGGATCTCCGCGGCGGTATCGACGCCAATCCCGAATTCGTCAAGCAGGTGCGGCGCGCGTTGGAGCACGAGCTGCTCGATCTGTGCTTCGAGTTCCTTGGTTTCTTCGCTTAGTGCGATCCAGCGCTTCGCGATCGATCTGAGCGCGTAACGGTTCGCATCTTCTGGCGTCTCCAAACCCCGCGGACGGAGCGCGGCGCAGTGCCTTGCGACCATCTTCTGCGTTTTCTTCGCCGTCTCCCGGCGAAGGTCCTCAGAAGAGTGGACGAGCATCGCTTTGAGGGTAACCATCGCGCCGGTGCGGTCCTTCACCGCGGTATCGTGCGCGACTTTCAGCTGTCGAATCATCTCAACGACGCCGTCCGCGGTTTTGGGGATCGCGGTCGCGAACCCGGCGAGCACTGCCCTGGCAGCGTTCTCTGCGTCGAGGGTGTCCGGCCCCGTAGGAGCCGGTGCCCTCGATGCCGAACGCGATGATCTTCCCGAATCCCGCAGCCCACTCAAGGAGTTGTTTGAACCCGGCGGTGTCGGTCGCGATCGTGAGAGTCGCGAGGATCCCGCCGACAGAGTCCATGACTGCTGCGACGTGGATGTGTTTGTGGGTGTCGATGCCGATTACGATGTGCCCTGATCTGAACTGCTCAACATCGTCCATGATGCTGTCTCCTTCGCCCGTTATCGTGGGTTTCACGCTGTCGTCGGCGGGTGGACAGGACTGTCACGGGGACGCTGTCGAAAGTATGCTCCAGGCTCCTATTAGGTCACGCCCGACCGGCGGCAGCGCTTGATACAGCCCCGGCCGGACGGTCGACAGATCAACGCAAAGGCACCATGCGGGCCAATCATAAGCAAGGGTCAAACCGCGCCGGCCGGGACTACCCGATTCTCGCGGAACCCGGCAGAAACAGACTGACAGTCATACGAGTCCCCACGAGAACCCACGGACGCCACGATCTCTGACTCCGCCAGGGTCTCGCCATAGCGAATTGATCGGAATTGAACCCCGCGATCCGAGTGGTGCACGAGCCCGGAAACGTCTTCGCCGGCCCGGTATTTCGCCGCGAGAGCCATAGTGAGTGCGTCCCTGGCTAGTGACTCC
>QFNA01000021.1 GCA_003248395.1 Citromicrobium sp.
TAGTGGTCTTCGCGATCAGTAACCGCGATAGGGCCTCCGGTCGCGCCGGTCGTCGCGCCGCTCGCGGCGGAATTCGCGGCGTTCCTGGCGCACGTCGCGACGCAGCTCGCGCCGTTCCTGGCGGATGCCACGATTCAATTGGCGACGGCTGATGTCGCCCTGCCGGTAGTCGCGGCGCAGGTCGCGCACGTCCCCGCGATAGTCGCGGCGTTCTCCGCGCACTTCGCGGCGGAATTCGCGCCGGTCGCTCCGCCGGTCCTGGCGATAGTCGCGGCGGTTGTCGCGCCGGTCGCGCCAGTAGTCGCGGCGATCGTCGCGCTGTTCCCAGCGGTCGTCGTTATCGTCGGCCATTGCCGGTGCCGCGGGGATGGCCAGCATGGCCATGGCGGCGGCGGTCAGGGTAAGGAAACGCATCGTTCTCTCCTTCATATCCGTCCAATACCGCTGGAGTGTAGGCATGCGGGCTGAACTGCCCCGTGCCCCGCCGTTCATCGTCTCTGCAGCGGCGCGCGGAGCACCACTCGCAAACCCGCCGGAAACCGTGCTTGTCGGGCAATTTCAGCCACTTGCTCCTCGACCTGCCAACGCGGCGCACCGCCCGCCAGTCGCGACGAACCGCCACCCTGCGCCGCACCACTCGGCGCTTGCCACGCGCCGCGCTTCGCCCTAGTCCGCGCCCGACTGTCGCCGGAGCACGCCCCCATATGATCATGAGACCCCTGCGCGGGCTGTACGACTGGACGATGGACAAGGCCGCGCATCCGCAGGCCGTGTGGTGGCTCGCCTTTTTCTGCTTCATCGAACGCGGCGGTCGCCACGCTTGCCTCGGTGGCGGGTGCGCTGCTCGGCTATGCCATCGGCTGGGGCCTTTACGACAGCGTCGGTGTCTGGCTGATCGGCGCGCTCGGGCTGACCGAGGCTTTCCCCGTCGCCGCCTGCCATTTGCGCGAATACGACTTCGAGGCGATCCTGATCGCGGGCGCGACGCCGGTGCCGTTCAAGCTGCTGACGATCACCGCCGGTTTCGTCGGCATGAACCTCGTCACATTCGTGCTGTCGAGCCTGTTCGCCCGCGCGCTGATCTTCATGACCGTCGGCATCCTCTTCCGCGTGTTCGGCGCGCCGATCAAGCGCGTGATCGACGAATATCTCGGTACGGTAACGACGCTGTTCGTGGTGCTAGTGGTCGGCGGCGTCCTCGTCCTGACCCAGCTCGGCGGCAGCGACGATGCGGACGGCGGCCCCTGCGCCAACGCCACGCTGGAACCGCGCGGCTAGGAGGCGGGGCAGGGCCGAAGCGCCGCCTCAGCGGCTGCTTTCGACCATCACCAGGCTTTCCTGCACCTGCTCGGCGACCGCCTCGTCGATTTCGGGTGCAGACAGCGCAAGGGCGATCGACTGGCGGCTATCCGCGTCGGACGCGACGATCCACATGCCTTCGAAAACGCCGCGCGTCTCCTCGGTCCCGTAGCGGAAATCCAGCCGCACCGCGCTGGTCGCCCCTGGCACCGAAATATCGGTGGTGTCCTCCACGCGGAAACCGGGGGTGCTGGTCTGCGTATCGCCGATCAGCGTCATCAGGCCGACGCGCGCGGTGCCGAAGTTGCCGAAGCTTCCCGCCAGCGCCAACGTCGGCGCACCTTCGCTCGCATCTGCTGCATAGCGCGAGCTGAACACGCCGCTGCGCGCGTCCTGCGCTTGCCAACCCTCGGGCACCGTGACCTGTAACCGGCCATCGACCACTTCCTCGCCGGCCGCGCGAATGTCGCACGCCGACACGGTCAGCGCCATCGCCGCTGCAGCCGCTGCACTCATCCATCCCTGCCAGGACTCCCGCATCATATCCGCCTGTCTTTCCAATCGTTTGACCATTGTTCAGGCTCCAGAGCGCGGGTCCTTGCGTCCTGGCGAGCATCATGCGGCAAACCGTGGCCGGCAGAAGGCACGCCACACGGCTCAGGAGATGACCGAGACCCCGGTCGGCCGGGCCACCCATTTTTCGCCGACCTTGCGCAGCACGAACTGCTGGCCCTTCGCGCCCAGATTGCCGAAGGTTGCATGGCCCCAGAATGTCATCTCTCCTGTTGCCGAAACCGCCTCCACCTCGACCGTATAGATCATCGCCTTCGCCCCGCTCGCGATGACGAAGGGATAGACGTCGAAACCGCATTGCGAGCCGGGCAGGATCGGCAGATCGGTCAACCTCGCGAACGCACGCAGGGCCGATGCGGGCGGGTCGTTCAGCTTCTCTCCGGGCGCGAGGCTTGCCGACAGGCACACCGCCTCGCGGTCGTCCAACGGGGGCTCCTGCATGAGGGCTGCGGCGAGCATCGCGTCGAGCGCGGCGTCGGTCGGCACGCGCTCGCCTTCTGCCGGCGCGCAGGCGGCAAGCAGCGCACCTGTCACCATCACCGCCACGCAGCGCATTACCTCAGTCTCCCGTGCCGAACCGTCCGATCAGCTTGCGCCCCTCGGCATCGGGTTCCATTTCCACGTCGATCACCTCCTCGCTCGGGGTGGCGGTGCCGAAATCACGGATCATCCGCACGGTCACGGTGGAGGGGCCATTGGGATTGCGGCGGTCGGCGGCAAAGGTGTTCACTTCGACCTGGTAACTCCCGTCTTTGGCCTTGCGGATCTGGTATTCCTCCGGCCCGAAGCCGCCGGTTACGTCATGTGTGTAGCGCCCGCCGCGGCGCGAGAGGCGGTGATTGTATCCCACCTCCTCGCCGCCCGGTTCGACCACCCACAGGTCGAGATCGGTGCGCGGCGTATTCCATACCGTCGTCACGCGAATATCGACCGGCATGGCGGCGATAAATGTGCGATCCAGCCGGACATCTTCGGCATTGGCGCCGCCCAGTTCGGCAATCAGCCCGTTGGCTTCGGCGAGTGCAATCTCGCCCACCTGGTGATAGTCACCGGGCCAGCGTTTCATGGCCACTTGCGCCATGATGTGCTGTGCCTGCACCAGATCTTCGCGCCGGTTTTCAGCGCGCCCACGCTGCGCCAGCGCCAGCGCCAGTTGCATGCGCGGATGCGGGCGTTCGGCCTCGCGGTCCACCAGCAGTTCGAGCAGCGCGATTGCCCGGTCGTGTGCGCCATAGCGCACCAGTCTCTGGGCCACGATTTCCAGCGTCTGGTTGTCACGCGTGGGCAAGTCGAGCGCGGCTTCGGCGGCGCGGCGCGCCTCTTCCACGCGACCCGCGCGGAAATGCCAGTCGGCCAGATCGAGGTAGAACAGGGGGATCGCGCCATGCTCGGCCTCGGTCTCCCGCACCGCATCGATCCAGCGATCGTCCGCGTCGATCCATTGCCGGATATAGGGGCGATCCGCCGCCCATTCTCCGCCAACGACCTCGATCGTGCCTTGCGGCGTGGCCGCGGCGTCGGTCATTTCCTCGGCCGGTGCAGTGGCATCGGCGCTCAGAGCTGTGCCCGTCACCACCACCGCATTGGCGGCATCTGCCGCACTCGTCGCGGTTTCTGCGACATCGTATGTCGCCACCTGTTCGGTTCTCGCCGGTGCGTTGGCAGGGGGTGGCGGCGGTGGAGGCGGCGGCGGAGGTGCGTTCATGACGTTCGCTTCCTCGGCCGTCGCCGCGGCTTCGGCAGCATCGTCGCCATTGTCCGTCGCGCCAGCCATTTGCCCGGTCGCCCACCATGTCTTGCGTGCGGCCCACAGAGCGGCAAGCTGTTCGTAATGCGCCTTGTCGAGCTGTGCCTCTCTCTCGGCAAGGTCGGCGCCGATCCGGTCATATTCCGCGCGCAGGGGCTTGGGATAGCTGGCAGGCGGCACGAAGCCGCTCTCGGCATAATCCTCCGGCGTTTCCAGCACGATGAAGCTGATCCCCGGCACGGCCACGGACCAGCGGCGGGCCGCCGCCGCCAGCTCTTCCACGCTCATCGCATCGCGCGTGGTGGCCAGGTGCTGCTGCGCCCATAGCGCGCCCGGCGCGGCGAATGCCGGAACGCGGACTGGGCTTGCCGCCTGCTCATGCCCGTCGACCAGCAGCGAATTGGCCCCGTCGGGCATCGGGCCCACCAAATGGAACCATCCTGCCGGTGCGGGCAGGGCGCGGGTTTCGACGGGCGTGCCATCGGGCGCCGCGATCCGCACCAGATTGGTATATTCGTCGGTCAGTGCCAGCGCGCGCGCATCGTCCACCGTGCCCAGATCAATCGCGGTCCCGCCTCCGGCGCGGGCCTGCGCTTCCAGCCAGCCCATGTCGCGCTCGGGCCCGCTCGACACGGTGGCAAGGCGGCAGCCTTCGCCGCTGGTCAGCGCGGTTCGCGTGTCGATGCTCGCGCGCCCGTCGGTAAACAGCAGGCACAGCCCACCGCTGCGCGCAGCGATGATATCGGCCAGCCCGGCGTAGCTGGTGCCCCCGGCATAGCGCACGGCGCCCAGCGTCGTGGCCAGCCCGCTCACCGGCACTTGCGTAGTCTCCATTGCGCTGCTGTCGAACTGCACCAGCTCGACCTCGTCCACGCGCATCTGTTCGGCGACTGCCGCCGCCAGCGCGGCTTCGCGTGCGTGCTCGTCATCCAGCCGCGATACCGATCGGTCCCACAGCACGGTCAGGCGTGATGGCCGCACCACCGGGCGGGGCGCGATCATGCCGGAAATTTCGAAGAACCGCCCTTCGCCCGGATGCTCGCTCAGCAGCGGCGTCTGGCTCTCGTCCAGCGCCTGTTCGAATGCGATCTCCCCATCGATCCGCCCGCTGCCCCGCGCGGCGAAGCCTTCGGGATATTCGCTCCATTCCAGCCCGCCGCTGTCCGGCTCCGCCCCGTGCACCCGCACCCAATATTCGCCCACCTGGCCGGTATCCAGCCGCAGGGTATAGCGGCCCGCCGCGTCCAGCGGGGTGGCAAAACGGATGCGAATGGTTCGGCCCTGGCCGGGAAAGATCGGATAGACGCGCGTTTCGAACCGGTCGGAAAAATCCACTTCGCCCAGGCCCGGATCGATCCGCTGCACCACGCGCCGTTCGAACGCCTCGCGCGCCCGGTCGCGCGGCTGCAGCACGCCGTCGATCATGTCTTCGCCCACATCCAGCGCATAGCCCGTCATCACGCTGCCGCGCGGCAGGTCGATGGCAAACTCGCCTTCCAGCGTCTGCTCCCACCACGCCGTCGACATTGGCCGTCAGCCGGGGCGAGTTCGCGTCCTGCGCCGCCACCGGGAAGGGCGAACACAGCCCGAGTATCCCCGCCAGCGCTGTCTTGAGTGCCGCAATCCGCATGTTCGCTCCCCCTGCCCCAATGTCACAGCATATCCTAACCGGTCGCTTTCCACCCTACAATCAAAAGCTTCAGTCCCCCGCCGCGCATACAAAAAACCCGCCGCCCGCAACTCGCCTTGGGGGCAAGGTCGCGTGCGGCGGGTTCGCTTGTGCCGGAGCCCGCTGCAGGCTCCGGTCGCTCACATCACGCGTGAACGTGGGTAACGGGTGTAGTAGGTTTCGGTCACTTCGCCGGTAATTCCGTGATCGCGCGCATAGGTCTCGGCGGCCTCGCCATAGACCACGCGGTCGTCATGGATTTCCAGCGGTTCGACGGCGGCAATCCGCCCGTCGTCGAGCCGGATGGCGGCAACGCGCTTCTGCTCCTTGTCGATCAGCAGATCGTCGATCGTGCCGTATTGCGTGCCTGTGGGCGACACCAGCGGGCGACCGCGAATGTCCTGATCCTTGTGGACCAGCTTGTAATCGTCGGTCGCGTCGAGCTCTTCGAATCGTTTGTCGTGTTTCATCGGTCGTTCCTTTCGACGCGCGGCTCAGCCGTCGCTCATGTCGATTTCGGTTGCATGGATATAGCGTTCGGTGCCTGCGGGCAGCGTCGCGGTGATGCCGTCGGGCAGCGGATCGCTCGCGCTACGGACCACACCGTCGATGTCGACCATCGACCCGGCATTGATGTCGAGCTGGCCTTCGGGCGGACGATTGGGCGTCGGCACTTCGTTGAACAGCACCGTCATCGGCTCGCCATTGACGTCCACGGTAAAGGCCATGTCGCCCGTCGCTTCGATCACGCGTGCCCCGTCGAGGTCGACGGTCTCGCCCACGGCATAGGCGCCCGCTGCTGCGGCTCCGGCCATCGCGGCATCGTCGCCATCGACCATCGACGCATTGGGATCGAGCGCCGGATCGGCGTCCGCATTCATTGCTGGCACGTCCTCGTCGACGACATCGGCATCGTCGTCATTGCCCGCGACCAGCCACCAGATAAGCAGCGCCGCGATGATTGCCGCCAGCAGCAGCCACAGCCACCCCATGCCGGACTTCTTCTCGATAGGAATTTCGGCCATCGCACTCTCTCCTGAATATTCGCTGCAAGCGTCTGCAGTGTGCCGTTAACAAAGCGCGGCGAGGGGTGTTCCGCAAAAGATTCGGTTTTTCAAAGAGATGAATCCGGCGGATTTGCGCTGGAATCCGGGACCAGCGCGGCACGCGGCGCTCCGCGTCTGTCCGGAACGCGGCGTGGTTCCCGCGCGTCCTTCAGGAGAACGTCCTTCCAATCTTCACGCAAACCCCGGAGCCTGACCGTGAACGCCAGCTATGATTTTTCTGAAAGAACCGCATTCATCACCGGCGCCGGATCCGGTCTCGGTCGCGCCACGGCGCTTGCCTTCGCCGACGCCGGGGCAAATGTCGCGCTCGTGGGGATCGATACGGGTCCGCTCGAGGCAGTCGCGCACGAGGTCGAACAGCGCGGCGCAGGGGCGATCGCCATCGGCTGCGACGTCGCGGACGAGGGGCAGGTCGCTGCGGCGGTCAGCCGCTGTGTCGAGGCATTCGGCAGGCTCGATTTCGCCTTCAACAATGCCGGTGTCGAACCCACCGGCCTCGCTCTCGCCGACATCCCCGCCGACACCTGGCAGCGCAACCTGTCGATCAATCTGTCGGGCGTCTTCTATTGCATGAAGCACCAGATTCCAGAGATGCTGAAGTGCGGCGGCGGCTCGGTCGTCAACACGTCCTCGGGTGCGGGCGTTCGCGGCTTTCCCGGCCACGCGATCTATTGCGCATCTAAGTTCGGCGTGATCGGCCTGTCGAAATCCGCCGCGCTCGATTACGCGGCGCAGGGAGTGCGCGTGAACGTCGTCTGCCCCGGCATCATCCAGACGGAGATGATCGACCGCGTTGCTGCAGCACGCGAAGGCGGGATGGACGGGATGATTGCCGAGGAACCCATCGGCCGCCTCGGCAAGCCCGAAGAAATAGCCGGTACGGTTCTCTGGCTCTGCTCCGAGGCTGCCGGTTTCACGCTCGGGGCGACTATCGTCGCCGATGGCGGCCAGACCGTCTGATCGCTCGCCCCTTTCCGCCTGGCCTTTACTTCACTGTCCTCCCGTCGCGCCGCTCTGCCCGGCAGCGCCTCGGTCCGCGCCTACTTGCGGATAAAGGCCAGCAGGTCCTTGTTGATCACGTCCGCATTCTCGGTGTGCATCCCGTGCGAGAAGCCTTCGTAGATCTTCAGCTCGCTGTTCGCGATCAGCTTGTCCTGTTTCAGCGCCGCGGCCTTGTGAGGCACGACCTGGTCGTCATCGCCCTGCATCACCAGCACCGGCACGGTGATCGCTTTCAGGTCCTCGGTCTGGTCGGTTTCGGAAAAGGCGGCAATGCCTTCGTAATGCGCCTGCGCGCTGCCCATCATGCCTTGTCGCCACCAGTTGTCGATGTTCCCGTCGGATGCCTCCGCCGGTGCCTTCGGGATTGTCGGGTGTCTTCAGCATCAGCGGCGGGACCGAGCTGATCAGCACCGCCTTGGCCACGCGGCCCTGCGGCTGGCCATGCTTGGCGAGGTAGCGGGCAACCTGCCCCCCGCCGGTCGAATGGCCGATATGGATGGCGTCTTTCAGGTCCAGATGTTCGCACACGGCCGATACGTCGGATGCGTAATGGTCCATGTCGTGGCCCTCGCTCACCTGTGCACTGCGGCCGTGCCCGCGCCGGTCGCTGGCGATCACCCGGTACCCTTCGTTCAGGAAGAACAGCATCTGCGCGTCCCAGTCGTCCGCGCTCAGCGGCCAGCCGTGGTGGAACACCAGCGGCTGCGCATCCTTCGGGCCCCAGTCCTTGTAATAGATCTCGATTCCGTCGTCGGTGGTGACAAAGGGCATTGTCGCAACTCTCTTTCTCTTGGCAAGGCCCGCACGACGCGCGCCCTTGCCAGACAGACGATGCAGCGCACCCGCCGGTTCCGGGAGGCTGATGCCTGCTCCCCACCCATGCCCGAATTGCCAATCCCGCCGCCAGGCGATAGGCACGCGCGCCGTCAACAGCGGTCAGGAAGACAGACGGTATGATGGTGCGGATCGAACAGGTGCTCGACCGGGCGGGGGTGGATGCCCTGCGCGCCGTGATCGACGCGGGCGAATGGGTCGACGGCAATGAAACGTCGGGCCACCAGTCGCGCAATGCCAAGCGCAATCGCCAGCTCCGTCAGGGCAGCGATGCAGCGCAAAAGGCCGGGCAGATGGTGGTGGAGGCGCTGGGCAAGGCGCCGCCGGCTCGACGGCACCGACTTCCGCATCCGCAGCGACCTGTCTGCGACGCTCTTCCTCGCCGATCCCGACAGCTATGACGGCGGCGAGCTGGTGGTGGAGGACCTCTACGGCGAACACCGCGTCAAACTGCCCGCAGGCGATCTCGTCCTTTATCCCGCCTCCAGCCTCCACCATGTCACCCCGGTCACTGCGGGCGAGCGGGTCGGCTCGTTCTTCTGGCTGCAGAGCATGGTGCGCGATGCGGGCGAGCGCGAGCAGCTCTACCGGCTCGACCGCACGGTCCGCACGCTCAGCGCCGAGCGCGGGGCAGGCGATCCGCAAGTGCTCGAGCTGACCAATCTCTACCACAATCTGATGCGCCGCTGGGCCGACGCCTGAGCGCATTGTGCGGCGTTTTCCCGCCGCGACTGATGCAACACAGTCCCGCCAGCAAAACAATTCTCCCGTTCTCTCAATGCGATGACTGAATCGCTAATGCGAATAGGTCGCATTTGCATTGACACACTTTCCTGCGATCCGCATAGGCGCCCGCACCTTGGCAGGGGCCAAACCATCTTGGACAGGGAGTCTCAACAGTAATGCAATTTTCGAAATCCGCCCGCCCCGCAGCGCAGTTCCTTGCGCTGGGTTGTGTCGGTTTCGTCGCCAGCGCGCCTGCGCTGGCCAATGACAGCGCGAACAGCGGGGCCGATGCCGCCGACAGCCAGCCGTCGATCCTAGTCTCGGGCGAACGGCCCAAGGACCAGACGATGGACGAAGGCACGGCGCCGATCCTCGACACGCCGCGCACGATCAACGTCGTGACCGAGGAAGTCCTCGAACAGACCGCCTCCTATTCCTTCGAAGAGGCGCTGCGCACCGTCCCCGGCATCACGCTCGGCGCGGGCGAGGGCGGCACGGCGGCGGCGGACATTCCGCTCATCCGCGGTGTCGATGCCACCGCCGACGTCTTCGTCGATGGCGCGCGCGACATCGGCTCGCAGACGCGCGAGACCTTCGCCGTCGAACGGATCGAGGTGTACAAGGGCCCGAGCGGCGCGCTCGGCGGACGCGGCGCGGCGGCGGGTGGGATCAACCTCGTCAGCAAGACTGCGCGGGCGGGCAATTTTGCCTCCGCTACCGCCTCGGTCGGTACCTCCGACCTTTTTCGTCTCACCGCCGACGTCAATCGCCAGCTAGGCGACCGGCTTGCCGTGCGCCTCGTCGGCCTGTTCCACGATTCCGAAACGCCAGGGCGCGACGGCGTGCATGACGATCGTTGGGGGATTTCCCCCTCGATCGCTTTTGGCGTGGGCACCGACACCGTCGCCAGCCTGACGCATTACCACTTCGAATCGGATGCCATGCCCGATTACGGTATCCCGCTGACCTCGCGCGGCCAGCTGCCCGGCGGCCTCCGCGTTCCGGCTGACACCGACTACGACAATTTCTACGGTCTCCATGCGCGCGATTTCCAGGATACGCGGGTCGACACCACCACTTTCCAGTTCGATCACGACATGGGCAACGGCTGGGCCGCTTCCGCCCTGTTGCGCTATTCGGATTCGGACATGGACTACATCGTCACCAACCCCGACGATAGCGCGGGCAATGTCGTCGACGGCGAGGTCTGGCGCGCGACCAAGAGCCGCAATTCGAACACGCAGAGCATGAGCGCGAACGCCAATCTTTCGGGCGAATTCGCCACCGGATCGCTGGTCCACAATCTCTCCATCGGCGCCGAATTCGCCTGGGCCGATACCTTCAATCGTGCCTATTCGGTCGATACGGGCGATCGCAACTGTCCGGCCGAATCCTTCGCCAATTTCAATTGCACCAGTCTCGCCGATCCCGATCCGTCGGACCCGTGGAACGGCACGATCACGCCATCGGCCTCGCCCGCCACGGCAGAGGCGGAGGATATCAGCTTCTACCTGTTCGATTCGGTGACCATCGTGCCGCAACTGATCGTCAACGGCGGCATTCGCTACACCGATTATCGCGCCAGCGGGGCGGGCACCAGCCGCGGGCGACCCTTCAGCGGCACGGTCGAAACCGACTTCGTCAGCTGGCAGGCAGGCGCCGTGTTCAAGCCCGTGCCCACGGTCAGCATCTACGCCTCCTATGCCAATGCCAAGAACCCGCCGGGCACCGATGTCGGCGCCGGTTCGGGTAACATCGCAATCACCAACGATACCTATTCGCCGCAGGAAACCGAGAATTACGAGGCCGGGGTCAAGGCCGACCTGATGGGCGGCGCAATGCAGTTATCGGGCGCGGTGTTCCAGATCGACCGCGGCAACATCATCGATACCGATGCGCTGGGCGAGGTGACCGACATCATCGATGCCGCGCGCATCCGCGGCTTCGAACTCGGCGTCACCGGGCGCGCGGGTCCGCTCTCGCTGTTCGGCGGCTATGCCTATATCGACAGCGAGCTGCGCGACGACAGCGAAAACGAAGGCAAGGCGCTGCCCAATACGGCAAAGCACAACCTCTCGCTCACTGCCAATGTCGAGGTCACGCCGCAGTTCAGCTTCGGTGGCGGCGCCTATCACCAGTCGAAACGCTATGCCGACGCGGCGAACCTGATCTCGGCCGACGGCTACGTCCGCTTCGATGCCTATGCCGCGTTCGAGGTGAACGACAACATCGGCCTGCGCCTCAACGTCAAGAATGTCGGCGACGAACGCTACGTGACCAAGCTGCGCAACCCGCACTTCGCCGTGCCCTCGAACGGCCGCCAGGCGGTGCTCAGCGTCAACATGCGTTACTGATTTTCCGGAAACCCTCCCGGAGAACGACCAGGCGGTGCGGTGTCCCCCGCGCCGCCTTTTTCGTGCCTGCGGCAAACCGCTCTTGACAGCGAAGTAACCCGAAGGTTACATGTAACCTGTAAGTTACAAACCCGCTTGACCGGAGAGCCCCATGGCAGACGATTTCGAAACCGCCGACACCTTCGCGCAGAACCGCATGCGCATGGCGCCCTTCCTCGGGCTGCTCATACTCCTGGTCCAGCAGGGCACGCTCTATGCCTGGGACTGGGGCAGCGACTCGCTCGTGCAGATCCTGCTCAACGTCGGCTTCACGCTGGTGATGCTCGCGCTCTTGCTCACCGGGGGCGGCTGGTTCCTGTCGCGGCGGGCGCGGGCGCTCGCCAATGACGAGGTAACGCAGGCCCATCGCAATCGTGGCATCCGAATCGGCTTTGCCACGGCGATCGTCACCGCGTGCCTCGTCTTCTCGGTCTCGCCGTTCGATCCGCTCCATGCGCAGCGCGCGGCGAACATCATCGTCAGCATGGGGCTGGGCATGGCCTTCCTGACCTACGGCCTTGCAGAGAGGATGACCGATGCCTCCGACGCTTGAGAACACCGTGCGCCGCCACCGCGAGGGGCGCGGGTGGACCCAGGCGCAACTGGCCGAGACGATGGGCGTCAGCCGCAAGACGGTGAACACGGTCGAAAATGCCGTCTTCGCCCCCTCGGTCGTGGTCGCCCTCAAATTCGCCGCTGCCCTCGGCCAGCCGGTGGAAGAGCTGTTCCGGCTGGGCGAGGAGGCGGACTAGACGGGCCTCCGGCTGCGCCCCTTTTACCAACACGCCAGCGCGCTCGAAGCCAACACCGTCATCGAAGCGCTCGGCCCGGTCTCTTACGACAGCTGACCGCTCGGCGGCTCACCGGGGATGCGGGTCAGGCGGGCGCTCAACTGCAGGCTAGCGCAGCGCGTTCGTCAACGGCCCGGTTATCGGTCATTGAATTGGTCGATACATGCGTCCCGCAGCTCGGTGCCGATGCGGCCACGTCGCTCCTTGCGGGCCATGCATGCGATAACCTCGTCCCATGCTGCGTCGTATGACAGTGATCTGGCTACAGCATAATCGAGCACCCGATCCGGATAAGGCAATGCGAACAGCCGCAAGGACTGCGGATTTCCCACATTCACGATTTCGCCTTCGCCGCATAGCTTGCGCAAGCTTCGCACCGCTTGCCAATCCGGGCTGATCTGGTTGGGTCCGCCCCAAGCGCCGACTTCGCCGATGCGATAACGTGTCTCCTTGCCCTCGACTGCAATGTATCCTTCCCTATCCCTGGTCAGCTGCACATCATAACCGAACAGGACCAGCGGGCCCTTCTGCCCATTCTTCCCCATCAGGCGAAAACAGCCATCGTCGACTTGAATGGTGCCGATCGTCAGGGCCGTAAGCTGGATTATCCGCTGCGTTGGCTCGCGGATGAATGCTCGCACCTGCCTTTCGAGCGATGGGTCCCCAAATGCCGGCGGCTGCTCGGCCGCAAAGGTGAAGCGTACCTCGTCATTCCAGGGCCAGCCCTTTTCGGCGGCCAAAGCGCGGAATTCAGACTCGGTGATGCCGACGTCTATTTCGAGCAGACCGGTAGTCGGGTCGCCCGCTATGCCCCACGCGATACCGGTCGGCTCGAGCCTGTCTATCCAGACCTGGCTCCGTGCCTGCATCGCAGATTCGGAAAAACCGCCTTGGCGGGGAAAGATGCGGCTGTCGCTTGTATAGCGCGCAAGCGTGGCAGCGGCGTCCTTGCGGAACCATACCTCGGCACCGCGAGGTGGCGATGGAAAGTCCGCGACCGTCTCATCCCTGACTATACGCAGCAGTACGAAATTGTCTGGCTCGGCAGTGGGCAAGAGTTCGGCAAGTCGATGGATTTCATCCTGAAAGTCCGCAGGACCGTTAGCCATCTCCCAGGCTCTCGCACGTTCTTCTTCGCTGCCTGTGGTGGTTATGCGTGCGAAGCTGTCGATCGTTTGCGGTTGGGGAGGCGGGTCCTCTGGCCACGCCGTTGGAGGCGCGGACCGGATGGATAGGAAGTTCGAATCGTCTGACGCGGAAGTCGTGCCCGGTGATTGCATTGATCCGGCGGCACATCCGGACAGCAGGACAAGGGCCGGCAGCGCAAGAATGGCAATCAGGCCGCGGTTTACTTTTCTCCGGTTCACGTCCTCACACTTACCATGGCGTGAAGGATCGACCCACTGGAATTCCATCCTTTATTTCGGATATCCCAATCGTGGCCGCGCTCTTCAACCTGTCGGGCAGGCAACCGTCCGCCACCCCGGTCGCTATCCCGCATCGACGCGGAAAACCTCGCCATCCGCGTCGAGGATGTAGAGCGTTCCGGCTTTGTCGGCGGCGATCTCGACGACGCTGTCCAGCGTCCCGGCGTCGGGCTCGAAATCCGCGGTCCGCCATTCGATCGCGGCGGCTCCCCTGGTCGCCGTGCCGTCGATCTCGCCCTTGGGAATCGAGAAGATCGATCCGTTCCGGTCGGCGAAGACCAAATGGCCCGCAATGCCCGGAATGGCGCCAGCATAGACCGCTCCCATCACGATGCCGGTTCCCGCCTTGCGCTCCTGTCCATAAGGATAGGCCAGCACCGGCGTGTCGAGCTCGGCCGGGCCGCCCTCTCGCATTCGTTTCGTTCCCTCGAAGAACGGCCAGCCGAAATTGAGCTGTTTCATCCCCCAGTCGAAGGCGAAGAGATTGATCTCCTGTTCGGCGGACCCGCCCTGATCGGCAAACAGGATATTGCCGTCGAGTTGCGCAAACCCGCCGGGCTGGCGCACGCCCAGCCCCAGTTCCGTCGCGCATATCGCCCGCACCGATGCGCCGCAATAGGCTTCAAAGTGGAACAGATTGCCCAGATTCTGCTCGGGATTGTTCGTCGCCTGCGCATAGTTCCCGTCCGGATCGCCCAGACTTGCAAAGGCGTAATTGTCGTTGCTGATGAACAGGCGGCCTTCGACGGCGTCGTTCGCTCCAAGGCTGACGGTCCCCTCCGAAATGCCATTTACCCGCAGGATATGGATGCCCACGCTGTTTTGGACGAGCGCCCAGGGTCCCGACCAAAAATTGCCTCCTCCACCCCATGCGAAATCCAGCAGGCGCCTGACCCCGTACTCTACCGGAAACAGCAGCGCGGACGCCGGTGCCGGATCGCCGGCGCGGCGGCTGCCTGCAAAGCGCACATAGGTAACGTTTTCCAGTCCGACCGCCATTTCATCATCGCTCTCGAGCGTTCCGGCGATGCCGACAGGATCGACCAGCCCGGTCAGGATCCGCGTCACGCGAATGCCCTCGCGCTGGTTGGTCACGCTCACAGTGATGCTCGTGCGCGCGCTGCCGCCGCGCCCGTCGCTCGCCTGCGCCACGACGGAATAGCTGTTGTCGCCATTGCCATCGGCAAACAGGTCGTAATTGGGCGGCGCCTTGAAGGTGACCGCGCCGCCGCCCCCGATCGCGAAGAAGGCGGCGTCGTCGCCCGTCAGCGTCAGCGACACCGGGTCGCCGTCTGGATCGCTAGCCGACAGGGTGAACACCGCCCCGCTCGAATTTTCCGCGACCGATACCGCCGTCGCGCTGGGCGTCAGCACCGGCGCGCGATTGCTGGGCGAGGGTGCGGGAGAGGACGATCCCCCACCGCCGCAAGCGGCCATCGAACAGGCGAAAACGACCGCAACGACGGATGAAAACTGCGACCCCATGAACCCCTCCCAAAGGTTGAGCCGCCGACTATAAATCACGCCCGCAATTGCACAATACAATTGCATTGCCGCCAGGTGATTGCGCGCCCGCTACATCCTCACTCCATCGCCAGCAGGCGAAGCCCGTCGGGATCGCGCAGGTGCAGCTTGCCGTAACCGCGTGCCACCAGGCCGCGCCGCTCCAGCTCCTTCAGCGCGGCATTCGCAGTGGCGCGGGTTACGCCCAGCAGCTCCGCCAGTTCCTGCTGCGTCGCGCCGACCTCGTGGCTGTCGCCGGCCATCGTGCCGAGCAGCCCGGCCATGCGCGCCGGATTGGTGCCGCGCCGCAGCCCGGCGAGCAGCCCCAGCGTATCCTGCAACTGCTCGGACAATGCGCCCAGCAGTGCGCGCGTGGAGGCGGGATAATTACCCAGCGCCGACAAAAACGGCCGCGCCGCGATCAACCGCAGGCTGCTCTGGCCGCGCGACACCGCATCGACGATCCGCGGCTTGCCCGAAAACACCGCCAGCTCGCCATAGGAATCGCCCGGGCCCAGCCGCGCGACTGCGCGGAAGTCGCCGTCGGGGAGGAATTGCCCAACCATAACCGCGCCGCTTTCGATCAGCCAGAATTCGTCCGCCCGGTCGCCGCGCTGCTGGATGATCTGGCCGTCGGCGAAATGGCGCAGCGGCGCGGTCCGCACCAGATGCGCCTGCAGCGCCGGGTCGAGCGCCTCGAACAGCATCGGCGTATTGGCCGATCGCCGCGTTGCCGAAGAATGTAAAACATTGGACATTCTCTCTTCGCGATAGAGTCTATCACCGCTGGCGACAAGAGAATCGCGCCAGGCGATCCATGTCCCGGGCGTCAGCGGAGAGAGTGACCATGCAGCCATCCACCATCGCGATTCTCGCCATCTACCTCGGCTTCGCCTTGCTCGAAGTCATCCACACGCGCTTCTTTGCGAAGGACGAACAGGTGCGCGACGACGGGATCGTCGAGACCATCTCGATGGTCATGCTGCTCGGCTTCACCCAGCCTGCCGTGCTGTTCACCGCGGCTTGGATCGCCGGTCAGGTCGCACCGGGCTATGCCGGGGTGCTGGCGGACCTGAACGTCTTTGCCGCCATCGCGCTGTTCCTCGTCGCCGACGATATGATGCAGTACTGGTGGCACCGCGCCAGCCATTCCACCCACTGGCTCTACAACCTCCACCGCGCGCACCACAACGCCCGCTACATGAGCGTGCGCCTCACCTTCCGGAACAACATCATCTATTACGCCATGATGCCCAGCATCTGGCTCTCGGGCGTGCTGATCTACCTTGGCCTCGGGTGGGTCTATGCGGGCTATGTCGTGGTCAAGCTGGCGGTGATCATCGGTGCGCACAGCGATGTCGCATGGGACCGGCCGCTCTATCGCATCGCCTGGCTTTCGCCGGTGATGTGGCTGGTCGAACGCACCATCTCGACACCTGCCACGCACCATGCGCACCACGGCCGGCATGCCGACGATCCGGCGGTGCACTACAAGGGCAATTACGGGAACCTGCTGTTTTTCTGGGACGTCCTGTTCGGCACGGCCAGGATCACCCGCACCTATCCGCAAAGCTACGGCGTCGAAAACCTCGCCCCCGCGACGATGGGCCAGCAACTGCTGTGGCCGATCTTTCCCGAGAACAAGGCGGATGCCGTCGAGGACGGCGCTGCTGTGTTGGGTAAGGCCGGCCTGCCTGACCGCTGATGTTGGGCAGGGCGGTTGGCTAGGGGGTGGATAGCTGCAGCTCGCCCCCTTTGCCTTTCAACGGCCGCTTTTCATCTTGCGCCATTGCGGACTCGTGCGGGGTAATCACGCAAGTCAGGAATGTCGCCGCCAACAGGGCACTCACGGCAGGTTTAATCATCGCGACCTCGGACTTGGTTGAGATTGTGGAGGCGCTGGACGTTATCCTTCGGGCAACCCCGATGCAGGGCCACGCCAAAGAAACTCTCGATATCGGAAATCGGCCATCCCCGACCGTCATCTCGCAGAAAGGCGGCTCCGCCAGTGACTGCTTCTCCGAACCGGATCGACTGGTTCGTCGATGGATCGAATATCCCCTGGCCGTCCTCAAGTATGCGGACATCGGGATCGAACAACACGGTGCTGCTCCTACCCGGACTGACCGCGACAACGCATCCGTTTTCGATCCCGAGATACCCCCTGAACAACGCTTCACCACCAAACGCCGGGCGGGCGATGGTGAGCGGCAGCGCGGCTGGCGAAGCACTGGCCCATCCTGCGAGACCGGCAAATAACGGGCACAGCAAAGTCGCAAGCGACGCGCGCTGTCGCCGCATCATTGGGCGGCCTCCTTTTCGAATCCAGGCGGCCGGGGTGGCACATTGATCGTTTGTGGGCACATGGCAGGTTCGGAGGAGTTGCCACGCAGGCGACGATCGGCGCGGACCTTTTCCTGGGCGATCAGGCATTCGTTGGCCTGCCGCATGGCTTCGGCAGGGTCGATACCCGTTCGTTCGGCATATTGGTTCACGTCGAACCACTGCCCGCCATAGCCCGCAGCCTGGTCGAGCGATTTGACGAGCACCGCGCGATATTTGCCGCAGGCCGCGATCAGTTCCGCGGGCGGATCGGCCACGCCTATACGGTACCCGAGCTGAATTCTGGTACCCACGCGAGCGAGCCGCGGCTGATGCTGCGAATGACGCGAACGGAACGCCATGTGACCCTCTCCGTCGCGATAGATGCCCGTCCAGATCGGGAACATCGCGAGGGGGTCGTCATCACCCTCCTCGTCGATGAAGAAACAGCCGTCGCGCAGCACGATCGCATCGAAAGTGGCCAGATCGGGCGTCGGGCCGGCCACACGGTCGCTGGTCGGGAAATAGCGGATGTCGTCGGCCATTTCCGGGGCAACGGCCGGCAGGTCCGGCTCCGCCCATTCGCTGAATCTGAGCGTAAGGTTGGCCGGGATCGCCCAACCTTCCTGCTCGCGCAAGGCTTCGAAACGCTCACGCGGGATTGCGATGCTGAGCCAAGGCGTACTCATATTGCCGAAACCCTCGGACGCGATGTCGCGCCCGATGCGCTCGGCCCAGTGGCGGGTGACAGCGTCCTGTTCGACGCGCGAGAAATCGCCCTTTGCAGCAGTGAACAGCGTGTCGGTTGTGTAGCGGCGCAGACTCCGTTGGGGATCACGGAGAAAATAGGCAATGCCGGTCAGCGTGCCGAGCCCGCCATTCTCGGCTCCGCCGCGCCAGCGCCACTCGATCCCGCCGAAATTGCCCATCTCGCCCTTCTTGAGGCGGCGCAGCATCGGCAGGTAGCGCTCCTCCGCACTGCTAGCAAAGAGCCTGCGCTTGTCGTTCAGGGTCGGCGTGTAAGGTTCCGGCCCCAGCCTCCCGATCGGCCGATAGGGTGGCGCTTCGAGGATGGTGGCATAGCTACCATCCCGTGCAGCCTCCCCGGCAGAACTTGCTTGCGAGCACGCCGCGAGCATCGGCAGGATCATGACAAACCAGCGAATCAAGGTGCGGCCCTCTCATGGTACAAAGTAACATTACGAAGATCATTGTGAACGCTGGATAAATCGTGTCTCCAGCGCACCATATACACATAGGTTGGTGATGCATTCCGCTCGACAAAAGAATGTCAGCTTTCCTGATCGATGCTCCAAAAGCGGCCGGTCAGCAGACGGCCCAGAAGCCGCAGAACAAAATGATGAAAAAAAATGTTCGTTTCGAGATCGTAAGCCAACCGACAGCTTTGTGAGAAATTTCTGGCAGGAATTTCTCAACCTTGGCTCCAGTCGCTGGTCAAACCGGCATTTCCAGCGCATCATATGCCCGCCCGATCGTCTCGATGACCAGACGGATGTGAGGAGAGAGGCAATGCGTTTTACCCCTGCTACTGCTGCCATGGCGGTGGTCGCCTTTGCCGTGACCGCTTGCGAACGGGTGGTGGACGCCGACATTGTTCCCGAGACCTCGCAGCCGAGCGAGGTGGCGGCGACACCGGCCCCGGCTCCGGCACCGAGCTCGCGGGTCGATGGGCTCACCATCTCCGCGCCAGCCGGGCTACCGGCGAACGGAGCCGCGGATATCGGCGACTGCTACGATATCATCGCGGCGCCGGAGACGCGCGCGGGCCGGATCGTCGCCGACAGGGGCTGGGCCGTGCTGTCCGAACAGGGTCACGACGGGGCCGAAGCGATCGTGTTTGCGGGCGAGGCCAGCACCAGCACCTCGGGCTCCTGCGCGCTGGAGGATTCGCGCGCCGCACTCTATCGCGCAGGCGACCTCGTCGCGCTGATCGAGAGCGACGGAGTGAGCGCGGACCATCTCACGCGCGTCGGACTGTCGCCTGCGGGGCTCCTCCGCCTTCACGGGGGCATGGTCAATTACGACATGGCGGTTGCCGATGTGGCGATCGATGCGAACCGTGTCATTGTCGACGCGCTCCCCGACGAGGACCGGTTCTGCGACGGGTCGGTGGGCGTCCCGAACGTGCGCGGGGAGGACATCCGCACCGCCCGCGACCGTATCATCGCCGCCGGATGGGAGCCCGTCCCCGGCGACCCGGTAAACCGCTGGACCTCGCTGCCCGAAGACGGCGTGATCGAGATGGAGAACTGTTCGGGCACCGGCTTCGGCCTATGCCGGTTCGCCTATGCCCGCGCGTCGGGCGAAACGCTCGGCGTGGTCAGCATGGGCGAGACCCACTCCGTCTCGGGCTTCAGTGTGACCTGCGAAGCGGAAGCGAACTAGCGGCGCTCGCGAACGGGCCGGGCAGGTGCTCAGCCCTCGAACGTCGTCTCCAGCGTGATTTCGGTGTCGAGCAGTTTTGAAATCGGGCAATTGGCCTTGGCATCGGCGGCCAGTTCCTCGAACTTGCCCTGATCCATGCCGGGCACCCTGGCGCTGGTCGACAGCGCCGACTTGCTCACCCGGAATCCGTCGCCATCCTTGTCCAGCGTGACCACCGCTTCGGTGTCGATCGTGCCGTCGGTGTGGCCCGCCTTGGCCAGCGCAAAGCTCAGCGCCATGGTGAAGCAGCTGGCGTGCGCGGCACCGATCAGTTCTTCCGGGTTGGTGCCGGGCGCATCCTCGAACCGCGTGTTGAAGCCATAGGGCTGGTTGTCGAGCGCGCCCGATTGCGTGCTGACATGGCCCTTGCCGTCCTTGCCGAGGCCTTCGTAACGGGCGGACCCTGAATTGGTGGTCATGGTGACATCTCCTTCACCATGGGAGACGCGCAGCTCTCGTCGCCGTTCCGATGGGCCGGTCGACGGCGCCCACGACAAAAGCCGGGCCGCGATGCGACCCGGCTTGCTGTTGTCATTGGATGCGCGCTTGCGCGCGGTGCTTAAAGACGATCAATCGTCCCGGTCACGGCGCCGTTCGCGACGCTCCTGCCGCCGCTCGCGGCGCTCCTGCCGCTGATCGCGGCGAGCCTCCTGGCGGCCCTGACGCACGGCCTGGTTGATGCGACGTTGCTGGTCGCGCATGGCCGGATTCTCGCTCCGTCGCTCGCGGCGTATCTCGCGGCGCTCCTGCCGCCTGTCGCGGCGCACTTCGCGCCGGTCTTTCCGTACCTCGCGGCGATCCTGCCGGATGTCACGGCGCACTGCGCGCCGTTCCTGCCGCGCCTCGCGGCGTTCCCAGGCACCCCAGTTCGAACGGATGTTGCGCTGGTTGCGCACGGCCGCACGACGCGCCTGCCAGTAGCGCTGCTGCTGCGCATTCCAGCGGTGCGCACGGCGATCACGGTCGTAAACGTAATAGCCGGTGCCTGGATAGTAGTAATCGTCGTACCAGCCGTAATAGCCGTTGTCGTAATATCCGCCGTCGTAATAATCGTCGTAATATCCCGCGCTGCCGACACCCAGTCCGCCGTACGAGCCGACGCTGCATGCGCCAAGGAGCGCAGTCGACGCGGCGAGCGCCAGACCTGCTGTTTTCGTGATACCCATCGCCAATTCTCCTGATTTGTTGGGAGATGTCTAAGTCATGGGCATTGAACGGGTTCTGAACTCGAGCGTTCCCTCGTGTTCAGAAAAGACCGGCACTCTATGAACAAATGGTCAGATAATGCCGACGGCCTTGCCGGCCTGTTCGAATATCTGCAGGATCTGGCCAACCTCTTCCTCGCTGTGCTCTGCGCAGAGCGAGCAGCGGAGCAAGGTCATGTTGGCCGGTGTCGCGGGCGGCCTGGCGAGATTGACGTAGAGCCCGCCCTTGATCAGCGCCTCCCACATCGCCGCGCCCTTTTCCAGATCGGGCATGATCACCGCGATGATCGCGCTTTGCGGCTCTTCGGTGCCCAGCGTAAAGCCGAGCTCGCGCAGGCCGCTATGCAGCGTCTTGGAATTCTCCCACAAATGTGCACGCTTGTTGTGGCCGCTGTCCATCAGCTTGCGGATCGATGTGCACGCGGTCGCCACCACCGACGGGGGCAGGCTGGCGGTGAATACATAGGGGCGGCAGACCAGTCGCATGATCTCGAACTTCGGGTGGTTCGACACGCAGAACCCGCCGACGGTGCCAACGCTTTTCGAAAAGGTGCCGATGATGAAGTCGACATCGTCGATCACGCCCGCCTGCTCGACCACGCCGCGCCCGTTCTCGCCGATGAAGCCCATCGAATGCGCTTCGTCGACCAGCACCATGGCGCCGTATTTCTTGGCCACCGCGACCATCTCTTTCAGCGGGGCGATATCGCCCAGCATCGAATAGACGCCTTCGAGCACGACCAGCTTGCCTGCCTCTTCCGGGATGCGGCGCAGGCGCTTCTCCATCGCCTCGATATCATTGTGCTTGAACGGCACGACCTCGGCATTGCCCAGCGCGCAGCCGTCCCAGATGCTCGCATGGCTGTCGATGTCGAGCACGATATAATCGCCCTTGCCGGCGATCGTCGAAATGATGCCCAGATTGGCCTGGTAGCCGGTGGAAAACACCATGGCATGGTCCATGGCGTAGAAATCCGTCAGCGCGCGCTCGACCTCCTTGTGACCTTGGTACGTGCCGTTCAGCACGCGGCTGCCGGTCGTGCCCGAACCGTAATCGGCCAGCGCCTGCTTGCCCGCCTCGACCACGTCGGGGTCGAAGGTCATGCCCATGTAATTATAAGTGCCCAGCAGGATCGTCTCGCGGCCGTTGCAGATGGCGCGGGTCGGGCTCAGCACCTTTTCCATCACCAGGTTGAACGGATCTTCCTGGCCGCTGGCCAGCAGACCTTCGCGCAAGGCAATGATGTCGTCGAACTTGGAGAACAGGTCCCGGTCGTCTCCTGCGCGCGAGACCGGCTGGTCGGGCTGCGATACGCCTTCGCTCATCAGTCGGCCTGCATCTTGGTGACGGCATCGACGAGCTGGCCGTAATTCTCGATTTCGGCCTGCTGGTTCATCGAGATGATGATATCGAATTCGTCTTCGATCTCGGCGACGAAATCCATCACGGTCAGGCTGTCGAATTCCAGGTCGTTCTGGAAAGTCGAACCTTCCTCGATTGCGATCCCTTTCTTGTTGAAAGGTGCGGCCAGTTCGCGGAGTTTCGCGTCTACCTGTGCTCGGTCCATGAATGTGTCCAATCTCGAATAGGGTCGGCCCGCCAGTCCGGGTCGCTTGCAAGGGGCGGCAAAGCGGTTTCCGGGCCCGCTTGTCAAGCATGCGCTGAACGCGTGCTTACTCGTCCAGCAGCCCGCGCACGGCGGTCATGAACGGTCCGATGGAAACCGGCTTGGCCAGATAGCCCTCCGCCCCGGCGTCGCGAATACGCTCCTCGTCGCCTTTCCCGGCGTAGGCGGTGACGGCCAGCACGGGGACCTGCGCGAGCTCGGCATCGCTCTTGATCTGGGCGATCAGGTCGACCCCGCTGACATTGGGCAGCTGGATATCCATGATGACCAGGTGCGGCACGAACTTGCGCGCGGTCGGCAGCACATTGGTGCCATCGGCTACCGGCACGACCTCCAGACCGTTCGCCTTCAATACGTCACAAAACAGCTTACGGTTGAGATCGTTGTCCTCGACAACGAGGATTCTCTTTGCCACGGGGCCGTGTCTCCTGCGATGGATGCGGAGGCGTAGCGACATGCGAAAGGGCTGACAATTCCGGCACACGATAAATCGGCGGATCGCGCGGGCAGGGCGCCCGAAGTCCTTGCGCTGGAGGCGCTCGGCTGGGCGCTGACCGACGAACGGCGCGCAGAACGGCTGCTGTCGCTCACCGGCCTGACGCCCGATCGCTTGCGCCACGGCATCTCCGATCGCGGCGTGCAGGCTGCCGTGCTCGACTTCCTCGCCGGGCACGAGCCCGACCTTGTCGCGGCGGCAGATGCGCTCGGCACGACGCCCGAAGCCCTGATTGCCGCGAGCCGCGAGTTGAACGCATGAGCCGGCCTCTCATCATTTCCGACTGCGACGAAGTGCTGCTCTACATGGTGACGCCGTTTCGCGAATGGCTGGCCGAAACGCAGGGCGTCGAATTCCGGATGGTGGGCAACGACTTTTCGCAGGCGCTGCGCTGGCAGGACAGCGGCGAGGTGCTCGAGCCCGAGGACGTCTGGCGCATGCTGGGCCTGTTTTTCGATACCGAAATGCACCGCCAAGGGCCGATCCCCGGGGCGATCGAGGCGCTCAACAGCCTGTCCGACATCGCCGATGTGGTCATCCTCACCAATCTGGTCGACAAGCGCCAGCAGATGCGCGCCGAGCAACTGGCGAAGCATGGCCTCGATGCCAGGGTCTACACCAACCAGGGGCCCAAGGGGCCTGCGCTGAAGGCCATACTCGACGAATATCGCCCGTCGCGGGCCATCTTTATCGACGATCTGGCCCAGCATCATCGCTCGGCGCGCGAGACCGTGCCGGGCATTACGACGCTGCATCTGTGCGGCGAACCGCAACTCGCGCCCCATATCGACTGCGCGCATGGCGCGGGTCACGCCGATGCGCGGATCGACAGCTGGGACGAGGCATTACCGTGGATCAGGGCGCAATTGGAAAAGGAAACCGCATGACAATCGAAGCCAAGCTTGCCGAAATCGGCGTAACCCTCCCCGAAGCCGCTGCGCCCGTCGCCAGTTACCGGCCGGTCGTGGTCAGCGGGAATACCGCCTATGTTTCGGGCCAGCTTCCCTTCGTCGACGGCAAGCTCGTGACCGGAAAGCTCGGTGACGGCGTCTCGCTGGAACAGGGTCAGGAGGCGGCGCGGGCCTGCGGATTGATGATCCTGGCGCAGGTCAAGGCGGCCGGCCTGCTCGAGCGTGTGGAACAGGTGGTCAAGCTGGGCGGTTTCGTGGCCAGCGTGCCGTCTTTCACCGATCAGCCCAAGGTCGTGAACGGCTGCAGCGACCTGATGGCCGAGGTGTTCGGCGACGCGGGCAAGCATGCGCGCGCCGCGGTCGGCGTGCCGGTGCTGCCGCTCGATGCCGCAGTCGAGGTCGATGCGATCATTGCTCTCAAAGCTTGATCCAATCCTCGCACCGCCACCCGATCCCGCGCGGGTCGGGTGGCTGACAAGCGCGACCTACGCGCATCGCGGTCTCCATGGTCGCGGCAAGGTCGAGAACTCCGCCGCGGCGTTCCGCGCCGCGATCACTGCGGGGATGGGCATCGAATGCGATATCCAGCGCAGCGCCGACGATGTGCCGATGGTGTTCCACGACTGGGATTTCGCGCGCTTGGTCGGCAGGCCCGACAAGGCCGCCAGCCTGACCGCGGCCGAATGGCGCAAGCTCAGCTATCTCGAAGGCGAGGAGGCGCCGATTGCGCTGGTCGACCTGCTTGCGGCGGTCGATGCAAAGGTACCGCTGCTGATCGAAATCAAGTCACGCCGGGGCTACGACGTGGAGCGCAGTTGCGAAGTCGTGATGGACGCGCTCGCAGGATATCGCGGCCGGCATGCGGTCATGAGTTTCGACCCGCGCGTCTCGCGCTGGCTGCGCAAGCATTCGCCGCAGACGCTGCGCGGACTGGTCATGCGCGAGGATGACAGGGGCTATACCCAGCAGGCGTGGCAGCGCCATCTCGCCCTGTGGATCGCCCGTCCCGATTTCCTCGCCTACCACATCCATGCCTTGCCCAATCCGCTAGTCGGCGATGTGCGTGACCGTGGCATGCCCGTGCTGACCTGGACCGTGGATACACCCGACCTGCTGGCCCGCGCGAACCGATATGCCGACGCGCCGATCGCCGAAGGCGCCGGGGTCGCGTGAGCGAAGGGGATAGCCTTGCCGCGCGGGTTGGCGGTTCGGTCGGTGCGTTCGACCGTGACGAATGGAACGCGCTTGCCGGAGCGGACAATCCCTTCGTCAGTCATGAATTTCTCACGGCGCTGGAAGATTCGGGCAGCGTCGGTCCCGGCACCGGATGGCAGCCCGCGCCGCTCGTCATCAGTGCAGAGGGCGGCCCGCTGCGCGCGGCCATGCCCTG
>QFNA01000022.1 GCA_003248395.1 Citromicrobium sp.
TGCGGGCTCCGCTACGCAGCCCATTGCTTCAACCGCGCTCATGCGCAACAACGCGGTCCGGCTCTAATCCCAGCTGGAGGAAAGCTGGGGGTCACGTCAGCAGCTGCAGGCCCAACTCCCTGTAAAGCCTGTAGACCTTCTTCAGGTTTACGCACCAACCGTCCCGGCGCAGGATGTAATACACCCGCCGATAGCCGTAGCGGACATGCGTCTCGCAGATCTCCTTGATACGCTTCTTCAGAAAGGCCGGATCGGTGCGACGGGTCTGGTAATGATAACTGGAAGTGTCGAACGGCAGAGCTCGGCAGGCCCTCCGGATCGACACGCCCCAGTCCGCCAGCATCCCGTCGACCAGCTCGCGCTTCCGATCCGGCCTCAGAGCTTTCGGCGAATGACGTCCTGCAACCTCTCTCGATCCAGCGACAGATCGGCCACGATACACTTCAATCGGCCGTTCTCTTCTTCCAGCTCACACATCCGCCGCATCTCCGATGGCATCAGGCCAGCGTATTTCTTCTTCCAGTTAAAGTAGGTCGCTTGGCTGATGCCTGCCTTCCGGCAGATCTCCGCCACCGGCGTTCCTTCCTCACCCTGCTTGACGACGAACATCTTCTGCGCGTCCGTAAACTTCGATGCTTTCATGCCGTAACTCCTCGCCCAGCCAAGGATGTCTACGGCGGAAAACTCTAACTCGAAACGATCCAAAATTCAGGTGGCAGAGCACACCAGTTAGATTCAACTTTCGGTTTTGGAACTCTACCAAACGTCCGGGCTTGTCAGGTCGACTAGCGGACCCGAACTCCTTTCACCCCGCCTTGACCGTTAATTCGAAGGAAATAGGAGGAAAGTGCAGCGCCCTTGATCAGCAGAGTGTCGCCCACCTCTGGATTCAGAAGCCGGCGGGGAACACTGTCTATGCGCCAAACAGCATCATCAGCCGTGCGGATCAGATAGCCTGATGAGTGGCTTCCTGAAACTGATTTGATGGTCGTTTCAATTTCATCAAGATCGTCCCCATCGCTTCCCCCATCAGGGTCACCAAAGATTCCTAAATCTGGCAGAGAAAATCCGAAGAGCTTGCGGCGCGTCGCGCGAACCTCCTCTTGGTCGACGATGCGCAACTCACCTTGCGATTCCGCCGACACGATGTCTTCGACCGCCGAATCATAACAGGCCAATCGAGCAGCGGGATCCGATTGCATCTGGCAAACCTTCAGCGGCTGCAATCTGCTAGGCTCTTCATTTCCCTCTTGCGCCTCCGCTGGCGATGCTAGGAGGGCCGACATCATCGCGGCAGTCGCGACGACCATTTTTCGAAATTCTGATTTTTTTTCCGCGTGCTGCTTCATCGGACTTTCCCTAACAGTCGGTTGCCTTAAACGCTTATACCCGGTCAAATCATGATCTGAAGAGCAGTTGGAAATTTCTGCCCGACGTGATACCTTCGTCACAATTGGCGTTTCGGGGAGAGAAATAATGAAAGTGAAATTCATAGCATTGGTAATTGCGCTACTTGCCCCGCATGCCGTCGTTGGGCAGACTTCGGATGAGGTTCAGGCTGAGCTGAGCGAAAGCAATGAAAAGGGCGCGCGCGCGTCGGAAACTGCTTCCGAGGAGCGATTGGTTGCGGGTTCAAACAAGGAGAAAGTCGTTTGCCGTCGTGACAAGGTCATCGGATCGCGGATGACGGCCAAGCGAGTCTGCAAGACTGCACGTCAATGGGAAATTGAGCGGATGGAGCAGCGACAGACAGTGGAGCGCGGGCAGAACCAGCGAACGCTGTCAGGCGGATAAGGCGCTGCTGCTCGTTCAATAACGGTAATCCAGGGCTTCGACCCAAGGGCTAAGGATCGGGATCACTGGTGCCAGCTCTTTTTCGTAGTTGCGCCACCGGTCGACCGACCGTGAATAGAGATTTTCCCTGATTTGCGAGTAACTGGCCGTACGGACCACGCCACGCTTTTGTGCAGTGCCGACATGGTCGAGGAACTCTTCCCGCCAATCAAGTCCTAGCCAGTCCACCAACGAGGTTAATTCGCGACGAGGATTTTCCACAAGTCTCTCGTAACGTACTGCATGCCAATCGAGGGACGCTATTTCTGTCGCCTTCTGCCAGGCCTTCCAGACTGTATCATATGTACGCGCAGCTTCTTCCAACGAAGTAAAGCTGCGCATGCCATGATTCATTTTGAAATTCGCCATAAAACAACTGAGCACAGCATCATAGGGGTGCCGCTCAGCCAAAATTATCTTCGCCCGTGGGAAAACGCGATTGATCAGCAGTGCATTGCGCATGTTCAGCGGATGTTTGTCGAGTAACCACTTGTCCTCGACCCAACCTTCCGCGCGGCAAACATTGAAATATTGCTCGCGCAACTCCACGATTCGATTGGCATCTAGAGATGCCAAATCGTCGCCTCCGACGCTCTTCAGCAAATGAGCAAGCATCGGGCGTTCTTCGAGGACAGAAAGTTCGTCAGTCCCCATAAGCATGGTGTCGAGTAATGTCGTGCCGGATCGCGGAAAACCGACGAGAAATATTGGATCGCGCTGCCCGTCGTCAGGCGCGTTTGCAGGATGCCACGACGACGCCCATTCGGTCGTCCACTGTGCCATTTGACTTTCTAAGCGCTCTCGGAAACTCGCGCCGGACTCCTTGATTGTCTCAGCCCGAGCAGCGTCATTCATCGATTGGAAGTTTGCGAACGCTTCGGCATGATTGCCTAATCGCTCGGCAATTCTACCGGTCAAGTGCCAACGCCGCATTGGAAGGACCGTTTCTGGTACTTTCTCAGCAAAGGCCGCGGCCTTTTCGAACTGAGCTTGGCGGTAGGCGTTCCATGCCAGAAGGAAATACGCTTCCGGTGAAGACGGATCGAATTCAATCTGGCGGACGAATTCGGCCAGTTCGTTCGTTCTGTTCAGCGCCTCGAGCGCCATACCATACTCGATATGCGCTTCTCCAAATTCCGGGGCTAAAGCCATGGCGCGGCGATATACGTCCATCGACTTCTCGATCTCGTCGTTATGGGCATATGCCATGCCCAAATCGATCAACACACGAGGATTTTCGGGCGCAATTTTTTCTGCATCGCGCAAGACTTTCAGTCGTGGTTTGGGCCTGTCTGCATAACGGAGCACTTCCGCCAGGTTGAGATATATGTTCAAATCGCGGGGAGAAAGTGTGATCGCGCGTTCGAAATAAGCGATCGCAGCGTCTATCTCGTCAATCGACGCAAGTACATTGCCCAGGTTATTGAGACTCGCAAGATCTGTCGGGTCACCATCCAGAGCGGTCCGATATGCGGTGGCAGCCTTTTTGGCGTCACCATTTTGCTGATAGATGTAGCCTGCAATGCGAGCCAAAGTCGGGACAGGTGAGCCTTCCGCTAACTGCAATGCAGCGTCGAAATCTCCCACCTGAACAAGAGCGGTCGCGAGATTGTTTATGCTCGCCTGATCTGTCGGGTGCAAGGAAATAAGGTCGCGAAGGAAGGGGATCGCGCGCTCTGGAGCGTTCATTCGCAAAGCCGTCAAGCTTCCGAGCGCCAGAAAAGGTGTCGGATCCAGTGCCCCGGGAAGTGCGGCTTCTATAATTTTCAACGCGCCGCCCGTGTCGCCCGATTTTGCTAAATCCATCGCTGACAATAATTCTGGTGGAGGTGGTGGTGGCGAAGTCAATTCCAATCAACCTTGGTTCGGGCGTGCGATATCAAACGCGACTGTCATTCGCTCTCCGGAAACGAACGGGCGGGTACCATGCCACATCGATGAAGGAAAAAGAACCAGCCGCCCAATTTTGGGTTTGATCATTTGAAGGGGTGGCAAATCGGGGACTAGATCACGCGATTCGCCGAGTGCAAGCCAGCCGCTGTGCTCTCCGGCACGGTCTTCACTCAGTTCTTCGGGCAAGGTGAGGTAAAATGCTGAACTTATCCAACCCATATTATGGACGTGGTCTGAGTGAAATCCGGCATTTTTCAATCTCACCGACCAGGAACCTGCAAAACGGATAGGTTGTCGTCTCGCAATCAACGTCGGATGGCCCTCCTCAAACGGCGGGAGACGGTCAGCATAAGACCTCACTTTTTCCCTGAGTAGTTCTTTGAGCCTGACCAACGGCGGTTCCAGCCTCAATAGCAAATTGCCATCGGTTTGTGTGCCCCCTTTCACAGACTGGTCCAGCGGCTCTCGCTTGGCGAAATGCAGATCGCGAACTGTGTCGACAAGTTCTGGGAAGTCGGCAATATCATCGCGCAAGTCGAAAGTTTTGACAACATTCTGACGATCCTCAACCCATCGCCAGTTCGGATTTCCAGACATGCGCCAGGCGAGGGTTAGGTAAGGCAGCAAGGCGTGCTCGCGATCTTTCGCGATGATTGGCTCGATCAGATTGGCGGCGTCCTCCGGACGCTGCTCCCGGATTAGCTGGCGTGCCCTGAGGGATGCTTCCTGAATGGATATCAGTGGTCCGAGTTTAAGGAACATTTTGTCGGCGGCTTCGGAGCTTCCGCTCTCTGAAAGGATATGGGCGGCAAGAACGTCGATTTTGCGATCATGCCCAAGTACTCGTTGGGCGGAATGTACTGCTTCATTCGCCTTGGACAGGTCAGAAATTTCTAGCGCGATGGAAATTCTCAATGACCAGAGTTCTCCCAATTCGGGACGAGCTTGCAGGGCTTTCTCAATCGTCTGGAACGGATCGAGACCCATCTGACCGCGGAGTCGCGCCGCGTCGCGATGAGCTTCTATCCACTCGGGCCGCTCTGCAGTGACCTGGTCTAGCAGTTCGATGCTTTCGGCGGGCGCACCTTCGTGAAGCAAGGCGGCGGCCAGTCCGAGAGTGACGTTTCCGTCATTTGGCGCGAGACGCGCTGCTCGTCTGAACAGCGAGACTGCAGGCACCCCGGCCTCGAGCGAAGTTCGGGCGAGCGAGTGGGCGATGAGCGGATCGTCTGGCGCAAACGCGGTTGCGGATCGGAAGGCGTCCAGCGCGAGCCCGCTCTCTTGAGAAGAGCGAGCGGCCAATCCCAATAGTTGGTGGAACTTGGCATCACTTGGAAATCTGTAAGTCAGCTCGCGAGCGACTGGGAGGAGAGTTTCAGCGAAATCCGATTGAACCAGCTGCACACCATCTGAAAATGCAGAATGGGAATCAATTTCAAGGAGCTGGGCGGCTTTCCGATTTGCTTCGGCTCGGTTCACTTCGTTTCCGATGGTGCGCAGCACTGGCGCTTGAAATGAAAATGGCGGACCTTTCGGCCCGCCATTCTCTAGCATATTTTTTGGTACTTAGAAGTCGAGCGTCACACCGGCGTAGATATACCGGCCAAGTGCGTCGTACACCTGCGGGTAGGTGTTCCCGTTACAGAAGCCCGCAGGGCAAGCCTGTGATCCCGTAAGCGGCGGTTCCCTATCGAAGATGTTATTCGCACCCAAGCGGAAATTGTAGTGATCTCCAACTTCGTAAGTAAGCGCAAGGTCAAAGTAGTTCTGCGCATCGAAGCCGGCGATCCCTGGGGGTGTCGAATCCGACAGATTGTCGACATCAACCGATCCGAAATGGCGCCAGCGAACCGAAGCACCAACTCCGCTAACAAAATCGAAGCCGACACGAGCTTGGTGCCGCCATTCGGGATTTGGAGTGCCGCAAACGTTGCCATAGAGGCCGACGCATTCGGTATCTTCAATGCCGGGAACGCCTGGGTTTGACGTTAGCGATTCGAGCCATGTGCCTACGAACGAGAGGCTTAGGCGACCAGCATCACCAATCTGGCGATTGAAGCCAGCCTGAACGTCGATGCCAGAAGTGGCAAGTTCACCAATGTTCTGCGAAAGGTTGATAATATAACCTTGCGAAGAGCGCCAGAGCGAACCCGATCCGTCGCGAACAATCAGATCACAGAAGAACGGATCAGCAGAATCACGGTCGCATTCACCGATGATCGTATCGGCACCAATGCCCTGGATTGCACCTTCAACCTTGATGTTGAAATAGTCGACACTGGCCGAGAAGCCCGAGAGGAATGTCGGCTCGAGCACAACACCGATGGTGTAGGTATCAGCAGTTTCGGGCACAAGATTGGGGTTACCGCCGATCAGGCCGTTGTACTGACTTGCCGGATTTTCTGCGATGACATCTCCAACTTCGAGACCCTGGGCGAGACAGCCCACGTCGCTCGCAGTGATTGGCGCGCCAGCGCAGGGATCAGTCGAGCCACTTAGCGCAACGCGTTGCGGAGCGAACAAATCCTGCACAGTAGGTGCCCGGACGGCCCGGTTATAGCCCCCGCGGAATCGAATGTCGGGAACAGGAGCGAGTTCAGCCTGGAGCTTGTAGGTATCCGTCTTCGCACCGGTGCTATAATCGGAATAACGGTAACCACCGGTGAAGGTGAAATCCGACAGCCAACTATCTTGGACGATCGGAATGCGAACTTCGGTGTAAAGTTCCTTAACATCGAAAGAACCCGACACCGGAAGTGTCGGCGCACCCTGACCAGCGAGATCGCCCGTCTGGAACGCGACGTCCGAATTGAACTCAAGGTTCTCCTTGCGATATTCGGCACCTACGACAATGCCGATGCCTTCAGATGACCAGGGCGATTGCATGCCATAGTCGCCAAGTGCACCGGAAATGTACGCCGAAGCGACCTGCTCCGAAACGATCCCGCGCGTGAAGCCAGGAGTGGAGAGGTAACCCAGTGCACCCTCGGACGGCGCAACAGTACCCGGCGAGAAGATATCGTACGGAACGCAATTCGTGTCCGTTCCGTCGAGAGCCGAACGACAAACCGGCGTTCCGTCGGGCCCTTCCACGACATCGATTGCGCGCGTAACGCGGGTCACCGAGAAGTCGTTCAGGTAGGTTTGTGCAAAGTTCGTCCGACCGTACTGGTAATAAGCGTCGTATGACCAGACGGGGCTGAGGTCTCCGCGCGTACCGATTACGGCGCGATAGCTTGTGTGCTGAAGATCGTCCTGCCGAGGACCGCCCTCAACGTTGCGACGCAGAATCTGCGCAAATCCGCGATTGTATTCATTGCCCAAGGCATCAACAAAAGTGAATGCTTCCTCGTCGGTGTTGCCGACGACGTCGAATGCTCGGCTTGGGTCAGCACTTACCAGCAGATTTTCCGTATCGCAGATGACAGCTAACTGTTCAGCGGAAAGTAGCGGATTGTCGCAGTTGATGGATAGCGTGTTTCCGAAATTCCCCGACTCTGCGATTTGGGCGACTGTGCGGTCGTCCATGAACATGAACTCCATATAGGGATGGAGTGCCGGCGAAATTTCATAATCCGCAAAAACGCCAGCCGTATAACGTTCGTCGGGGCGCTGGTAATAGTTGCGGGGAGCGAAGTTGTAGGGCGTAAATCCACCCAACAAGGTGCGGTCCGGGCCGAATTGGCCGGTCGTTGAGCCGAATTCGGCGACCCCATCATCGTCGTAGTCTTGCGTGTCGTAATAGAACAGCGTTCCAGTCGGAGACGTGGCAGAACCACCACAACTATATCCACCCGCGGCCAAAGCGCTAAGTGCGCAAGCGGAGTAATCACGACGACCCTGAGTTACCGGATCGATTTCGCGATAACCAACGTACGCCATTGCGCGGCCACGTCCGTCATCGAAGCTCGTTCCGAAGGCAAGCGTTGCGTCCAACGTACCACCATCGGCTGCCACGCTACGCGGATAGCCAAAGCCGCGGGCATTGAGAGGATCTGTATAGATGCTGCGATTGCGGTTCTCGTGATTATACAAAGAATACTGAACATCAGCCTTGAAGCCTTCGAAATCGGTATCCATCACGAAATTGACAACGCCGGATACGGCGTCCGCCCCGTACACGGCAGAAGCGCCGCCGGTGAGTACGTCAACGCGCTCGATTAGCGCGGCAGGAATGACGTTGATATCAGGAGCCGAAGTCGTCGGATCGCCAGGTACAAGACGGCGACCGTTAACTAGCACGAGCGTACGCTCCGACCCGAGGCCGCGCAAGTTCAGCGTTGCTGTACCCGTTGCACCATTTGCAATGTTCGAACCCTGTCCGGCAAAAACCTGCGGCAATGAATTGACGAGGTCTTCCACGCGCGTAGTACCCGTCTGGGTGACTTCAGCGCTGGTCACCACAGTAACCGGGCTAGCCGATTCAAGATTGGGTTGGCGGAGACGCGAACCAGTCACGACGATTGCTTCAGTCGATGTGCCGAGCTCATCGCCCTGTACACCCTCTGCGGGACCAACGCCTGCCTCATCCTCGTCCTGAGCCAACACAGGCTGCGCGACAAGTGCAAGGCCGAGTACGGCCGGGGCGGCGCTGGCTTTGAAATATGTCTGGAGTTTCACTCGATTTGTCCTTCTTCCGTTATTCGCTTCTCGCAGAAGCGAATGTTAGAACCCCCTCGGATGGACCGCCCACTCCCAAAACTGGACATGCAGACCCATCTGCGGAAGCTGCTATCTGCATTGTGGGACGGCAGGTTGGCAAAGGTATTTTCGGTTTTGCGTCAGAATGGTTTCAGCGGTGTTGCGGTAAGAGCACACAATCTTTCGCGTCTTAAACTTACGCTACGTCACAGGGGCGTGGTTGCTACATTCCTAAAGCCACACGCAACCGCACTTGACGTAAACGGAAACCCTCCATAACCAGTCGCAAATCGAAACGCGCCTTGAGGAGAGTCCCGTGCCCGAAGCCTATATCGTCGAAGCCGTCCGTACCGCCGGGGGCAAGCGCGGGGGGCGGCTTGCGGGCGTCCACCCCGTCGATCTGGCCGCTATATCGCTTGACGCAGTCATGGAACGTAGCGGCCTTGAAGCGAAGACAATCGACGATGTCGTGATGGGCTGTGTCAGCCAGGGCGGTGAACAGGCGATGCAAGTCGGGCGCAATGCCGTGCTCGCCAGCAAACGTCTGGGCGAAGGTGTGCCTGCGGTCACGATCGATCGCCAGTGTGGTTCCAGCCAGCAGGCGATCCAGTTCGCGGCGCAGGCTGTCATGTCGGGCACGCAGGACGTGGTCATCGCGAGCGGTGTGGAAAGCATGACGCGCGTGCCGATGGGATCGACTGCGATGCTGCACATGAAAGAGGGGCTGGGGAACTACAAGTCGCTTGGGCTCGAGGAAAAATATCCCGGTATCCAGTGGTCGCAATTCATGGGCGCCGAAATGATCGTCAAGAAGCACGGCTTCACCAAGGACGATCTCGATCGCTTTGCGCTGGCAAGCCATGAAAAGGCGATCGAGGCGACCAAGTCGGGCGCCTTCGAGGCGGAGATTGTCCCCGTCGAAATCGAGACCGCCGAAGGTCAGGAGATGCACACCGTGGACGAGGGCATTCGCTTCGACGCCACGCTCGAGGGGATTGCCGGCGTGAAACTTCTCAGCCCCGAGGGCACCATTACGGCGGCCAGCAGCAGCCAGATTTGCGACGGATCGAGCGCCGTGCTGGTCGTTTCGGAAAAGGCGCTGAAGGAATACGGCCTCACCCCGATGGCGCGCATCCACAACCTCACTGTCACGGCAGGCGATCCGGTCATCATGCTCGAAGAACCGCTGTTCGCCACCGATCGCGCGCTCGAACGTGCGGGCATGACCATTTCAGACATCGACCTGTACGAAGTGAACGAAGCGTTTGCGCCCGTGCCGCTCGCCTGGCTCAAGCACACCGGGGCCGATCCGGAAAAGCTCAACGTCAACGGGGGCGCCATTGCTCTGGGCCACCCGCTCGGCGCGTCGGGCACGAAGCTTATGGCCACGCTGGTCCACGCGCTGCAGGCGCGGGGCAAGAAATACGGGCTTCAGACTATGTGCGAAGGTGGCGGCGTCGCCAACGTGACGATCATCGAAGCGCTTTGACGCCGGTCGCCATTCCGGCAAAGGTCGCAGTTGCGCTGGGCTACTCAGCACCGTTTCCGCATCCGGCCCGGCAAGCGTTGGGCTTACGCATCGTTCGAGAGGAAATTTCATGGAAGTCAGCAACTCTACCCCCGCAGTGATAACCGGCGGCGCATCGGGTCTCGGCGAAGCCACCGCGCGCGCCCTCGCAGCGAAGGGCGCGAAAGTCGCGATATTCGACATGAACGAAGACAGGGGTCAGGCTGTCGCAAGCGAACTCGGCGGCATTTTCTGCAAGGTCAATGTGACCAATGAGGACGATGTCGATGCCGGTTTCGCAAAAGCGCGAGAGGCGCACGGTCAGGAGCGTATCCTCGTGAATTGTGCGGGCATCGGCAATGCCATGAAGACAGCGAGCCGTGACAAGCAGACCGGCGAAATCAAGCATTTTCCCGTCAGCGCGTTCGAATTCGTGGTGCAGGTCAACCTTATCGGCACCTTCCGTTGCATCGCCAAGTCGGCTGCGGGCATGATGACGCTCGATCCGATTACCGATGACGGCAACCGCGGCGCCATCGTCAACACGGCCAGCGTCGCTGCCGAAGACGGCCAGATCGGACAGGCTGCGTATTCGGCTTCGAAAGGCGGGGTGGTCGGCATGACTTTGCCAATCGCGCGCGACCTCATGAACGAAGGCATTCGGGTGAACACGATCCTTCCCGGCATCTTCCACACCCCGTTGCTGATGGGGCTGCCCGAAAAGGCGATCGAAGCGCTCAATGCCAGCGTTCCCTTTCCCAAGCGTCTCGGCAATCCGGAGGAATATGCCAAGCTCGCGCTCTGCATGATCGAAACTGGCTATTTCAACGGCGAGGACGTGCGGCTCGACGGCGCGATCCGTATGGCGCCACGCTGATCGACGCAGGGGTGTTCGGCGGCCGGGGTTGAGGGCGGCTTCCGCGTTGCCGGAGGGTAACCTTAAAGGTTTGGAGCCAACGATGAACTATACCCAGATCAAGCTCGACATTGCCGATGGGATCGCCACGGTAACGCTGCATCGGCCCGAGAAGATGAATGCTTTCACCCGGGTGATGATGCGGGAATTGATCGATGCGCTGGATGTCACCGATGGCGACGACAGCGTGCGTGCAGTGATCGTGACCGGCCATGGCGATCGCGCCTTTTGTGCCGGGGCCGACCTGACGCCGGAAGGTGGGGGGCACGTCTTCTCGGATCCGGAGACAGTGGAGGATCTGTCAGACGAACGGGTGCGCGATGGCGGCGGTCGACTGGCCTTGCGGTTTTTCAATTCGAAAAAGCCGCTGATCGGTGCCTGCAACGGCGTCGCCGTGGGTGTCGGTGCGACGATGCAATTGCCCTTCGACATACGGCTAGCCAGCGACAATGCCCGGTTCGGTTTCGTCTTCGCCCGCCGCGGCATAACGCCCGAGGCGGCATCGAGCTGGTTTCTTCCGCGTCTCGTCGGGATGCAGACAGCGCTCGAATGGTGCATGACCGGGCGGATTTTCGATGCAGAAGAAGCGCTTGATCGCGGCCTTGTTCGTTCGATCCATCCGCAGGATGAATTGATGGGCGCGGCTATTCGCCTGGCCCGCGAGATTGCCGATAACACCTCTGCCGTTTCGGTCGCCATGACGCGGGCCATGCTCTGGCGCCTGTCGAACGAGGGCCATCCGATGATGGCGCATCGTATCGACAGCCGCGCGATCTACCGTCTCAGCCGTAGTGCCGACGCACTCGAGGGTGTCGCCAGTTTTCTGGAAAAACGGGCGCCGCAGTTCCCCGACAGCGCTGGCGAGGGGATGCCTGAATTTTATCCGTGGTGGGACGAGCCTGGATACAAATAGGTCCGTGGCCATTGGTTACGATAGTGACTGTCTTTCCGGCATGGTGGGTCGGACGTCACGTTCACGGAGGTAATTTTGTCCAAGCCCAATTCGCGTCTAGCCGATTTCTTGCCATACCAGCTTTCCGTCGCGTCGAACGCGGTTTCGTCGCGCATATCAGAACAATATCGGCGCCGGTTTGCGCTCAAGACTACGGAATGGCGGATCATGGCCGTTCTCGGCGATAAGGGCGCGCTGACGCAGCGACAATTGTCCGAAATGACGCTGATGGACAAGGTGCCGGTGAACCGCGCCTGCAAGAAACTCGAGGATCGCGGTCTTGCCGAACGCAAGCCGAATGAAAGCGATGGCCGGTCCCACCTGCTCGAGCTCACCGCAGAGGGCAGGGCGGTTCACGCCCGTATCATGCCACTGGCCCAGAATATCGAACGCGAGCTGTTCTCGGTTCTTTCCCCAGAGGAACAGTCCGCCCTCCGCACCATGCTCGCCCGTGTCCGCGACAATGCGGGCGCCTTCGATGCGGAGAGCCTGGCCGAATAGGCGAGGTCTCGCCGCTACAGTCCTTAGTTACCCCCGAACGCTTCGGTGAGCGAACAGGCCGCCGGGCCGAGAATGACGATGAACAGCGTCGGCAGGATGAACAGGATCAGTGGCACGGTCATGATGGCCGGAAGCCGGGCTGCCTTTTCCTCGGCGCGCATCATGCGCTCATTTCGGAACTCGGCCGAAAGAACGCGCAGGGCAGATGCCAGCGGCGTACCGTATTTCTCGGTCTGGACCATCGTCGTGACGACGCCCTTCACCGATTCCAGATTGACGCGATAGGCCAGATTGTTGAACGCCGTGCGGCGCTCGTTGAGGAACGAGAGCTCGATCGCGGTCAGGGCAAACTCGTCGCCCAGTTCGGGATAGGCGCGTCCCAGTTCCTTGGCGACGCGATTGAACGCCGCGTCGACAGTCAGGCCGGCTTCTGCACAAATGACGAGCAGGTCGAGCGCGTCGGGCAGGCCTTTGCGGATTGCGTCGGTACGCTTTGTGGCCTTGTTTTTGAGGAAAATTTCCGGGCCCTTGTAGCTCCCGAAAACGGCTGCAGCCAGCGCCAGCACGCGCTTGAATTCCCAGTCCGGGTAAATCTCGACGACATACAGCAGGAAGAACGCGCCTAGTCCGAGCACGATCGCGAGGATCGACCGGAGGGCGATGAGCACCACGGCGACTTCCTTGTTGCGATATCCCGCCCATGCGAGCTTCTGCTGCATGTCCTCGACCTGGCTCTGCTGTAGGACATTCAGCTTGCCGAGCGTGGTCCGAACCTTCTCTGTCGTGTCGTTCTTGCGGACGAGACTTTGCCGCTTCTTGGCGCTCGAGGCGACAAGACCCATTTTCAAGGCCTCGCGGCGCCCTTCCAGCGCCCTGACCCGCTTGGCCATGGGGTCGCGGATCGTGACGGCGCTATAAATCGCGACAAATACCGCGAGCGCAGCGACGCCCGCCATGATCGAGCCGACGAACATGACATCGAAGCCGAGAAGGGTGGGGCCGGTTGCAGGTTCCATGAGCACGTGTTCTCCGGCTTCCTCAGATTTCGAAATTGACCATCTTGGCCATGATGAACACGCCGATGCTCATCCACACCATGCCACCGAGGCCGGCAATGATCAGGCGATCGTCGGTGAAGAAGCCGGCGAGATATTCCGGGTTCAGCATCCAGACGAGACCGAAGACGATGAAAGGGAGCGAGCCCACGATATAGGCCGACGCTTTGGCTTCCGAGCTCATCGCCTTGATCTTCAGCTTCATCTGTGACCGCTTGCGCAATACGTCACCGAGGTTGTGCAGCGTTTCGGCCAGATTGCCCCCGGTTTCGCGTTGAATGGCCAAGGTAATGCAGAAAAAGTTGAACTCGGGGATATCGAGGCGATCGGCCGTTTGCTGCAGCGAATCTTCCATTGTGCGACCGATCTTGATGCGCTCGACGATGCCTCTGAATTCCTGTCCGACAGGATCGGGAATTTCCTGGCCGACGACGCTCAATGTCTCGGTCACCGGAAGTCCGGAGCGAAGGCCGCGCACCAGCAAATCGATCGCATCGGGAAATTTGGCATTGAACGCGGCGGTACGTTTCTTGATCGCTCTGCCGATCACGAAATGCGGAATACCTGCGCCGGCGAAAGTACCCACTGCCAGTGAAAGCACCAGCGAACCTGACTTGAGGTAGGCCAGGATTGCGACAGTCAGCCCGAGGCCGAGAGATCCGTACAGATATTGTCCAATCGACCAGTTCTTTCCCGAACGATCGAGCCGGAGCGCCAGCGCATCAATGCGTGACGTCGACCCGGCAATCGCGTGCATCTTGGGTTTGCGCGCGGCAATCGCCTTCTTGAGTTGCGACTCCACCTTGGCGTCGGTGCTTTCAGAGTGCCGATAACGGACTTGGCTCAGTCGTCGCTGCGTCGCTTTGGCGGTCGAAGGTCCGGCAAAGGCGAAATAGAGCAGACCGAGCATGACCATCACGCCCGTCGAGAGCAGTGCTAGCTGGATGGAAGTCATTAGTCGGTATCCCTGTTACGTAGCACTGTGCGGCGTCGGCGGAGCGATGTTGGCGCTCGAAAGCAACCGGATCAGTGGTTTATCCTGCATTTGCCGGCGCGCGTCCGGACTTTTCCTTCTTCGCAAGCAGCGATTTCAGATCGAAATTTCCAAGAAGCGACTTCTTGGCATCCTTCGTCGCGCCGAAGCTCTCTTCGGTCTCCTCGCCCAGATTGACGATCCGGTTGCCGAGCTCTCTCAACGCCACTGCAGCTTTGCTGGATCCACTTGCGTCAAGGAATGTCTTGCCAAGCTTCGCTGCAACGGTCGCAGCTTTCTGGTCGAACGGGATCGTGACATCGATGCTACGCTCGATCGATGCCTCGAAATCCGCTTTGCTGATCTCGGTGGCACCGGCCTGTACCTTGTTCACGGCGACAATCGGCGTGGCATGCGGGGCGTTGGTTTTCAGCCACGAAAGGACCCTGATCGTATCGCGTGCAGAGGCGAGCGACATTTCCGCAACCACTGTGACGACGTTGACGTCGTTCAGAATGTGCGGAAAATTGATCAGCATATTCCGAGGCAGGTCCACGACAGTCATTTCGAAAGCGTGGCGGAATTCCTCCTGCAACTGGAGAAACGCAGCTCCATCGGTCATCAGTGGTGCGTTGATCGGTGCTTCCGCTGAAAGAATGGCAAAATTCTCGTTCGCCCGGATCATTGCACGTTCGATGAACAGCCCGTCGATACGGCTGGGATTGTCGATGGCGTCGGTAAGGCCGCGGCCTGGCTCGAGATCGAGCGTCAGGGCCGCCGTGCCGAAATGGATATCGAGGTCGAGCAGGGCGGTCGGCATCCGGTTTTCGGCACTGTAAAGCCAACCAAGCGACGAAGCGATCGTCGACGCACCAACGCCTCCGCGCGTGCCGACGACAGCCGTCGAAAGATGCCTGTGTCCCTGTTCACCCTCGCCTCCTCGAGGCGCCATGAAGACAGCCTGTGCCTGTGTCAGCGCGTCGCGGACGACGTTGCCGGAGAGCGGTTTGAGCAGATAATCGTGAATCCCGCTGGCGAGCAGATCGCGATAGAGGCGGACATCGTTGACTTGCCCGATCGCAATGACGACGGTTCCGGGCTCGCAGACTTCCGCAAGCGCATTGATGTCGTTGAGCGGATCGCCGCTTTCGGACAGGTCCACCATCAGGATGTTGGGGCTCGCCGAGACCGACAACGATTGAATGGCGTTTCGCAGGCCACCCTTGTTGCATTTCTCGGCCTGCCAGCCGAGCTCGATCACTGCCGGCCTCAGGGCGTCGAGGCTTGCGTCGTCGCAGATGTAGGCGGAAAACGGGTCCCGGTTGCCGGGTGTGGACGTCATCAATGATGCGCTCATGGCTCAGTTACCCCCCTGCTGGGTGTTCATTTCCTTCAGCTCGCCGGCGCCGGTCGGGTCCTTTTCGCGATAGGTCTTAATGGCCTTCGTCGAAGTCAGGACGACGGTTTCACCAGTGCCTTGCTGTCCCTTGATCAGGTCTTCCGGATTGGCGACCATCGCCGCCAGATTGCTGTTTGTCGCGCAACCGTAATTGGGGTTCGTCGCGTTGAACAAATTGGAATCGGCCGTGTGGGACCAATCGGGACATCCCGGAACCGATGCCGATGATCGCGTAACGACGATCCGCACCTGGCCAGGCTGCGCATAGCCTTGCGTCACGGGCACGCCGTCGGCCAGCAGGACACCATGCCGCCCGGCGAGCGCCGCAACGTCTTCTCGAATTGCGGCATTGCCGGACGCATCGTCGATTGCGACGCGGTCGCCATGGCCGAGGTTCAGCGTGTCAAACCATTGGGCAAGGCGCTGCTGTTCGGGCAAGGGCAGTCCGTCAAAATCCGTACCGACATCGAATACGAAGTTGGAACGTTCGACGACCGGCTGCCGGGCGCTGTAGAGTGAACGGTTTTCCATGTTCATTGAACCGCACGCAGCCACTGCCAGCCCCATCGAGGCCGTGAGCGTCACCGTGAAAAGGCGTTTGAGCGAGTTAGGCATGATAAAGTCCCTCTCAATCGAAGCTGAAGCCGGGTCGCACGGCTGCGTCTGGCGCGTTATTCGTCTCTGCCGGGGTGGCAGGATCGGCTGGGTTGGAGCCAGCTACGACTGGTCCGGGCCGTCTCGCATTCGAGACACCGTCGGCGCCTTGCATGCCGATCAGGCGCTGGCCTTCGGTCGGCGCGAGATATCCGTCGGTGGGCAGCCGGATGTCCGAGGCATTGACCGGCTTCACGAGGTAGGGAGTGACCATGATGACCAGTTCGGTTTCACCCTTGCGGTATTCGGTCGAACGGAACAGGCTTCCGAGGATCGGTACGTCGCCGAGGCCCGGCGCTTTCTCGATCTGGTTTTGCGAATTGTTCGACAGTAGCCCGGCAATCATGAAGCTCTGGCCCGAGCCTAGCTCGACCGTCGTTTCCGCGCGGCGTGTCGTCAAACCGGGGACTTGGTAGGCGAGGCTGACACCGTACTGCTTGAACTGAATCGTGGTCGTCCCCAGACCCTGGCTGAGAGGGATCGGGAATTCGCCGCCAGCCAGGAAGGCGGCGGTTTCACCCGACAGCGCGGTCAGATTGGGTTCGGCCAGAGTCGTGACCAAGCCTTGGGTCTCGGCTAAATTCAGGGCCGATGCGAGATCGAGTCCAAGCAACGATCCTGCGAAACCGAAGGTCGTTCCCTGTTCGGCTTTTGTAATCGATGTTCCGACAACGTTCTCTGGGTCACTTCCGACAGACAATGTTCCGCCAGGACTGAATTTTCCCGCTGCATTGCCCTGCCCGATGCCGAACTTGAAGCCGCTCGTGCTGTCGATCGAAGTGAGGTTGACCCCGATCGATCGCACGACACTGCGGCTGACCTCGGCGATCTTTACCTGCAGGTTGACCTGCAACGGGGTCGCCATTTTCAGGCGGCTGATGACGTTTGTTTCCTCACCGACAAAAGCCTCGACAAGAGCCTGGGCCTCGGCGGCGTCCTCTGGGGCGGCGACAGTTCCGGTCAAAAGGACCGTGTTCGTGCCCATCGTCGCCACATTGACCTTCGCTTCCGGCATGGCGAGCGCGAGCAACTGGTCGATGCTGCCGATGTTGGAGCCGACGCGCACGTTGGCCGACCAGATCACCGCACCGCGAGAATCGCTGGCATAAACTGTGGTTTCACCACCCGATTTGCCGAACAGATAAAGCTGGCTGCGCGATTTCACTTGAACGTCGGCGATGCCTTCGTTGGCGATGAAGACGTCAGCCATATTGCCGGGCACGTTGATCAACTCGCCGCGACCGATCGACAGAACGATCTCGCTGCTGGGGCTCACTACCGACTGCGCCGTTGCGATATTTGTCGGCAGGGCAGCGAGGGGCGCGAGCACGAGGCCGGCCATCAACACTTTTTGTGATACGCGACGTTTCATGGAATTGCCCCCTGAATGGCTTCCTGATTTGTGGGTCATTGTGCCGGCGATCATTTCGCGGAAACCGGGACGCGCTCGGTTTCCTTGCCTCGAGTCACGCGGACCGAGGGGCCGGTGTAAGCTGGCGCCGCATCGCTAGTCGCTGCCGGCTGAGCGACCGGAGCCGCAGAGGCGACGAATTCCGCCGGACGCGAGGACCCTTTCGGAGGGACGGAACTGCGCTGGAAGCGCGAGACGTCGCCGCCGGTCACATAGGAACCGCGCGCATCGTCGGGACGCGCCATGGCCTTGCGCAGCAGCCGCTCTTCTTCTTCCTTGGAGATACCGTCGGGAATGGCGACGTCGCCAGAGGCAATCGCACGCTCGAGCTCGGTCTGGCTGTCGGCAATCGAGCGCAGGGTCAGGCTGATTGTGCCGATGGTCTGCGAGACAGCGACCTTTTCGGCGATCGTCGGCGTGACTTCGAGCGTGACCGTGCTGAACGCCTTGACGACAGTTTCACCGTTTTCTCCGGTTTCTTGCGTCGTGGACTGGTCGGTAGCGAGGACCCGCAGGTTGCGCAGAATGGTCTCGGACGCTTTCAGCGAAGCACCCTCGTCACCCTCCACCGACTGTGTCAGCACCATGTCCACACGGTCTCCAGGAAATACGAAGCCCGCAACGCCCGATTTCGCATCGACCGGGACGGTTATCGCCCGCATGCCCGGAGTCAGCGCTGCAGCCAGGAATCCGCGATCACCGGGGCTGACGAGCGATCCTTGGGTGACTGGTTCGCCCGCCGTGATCGGGTGGCGCACGACTGTCCCGATCAGCTTCGAAACGTCGGCCTCGCCGTCCAGGAAATAGGCATCCTGTACCAGTTCTGATGGCCACAACTGATAGCCGATGGCGTCGGCGGTTATGATTGTACCGACAGGCAAGGCGCGTTGGGCGACCAGCACCTTCGGACCATTCTGTTCGATCGCCGCGGCTTCCGCCTGCGGTGCAGCTGCGCCTGCAAAAATACTGCGGGCGACGAGTGCAGTTCCGATCGCAACGATCAGTGCACCAACCAGCAGAACCAGCTTTTTTCTGTCCATGGCTAATCTAGCCCCCTCAAAAAATCCCGCTGTCTTGGTTTGCGGGTAACTATGTTGTCGGTGCCTAGGCCCGATTGGTTAACATCACGTATTCAACTGGTGGTCATGCCAGTCAGGACCGGCCAGAACATGCCCGACAGGAC
>QFNA01000023.1 GCA_003248395.1 Citromicrobium sp.
GAACCCGACGACCAGAGTCCGCTCGAAGTTAATCCAGTGCCGCGCGAATTGGCGGCACTGACGCAGGAAATTGACCAGCTGTTCTCGCGAATCGAGCAGCTGCGGAGCGGCGAGAAGCGGTTTATGGCGAGTGCGGCGCACGAGATGCTGACGCCGCTGGCGGGTCTGCGGACCCATGCAGACATTGCGCTGCGCGCGAGAGAGGACGAAACCCGTGAGCGCGCTCTCGAACGCATCCGGCAATCTGTCGACCGAACTGCGCGACTTGTCCGTCAGCTTCTCGAATGGTCGAGACATGATGCGAAGAGCTCGTCCCTCGGCGAAACCGCCGTCGTCGGCCCCGCCGCCGAAATCGTGCAGGAGGAACTGGCACACCTATTGGAGCGGCGCGACGTAAGGCTGGTCATCACCGATGCGGCACGAGCGCAGCAAGTGCCCATACCGCAAGAAGCCCTGATCATCGCATTGCGTAATCTTGTTGAAAATGCAGCATTGCATGGACCGAAGCCCGGTATGGTTACGATCGACGCCGAGCGAGAGGGCTTCGCGGTCACAGATGAGGGTGGCGGCATATCGCCTGAAGACGCTGCGGCGATGCTGGAACCCTTTTCGCGTGGTTCGGCAACCAATCTGCCGGGCAGCGGGCTGGGACTGGCCATCGCGGCCGCGGCGCTCAAGCCGCGCATGATACTTTCTTTCGAGCAGACTGAAGGCGGCTTCCGTGTTAATGTGGAGCCCTCGTTTAGGCTAGAAAGACCAGTCACTGCCTAGTCGAATCGCCAAGGCCTATAAATATACCATCGGTGATGATGACCTTGTCGCCCTTGGCGGTAATAGCAAAGAGCCTGTCCCATGAACGGATCTGGCGCCACCACACAGCCGTGGCTGACATTGCCATTCTCCATTTCCGATCCTCTGTGAATGGCGATGCCGTCCCAGGTCAGGCGTAGTGTCCACGGCATGGGCGCTTCGTCGTAGATGCTCATCGGCACGCCGATACGGGGAAAAATATCGACGGGCGTGCGTGCGACCGACAGCAGCCCCGCAGCCGCGATGACGATCGCGAGCACTACATAGCTAAGTGGTTTGGCGAGCGCCGTGCGCACCAGCGCCACCATCGGTCCGACGTTGGCGGCGCGATAATCTTACTCGGTTCGATCCTTCATAAAGCCTCAAAAGGCGCATGATCTTAAGCAGAGCTTATGCCCTCGGCATTCAAGCAGTTGCACTGCTACCCAACCATTGACCACTCGGGTCTGGAGCTTTCCGCCTTGCTCAGGTCCAGTGGGCTGGTTTCACCGGCTGAGTTTGCCAGCATGGCCGAGGGGATATTCCCGATCGCGCTATGCGGTCGATCTTTGATCGGACCGCGTGCCGGGATCATGCTTTCGGCACGCGATCACCCGTCTAGACACTATTGCGCCGGACCGCGAAAGGCGCACCAGCAGAATGCCTGCGAAGTGCCCCAGGGCGTGATATGGGTTTCGCGCCAGGTTTCCAGCAGTTCGAACGACGCCGGCATTTCGGCTGCAAGCTTTTCGGAGTCGTAACGAATGATCGGCAAGCCGCTGCACTTTTCCGGCCCGTCTGGTGCAAATGTCGCGATCAGGACGAGGCCATTTGGAGCCAGGCCCCGAAGCAAGGCCTGCCGATAAGCTGCCCGCTGGTCCGGTTGGACAAGAAAATGGAACACCGCGCGATCGTGCCAAACGTCATAAACGCGGGCAGGAACCCAATCCGTCATGTCGGCAACTACCCAATCGATCCGATCTGCCACACTGCCGAGCCGGGCCCGTGTCTGATCCAACGCCGAGGGAGCAATGTCGAGCACGGTGATGTCTTCCCAGCCGCTGTCGACAAGGGCATCCACCAGAGTGGAGGTGCCGCCTCCAATATCGATCACAGATGACCCAGGCGCTGCGCCGAACCGTTCTAACGCTTCGAGCGAGAGGGTTGGAACGGACTGGAACCAGCTGACTTCCGAGGACGCCTTCTCGACATAGACACGTTGCCAATGACTCGGGCCAATATTGTCCATTTCACATCCTCTATTCACTCGTGAGCATAAGCCGGTCACGCGTTGCGCTTGCGAGCGATCAGGTCGATCAGCGCCGACTTGCCCGAATGGCCACGCCCTTCGTCGATCTCGGCGTCGTAGGCCTCCAGCAATTCGATTTCCCACGCCGAAAAGGCGCAGCGTAGACCGTCCTCCGTGTAAAGATTCTCGATATTAGGCGGCCCGCCTGTCCCGTAGACCAGCTGTTCTTCGCGGTAGCCTTCCAGCAGCAGCAAGCCGCCTGGTTTCAGCGAGCGGTGTATGCCTTCGAACATTTGCTCTCGTAATTCCGGGCCGGCAAACTGGATGAAGATGCCGACTACGGCATCGAAAGCGCTTTCGGGCCATTCCCATCCGGCGAGATCTACCCGCCGATATTCGACTTCGACGCCACGCCGCTCAGCGAGAGCTCGCGCTTTATCGAGCGCCCTTTCCGAAACGTCGGTCGCGACGACGCGATGTCCATGCTGGGCCAGGAACACGCTGTTTCGCCCTTCGCCATCGGCGATCGCCAGGACCTTCGACCCGGGAGCCAGGCGATGCACCTCGCGCGCGAGGAATGCGTTCGGTGCAGTCCCGAACAGATATTCGTCCGTCGCATAGCGCTCATCCCAGAAGGCTGCCTGATCCGGTTCAGCCATGTGCCGCTTTCCACGCATCCATGGAGCCAAGATAGACGTCCAGCTTTTCGAAGCCGCGGCTCGCAAGCCAGCCGGCAGCGACCGTGGCACGCATTCCGCTGGCGCACATCAACGTGTAGTGCTGTCCCGGATCAAGGTCGCGATATTGCTCGTTGAGTTCGCCCACGTAGATATGCTGGGAGCCTTCGATAGCGCCTTCTGCGCGTTCGTCCGCATCCCTCACATCAAGTAGCGACCAGCCACCTTCGTCGCTTTCCAGTCGTCGTTCGACTTCGTCGGTCCCGACCATGGGGATGGTTCGCATTGACTTGCCTTTGGCAGCTGCGGGAACGACGCCGACATAGCCGCCCTGGATATTGTCGAGCGCGATCCGCACGAGATGCGTCATGGCAGCTGCCAGCTGGTCCTCATCCGAAGCGACGAGCACGACGCTCTCGCCCTCACGTATGAACCATCCCGCGAATGCCGAGATCATGCCCACCGGCAGGTTCATCGCTCCGGGCAGATGGCCAGACGCGAAGGCAAGTGGTTCGCGCACATCGACGAGGTGATCTGCGTCGATGTTGCCAAGCTCCGACAAGGACAGGCGCCTGGGCCGCATTACGCGAGGCGCTGGCTCCCCGCCTTCTAGGTTCAGCCTTTCCATCAATCGGAAATAGGGTGGCTGGTAGTGGTTTTCCTCCAGCTTGAAATCGATGAAGGCATCCCGGCTCCCGAACTGCAGGCGCGGGTTGTTTGCGCGCTCATGGCCGAGTGTCGAAAATTCCCGCTCCGCCATGCCCGAGCCGCAGACCGAGCCTGCCCCGTGTGCCGGATAGAGAATGACCCGATCTCCGAGGGCCAGGATCTTCTCCAGGGAATCGTAGAGAAGGCCTGCCACTTCGCGCTTGCGATCAGGATAGAAGTCCGTGCGACCGACGTCGCCGACGAATAGAGCGTCTCCGGTGAATACGCCGACCGGGCCATCGGGATAGGCGGTATCGTGCAGCACGAATGCAAGGTGATCGTCGGTGTGACCCGGCGTTTCCAGAACCCTGATTTTCATCTGGCCGATCTCGAACTCATCGCCTTCATGCACAGTCTCGGCATATTCGACCGTGCCGTCTGCGTTGGAACCATGCAGGACGCGCGCGCCGGTCAATTCTTTCAGGACAGGCGCGCCCGATACGAGATCCTCGTTACGGTGGGTCTCGAAAATATGGGTGATCTCCAGCCCTTCAGCGCGCGCCATTTCGACATAGCATTCGCAATCACGGCGCGGATCGATGACGGCCGCCTTGCCGCCCGAACCGATCAGGTAGGATAGGTGGGACAGTCCCGGCGTCTTGATTTTCTCGAGCAGCATAGTGCCTCCTTCATTTGGAAAAAGCGGGATCGGCGCGAACCGATCCCGCTTCTAGAAATTCGATGAGGTATTTCGCTCAATCGATTTTTACCGTGCGTAGGTAGGGCCGAAGGGTGGTGAACCCTTGCGGGAAGCGGGTTTTTGCATCCTCATCGGAAACCGACGGGGGAATGATTGCCTCCTTGCCTTCGCGCCAATCGGCTGGAGTGGCCACGCCATGCTTGTCGCTGAATTGCAGGGCGTCGATCGCTCGCAGAATTTCGTCGAAATTACGGCCTACGCTCATCGGGTAGGTCATCGTGAGCCGGATCTTCTTGTTCGGGTCGATGATGAATACTGACCGCACTGCAGCCGTCTCGCTCTGGTCCGGATGGATCATGTCATAGAGTTTTGCGATCTTCAGATCGGCATCGGCGACGATCGGGAACACGAGGTTCGTGTTTTGGGTGTCGTTCACGTCCTCGATCCACTTGGCGTGTTCTTCGGCCGTGTCGGTAGAGAGGCCGAGAGGCTTTACGTTGCGCTTGTCGAACTCGCTGGCGAGCTGGGCGGTGCGGCCCATCTCTGTGGTGCAGACGGGCGTGAAGTCGGCCGGGTGACTGAAGAAGAATACCCAGCTGTCGCCAGCCCAATCGTGCAGGCTGATCTCACCATTCTGGGTGTCGACGGTAAAGTCCGGGGCGGTATCACCAATGTGCAGGCTCATGCAGATTTCCTTCCTTGGGGTTGGTGTGTCCTAAATAGAGCGTTGCAGCTAGATCAACCAATTCAAATTATCGATTGCATTAAATTATAAATCAATAATAGGGGAAATGTCCTGAATTGACGTAGATTATCCGAGCGTGAGCCATAACAGTTTACGCTCCTATGTAAGCATGAAGTTCCTTGAACGAGCTTTGGTCAAACTTTCAGCCAGAACCTGATTATGTAAGCGACCAGGCCCAGCACAGTTACACTGGCTAACCAGATCGCGGCCATCCAACCGAGCCGCTGCCAAAGCGGAATATCTTGGGAATCACCCATCAGTGATATCCTTCGTCTGCCACTTTGCCGCGGAAAACCCAGTAGGCCCATGCAGTGTAGGCAATGATGAGCGGCATAGTGATTGCCACGCCCACCAACATGAATATCTGGCTGCGTTCGGGTGCGGCGGCGTCCCAGATCGTAAGACCCGGCGGCACGACGTAAGGCCACATTGTGACCCCTAGGCCAGCCATGCCAAAGAAGAAGAGCGCGATGCTGAGCCAGAACGGCTTGCTGTGCCTGTCCACAGAGAGAGCTCTCAGCAGCGCAATGGCGATCACAGCGGTGAGAATGGGAACCGGCGCTGCGAAGTAGATTTCCGGTGCAGTTAGCCAGCGTTCGGCATATTCTGCATTCAAAAACACGTTATAGAGGCTAACACCGCCCATCAGGACGAGAGTTGACCAAGCTGCTTTTTTGGCGAGTGAACGCGCATGGTGCTGGCTGTCACCTTCCAGTTTCCAAACGAGCCATGTCGCGCCGAGCAATGCGTAACCGGCCACCGTGCCTAGACCGGTCAGCAATGTGTAGGGAGTGAACCAGTCGAACCAGCTTCCCGCATAGGATCGGTCGACGACTTCGATGCCTTGTAACAGTGCGCCCAGAGTCATGCCCTGCGCCATCGCTGCCACCAGCGAACCGCCGGTAAAAGCCGCATCCCAGTATCGCCGGTGCCCTGGATCGCGCCAGCGATATTCGAACGCCACGCCCCGGAACACCAACCCAAGCAGCATGGCGATGATCAGCGGATAAGTGGCCGGAAGGATGACGGCGTAGGCCAGCGGGAAGGCGGCAAAAAGGCCGCCGCCGCCCAAGACAAGCCAAGTTTCGTTGCCATCCCACACAGGCGCGATCGAGTTCATTGCCCGATCGCGCTCCGGCCCGACATCGAACGTCGGAAAAAGGATGCCGATGCCAAGGTCGAACCCGTCCATTACCACGTAGGCGAAGACGGCGAAGGCGATGATGAACGCCCAGATCGTCGTCAGGTCCACGTTAACGTCCATCGGTCGCCTCCTCCTCGTGATCCCGCGGAAGTGTATCGGGATCACCCGGGTTCTGGGACGGGCCTGGCGTGATACCAGCGGTCCGGATCGGCCCGGTGTCCCCGCGCTTGACGCCGTATTCGCCTGCATGCGGTGGCTTGTGCATGAGGTGCAGGATATACCAGACGCCTGCGCCGAAGACGACGAAGTAGACGATCACGAAGGCGAGAAGCGAGGCTGCGACTGCAGGAGCATCCAGCGGGCTTGCCGCATCAGCCGTTCGCAGCAGATTATAGATCACGTAGGGCTGCCTGCCCACCTCGGTCGTAATCCATCCTGCGAGGACAGCAATGAATCCGCTTGGCGCCATGACCAGTGCGGCCTTGTGCAATAGCGGCCAGTCGTAGAGTTTCTTACGGAAGCGAGCGAACAAGCTCCAAGCGCCAATACCAAGCATGGCAAAACCGATCCCGACCATGATGCGGAATGACCAGAACACGATGCCGACCGGCGGTTCCTCGTCATCAGGAATCGTGTCCAGCCCGGCAAGGGGAGCATTCAGGTCATGCTTGAGAATGAGCGATGACGCCTTGGGTATCTCAATCGCGTAATCGACTCGCTTCTCCTCGCTGTTCGGGATGCCGAACAGAATCAGTGGCGCTCCATTGGGATGGCTCTCATAATGACCTTCCATCGCCATCACCTTTTGAGGCTGGTGCTCGAGCGTATTGAGCCCGTGCATGTCGCCAGCAAAGATCTGGATCGGCGCAACGATGGCCGCCATCCACATCGCCATCGAGAACATCTTGCGCGCGTGTAGGTTGGTCCGGTCCTTCAGCAGATGCCAGGCACCCACCCCGCCGACAACAAAGGCGGTTGTTAGATAGGCGGCGATGACCGTGTGGACGAGGCGATAGGGAAAGCTCGGGTTGAACACGATGTCCCACCAACTTTCACCTGGCAGGTATTGCCCGTTCGCCCCGATCTCATATCCAACCGGTGTCTGCATCCAACTGTTGACCGACAGGATCCAGAAGGCGCTGATGAAGGTGCCGATGGCTACCATGAGCGTCGCCGCGAAGTGCAACTTCTTGCCGACTTTGTTCATGCCAAAGAGCATGACGCCGAGGAAGCCCGCTTCGAGGAAGAACGCGGTCAGCACCTCGTAAGCCATGAGCGGGCCGATCACTGGACCAGCTATGTCAGAGAATTTCGACCAGTTGGTGCCGAACTGGTAGGACATCACGATGCCGGAAACGACGCCCATCGCGAAGGCGATCGCGAAGATCTTCAGCCAGTATTTGAACAGGTCGAGATAAATCGACTTGCCGGTCTTCAGCCACAACCCTTCGAGCACTGCAAGGTAGCTCGCAAGTCCGATGGAAAATGCTGGAAAGATGAAGTGAAAGCTTACCGTGAAGGCGAACTGGATGCGAGCAAGCAGAAGGGCGTCTAGCTGTTCGAACATTTTTTATCCGTCTTGCTTTTCGGCGCGTGCCGTGCGCCAGCGGTAAAAGGTCTTTTCAGAGATCCCGATTTCGCGGCAACTCTCGCAAACACCTTTCCCTGCTGCGATCAGAGCTTCGATCTCCCGGCAGCGCGCCTCCTTGTTAGGAATCGCTGGCATCAGATCATCCCTCTCGCGGCGTCTGCTATCGGCTCGACAGGCGGACCACCATTAGCAGAGAGCTCCCGGAAGGCGCGGTTCTGCGATAGAAAGACCTGTCCATTGAGTTCCTCGACGAAATGCGTTCGCTTCAGACGGTCCATGACCGGGCCCTTTACTTCGGACAGGTGAAGGCCGATGCCCGCATCGATCATCCGGTGATTGATCGCTTCGAGGCTTTCGAGGCCGGAGGCGTCGATCTCGTTGACCGCGCTGCACATCAGGATGAGATGGCGCACGTCGGGTCGGTCGGCAATTTCCTCCAACACGTATTCCTCCAGCCAGCGCGCGTTGAGGTAGGTCAGGCTCTCATCGATCCGGATCGACAGGACATGCGGCACGGTGAAGACCTTGTGCCGATCGACATTGCGAAAATGCTCTGTCTCGGGGACGCGCCCGACGATGGCTGCATGCGGGCGGCTGGCCCGCCACAGGTAAAGCAGCAAGCCGACGCCCACGCCGGCGATCACGCCCAGTTCGACTCCCGCGAGAAGCGTGATGGCTATCGTCGCCATGTGCGCGGCAAAATCCGCCTTGGAGTAATTCCAAAGTTGTCCGGGTGTCTTAAGATCAACGAGGCTGAGAACTGCGACGATAATCGTGGCGGCCAAGGTGGCGATGGGCAGGCTGTATAGAAGCGGGGTGAGGAACAGGCCGGCAAGTGCGATGCCGACTGCTGTGTAGGCCCCGGCCGCTGGCGTTTCGGCCCCGGCATCGAAATTTACGACCGAGCGAGCGAAGCCGCCCGTGACGGGGTAGCCACCGGAAAAGGCGCTGGCGATGTTCGATGCGCCGAGGCCAATCAATTCCTGGTTCGGCGCGATCCTCTGCCTGCGCTTCGCAGCAAGAGTCTGCGCGACCGATACGCTTTCTACAAAGCCGATGATGGAGATGAGCAGTGCCGGAACCCACAACTGCCCAATCAAGCCAAGATCGGTGGATGGGAGGGCGAATGGAGGTAGGCCTTGCGGGATTGCGCCTACGAGGTTTACGCTGCGGTCTTCGAGGTCGAGGCCAACTGCCGCCAAGATCGTCGCGATCACCGCGACGACCGGCCCCGCCTTGGCAGCAATGTCGGCAGCACGCGGTGTCAAGCCCAGTTTGACCAAATTTGGCTTCAAACCCTTGCGCACCCAGAACAGGAACAGCGTTGCGGGAATACCGACTGCGAGGGTCCACGGATTGATCGTGTTGATCGTAGAAGCGAGCCCGCCGAGCATTTCGGGCCAATTGTCGCCACCCGCCGTGACGCCGAGGATGTGCTTCAATTGGCTCGTCGCGATCAGGATGCCACTGGCGGTGATGAACCCACTGATGACCGGATGCGAGAGCAAGTTAGCGAGGAAGCCCATGCGCAGGAAGCCGAGCAGGGCCAGCATCACGCCGGACAAGGCGGCGAGCGTGATTGCGGCTTCGAGATAAAGCGCGGTGCCTTGAGCCGCGACCGCTCCGGCTGCGCTTGCCGTCATCAGCGACACCACTGCCACGGGCCCCACCGCGAGGGTGCGGCTGGTGCCGAAGATCGCATAGGCAACCAGCGGCAGTATCGATGCGTAGAGGCCCACCACCGGCGGCAGCCCCGCCAGCAGCGCATAGGCGAGGCTCTGCGGGATCAGCATGATCGTTACGATGATCGCCGCGACGAGATCGTTCGTAAGGACCGAACCGTTATAGGTCCGGCCCCATTCGAGGATTGGCAGGTATTGCGCCACCAGCCCGAGCTTGTGCCTGCGCGGCAAGCCAGACGCTTCTGGATTGCTCTCGCTCACGATCAGGCAGCTTTCTTCATTTGCGGTTTGGCCAGCCACTCATGGCCCTTGAGCATGCCGTTCCAGTAGACCCAGGGCAGAGCTTCCGATTTCAGTAGCCAGCTGAGCCGTCGCGGTCGCGTGCCGTCGATAACCCATTTCGGGAAGCTCGGGAGAAGCTTTCCGTCATATCCGAACTCGGCCAACACAATCTTTCCGCGTTCGACGGTCAGCGGGCATGAGCCGTAGCCGTCGTAGTCGGCCCAAGGCTGCTTTGCATCGAGCTGGGCGAGCGCATTGACTGCAACGATCGGGGCCTGCTTACGCGCAGCGGCCATCGTCTTGGCATTGGGTGTGGAACCGGCATCGCCGATGCCGAAAACGTTCGGATAACGAACGTGCTGGAGCGTGAACTTGTCGATATCGACAAAGCCGCTTTCGGCGTTGGCGAGCGGGCTGTCGGCAACGAATTGCGGTGCAACCTGCGGCGGCACTGCGTGAAGCATGTCGAATTCGACAGTCTCCTCACCGGCTTCGGTCTTGAAGACGGCCTTTTTGCTGGGGCCGTCAACCGCGACGAGCGTCTGGTTGAGTTTGAGGTCGATTCCGTATTTCTCGACATATTCCATTAGCGCCGGGACGTATTCCTTCACCCCGAACAGGACGCCACCGGCATTGCGGAATTCAACGTCAATATCGTCGAGCACACCGCGTTCCATCCAGGCATCGCATGAAAGATACATCGCTTTCTGCGGCGCACCTGCGCACTTGATGGGCATCGGCGGCTGGCTGAAGATCGCGCGGCCCGATTTCAGGTTGCGCACGAGGTCCCATGTGTAGGGCGCCAGATCGTAGCGGTAGTTGGAGGTAACACCGTTCTTGCCGAGCGTTTCCTCCAGACCGTCAATCTTTTCCCAGGCAAGCCGGATGCCCGGAGCGACGATCAGAAGGCGGTAGGTAATTGTCGCGCCGTCGCTGAGCGTGACCTGATTGTTTTCAGGCTGGAAAGACGCGGCGGACTGTTTCAACCAGGTCGCCTGTTTCGACATCACGCTCGCCGTGGTGCGCCTAGTGGCTGGCGCTTCGAAGACGCCTCCGCCGACCATCGTCCAGCCAGGCTGATAATAGTGATCCTCGCTCGGCTCGACGATCGCGATATCGAGCGATGGGCGCCGCTTCAGCATGGAAGATGCGGTTGCAATTCCTGCCGAACCTCCGCCGATGATGACGACTTCATGATTTAGGCTTCGGGCCATGACAAACTCTCCAGTATCTTTTCGTTATTCGCCAAGCCGGTCGCGCAAACCGGACAAATCGTAGCCTGCTCGCTCGGCGCGTTCGATGCGCGCGTCGGCGGTTTCATTCTCGACGTTGGCGAGTGCATCGAGCGTAATGGAGCGCGTCCCGGTCCGGCAAAAGGCAAGCACCTTGCCATCCGCTTCTTCGCGGACCGTGGCGAAGGCCTTGATCGCAACCTGCGGAAATTCGCCACCCGAGACCGGGATATGATGGAAGGCCAACCCAACCGCTTCGGCTGCTTCTCGCATTGATGCGACGGTGGGCTGGTTCGGCTCTTCGCCATCCGGCCTGTTGCAAATTACTGTGCCAAACCCACCATCGGCCAGTTCAGCCAGATCGCCGGGTTCAAGCTGTTGGGAGACGGCGAAAGTGTCGCTTACCTGTGTAAGCTTCATGACGATGCTCCTTCCATAAGTCGGACAACAGCCATGCCAGCGAGCATTGCGACGACGAATATCGCGGCAGATGCAGGTTCGATTACAAGCGCAGCGATGCCCGGTCCCGGACAGAGTCCGGCGATTCCCCAGCCGATACCGAACAGAGCCGCGCCGCCCACCAGGCGTGGCGTGAGATCGGATTTGGTCGGGAGGTGGAATTCTTTCGCAGCGAAGGGCTCGGCCATCCGCGGGACCAGTCGCCAAGCAACCGCCATCACAATGACGGCACCGCCCATGACAAATGCAAGCGTCGGATCCCAGTCGCCAAACACGTCAAGGAAACCGCGCACGCGCGCCGGATCGGTCATGCCACCGAGGGCAAGGCCCGCCCCGAACAGAGTTCCGGTGACCAAAGAGATAAAGGCGGTCCGCATCACAGCACCTCCAGCCCGAGCGCATTCATGATCGCGACCGTGGCAATGCCGGTAGCCATGAACGTGAGCGTGGCGACGATCGAGCGGCCGGAAAGGCGGCTCACGCCGCAAACCCCATGCCCGCTGGTGCAGCCGCTGCCGAGACGTGTCCCGATGCCCACCACCAGTCCAGCAATCGCAAGCGTAACCGGGTTTGCGAAGGTGGCATCAATTCCACCCGATGCCAGCATTACGATCAGCGCACCCAGAGGCAGGCCGATGACGAACATCCATGCGCCGCCCCTTGCAATGCCGCTGCCGCCGAGCCCGACTGCCTTCGCAGCAAGGCCGGAAACACCAGCGATCCTGCCAAGGCCGAGCAGCATGACCGCTGCGGCAAGGCCGATAAGCACTCCGCCAGCCAGTCCGGCGAGGGGTGCGGCTTCAGGAAAACCAGGCAACGTCATACGGCGTTGACCGGAATCTTGATGTAGCTGACGCCATTCTCTTCCGGGTCCGGCAGTCGCCCACCACGGATGTTCACCTGCACCGAAGGCATTATCAGCTTGGGCATCGAGAGCGTCCTGTCGCGGTCGGTTCGCATCGCGACGAAGTCCTCTTCGGTCACGCCATCCTTCACATGCACGTTTTCCTCGCGCTGCTGTTTGACGGTGGTCTCCCAGGCATATTCGTCGCGGCCCGGCGCCTTGTAGTCGTGACATAGGAAGAGCCGGGTCTCGTCCGGGAGCGACAGCAGCCGGCGTATCGAGCGGAACAGTTGTCCTGCGTCGCCGCCGGGGAAATCTGCGCGTGCGGTGCCGAAATCGGGCATGAAGATCGTGTCGCCGACGAAGGCCGCGTCGCCGATGATGAAAGCCATGTCGGCGGGAGTGTGACCGGGCACATGGAGGGCGATACCTTCGAGCTCGCCGACCTTGAAGGTCTCACCATCCTCGAACAGCTTGTCGAACTGCGATCCGTCGCGTTCGAAGTCGGTGCCCGCATTGAAGAGTTTCCCGAAGACTTCCTGCACGCGGATGATATCGCGGCCGATAGCCAACTTCCCGCCAAGCCGCTCCTGAAGATAAGGGGCGGCAGATATGTGATCGGCGTGGGCGTGGGTCTCAATAAGCCATATCACTTTCAGGTTATTCGAGGTGACATACTCAATGATGCGGTCTGCTGAGCCATTCGAGGTCCGGCCGGAAGCCGCCTCGAAGTCCAACACCGAGTCGATGATCGCCGCTTCATCCGTCTTGGGGTCGTGGACGACATAGGAGACGGTATTCGTCGCTTCGTCGAAAAATCCCGCAATCGAGGGGCGCAGGCATTTGTCGGCCTGGGCACGTTCGATCTGAGAAGCGGCATTCTTGAGGTTCTGATCGTCAGCCATAGCTTGATCTCCATTCATTTACATAAATCGTTTATATGTGTTGCTATTGATCTGTCAAGTGGTATGAAGGTCGGATGACACAGATGATCAAAGCTGATGCCGAACGAGAGGCACCCTGCGCAGGACTACGTATCGGAGATGTAGCTCCGGACTTTTCTGCGCGAAGCACGACAGGAGATGTCCGCCTTTCGGATCACCGGGGGCGGTGGTTGATCCTGTTCTCGCACCCGGCCGATTTCACGCCCGTTTGCACGACCGAGTTCGTGGCCCTGGCTGAGTCAGCAGGCGAATTTGAGCAGCGCGATTGCGCGCTGATGGCGCTCTCTGTCGATAGCCTGTTCTCGCATTTCGCCTGGCTGCGACTGATCCGCGATCGCTACGATATCGAGGTGCGTTTTCCGATTGTGGAGGACCCCACGCTCGTAATCGGCCGCGCTTATGGGATGGTCGCGCCGAACGATAACGACAGCGCGACAGTGCGGACGACATTCTTCATCGACCCCGAAGGGGTGATCCGTGCGATGACCTGCTATCCTGCCAATGTCGGTCGCTCGACGCCTGAAATGCTACGGACTCTCGACGCGCTTCAGGCAGTAGACAATGGCCCCGTATTGGCACCTGCCAACTGGAAGCCGGGCGAGGCATTGCTGGCTCAGCCCGATGCTTCGCTCGACACCGTATTTTCCGCAAAAGGCCAGACCGACTGGTTCATGAAGGAAACCAAGCGAGGGTCGAAGAGATGACCGACGAAGATTTGGTCGATGCCTTGAAGGCTCTCGCGCACCCCGTGCGTTTGCGGATCATGAAGGCGCTTTCCGGCACGGAACGCAATGTCGGAGAGATCGACGACGCAGCCGAGATCGGCCAGCCGACGCTTTCGCAGCAGCTAGCGGTCCTTCGGAATGCGGGCCTCGTTAAGACCCGGAAGGATGCCAAGCTCGTCTATTATCGGATAGATGATGACAGGCTTGCGAAGGTTGTTGATGCGGCAGGAGATCTCGGCGGATTGGCCGTTAGACCCACGCGCCATCCGCGCCAGCCCGCACCTGGGGTGGCTAATTTTGCCAAGCTTGAAGGTCTATATCCGCTTGATGGGCGATAGGTCCGAACCGGCCTCTTCGAATCAGCGTGAATATTATCGATCAGCGCGTGGCCGACGACTGATTTGAAATGGCCGCTTACAGGCAGTTCTAGCGGGATCCTGAATGACCGCCTTGAGGGCGCAAAGCCGACATCATTAGAAGAGAGCAGAGGGAGCTGTGATCTTCCTGAGCCGGGGCATCTCCGTCCCGGTCATCAGGAGACCTTCCATGACCAAATCCCGCCGCACTGCTTCAGCTTCGCCCGCTCAGCGCATCACCGCCGCCATCATCGAAAAGCTCGAGCAAGGCACAAAACCCTGGGTCAAGCCATGGCGCGGTGTGCCCGTCTCGCGGCCCTTGCGCTCCTGCGGGACGCCCTATCGCGGGATGAACACCTTCTGGTTGTGGCTGATGGCCGATGGCTGCGGGTACGCCTCGCCCTACTGGATGACCTATCGCCAGTGTCAGGCGCTCGGGGGACAGGTCCGCAAGGGCGAAAAATCGACCATGGCGATCTTCTACAAGAGCTACACCAGGGAGGTCGAGAACGCCGAAGGCGAAGCTGACACCGAGAACCGGCGCGTGCTCAAGGCCTATGCCGTGTTCAACGCTGAGCAGTGCGATGGTCTGCCCGCTTTCTACCATCCCAAGCCGCTGGTTGCCGCGCTTAAGCCCGAAGGACGCGAAGACCGGCTCGATGCCTTCTTTGCCCATATCGGCGCAGACCTGCGGCATCATGGTGCGCAGGCCTATTACGAGCCGCTGCGGGACCGGGTACCTGCGGCCCGTCGGCCCGTGTTGCCCGCGCCAGCCTAGGGCCGCAGGTTTCCCGCTACGCGGTGCGTCTCGCCCCTTGTCCCGGCCCTGATCGGGCTCCGGCGGACAGGGCCGAGGCAATGGTGCCTCCTCTCCTTGTCCGCACGATCAGGAGACACCCCATGTACGACAGCTTCATCGACCAGTTGAGCGGCCTTGACCTTTCAGGCCTCAGCATCAGGCCAGCTCCCTTCAACGAAACCGACTTTCCCTGCGAGGACGCGATCAAGCAGACGCTTGGCGCCGTATGGTCCGACCTCTTCGCCATGTTTTCCGACACGGCTCTCGAGGCCGATGCCGAGGATATTGCCTGGGGCGTGGTCAATCTCTTCCACCGCGCAGCCAGCCGGAAGTCCGCTCAGCTCGACCGGGCCAGCGACGAGATCCGCGTCCTCCTCGCATCGGCCGATGGATCCGAAGTGCATTCGAGCAATCTGGAAGAGCAGGTAGAGCGCGCGCAGGCCGCCGAAGCCAGCATGCTGGCCTTCGAGCAGATGCGCGAGGCTGCCGCAGCACTTTACCGCGACGAGACCGGTTCCTCGTGGAAGCCCGTCTCCGGCTCGCGCACGAGCCATTCACGCCACCTCACATCGGCCGTGATCGATGCCCGCGATTTCCTCCGCGCACGCGCCGAGAACCGGCGTCACGCTTTGATTCCGGAAGGAACTCCAATCGTCTTTGCCGGTGGTCGCCAGACCTTTGGGAGCACCGAGGATGCGAAGCGTTATGCCGACACTATCTGGGCTACGCTCGACAAGGTTCGCGATGCGGTTCCCGATCTCTTCCTGGTCCATGGCGGCGACGGCAAGGGTGCCGATCGCCTGGCAGCGAGCTGGGCTGAACGCCGCGAAGTCCAGCAGCTGACCTTTTCGCTCGATCGTCGTCTTGGTGCCCGCGCCGGGTTCAAGCGCAACGAGCAGATGCTTTCGCTGAATCCGCGCTACGTTGTCGCCTTTCCGGGCAATGGCGTAACCGAACGGCTCGTCATTGATGCCAAGGCGCGCCGGATCACCGTCGTCGATCGCAGGACCGTCACGTCCCGATCCAAGACTAAGGGATAACAGTCTGTTGGTCGCCGCAGCATTTCTACGATCGGTTGGCTGCGGCGACCATCTCAGACAATTGTCATCGATTGCCTTTTCGGTTGGAGAGGGGATTTCTTGGGAAGGCATCTCGGGTTATCAGCCCCGCATGCACCACGCCGACTCCAATCCGCTCGCCCATGATCACAACTTCCTGAGCGCCTCGCACGACGCGCATGACCGGAGCACGCGTTATGTCGTTGCCTTGACCGCCGCGATGATGGTGGTCGAGATCGTCGCTGGCCTGTGGACCGGATCGATGGCGCTTCTAGCCGATGGTATCCACATGGCGACCCATGCAGGTGCCTTGGGCGTCGCGGCCTTCGCCTACTGGTTTGCCAGGCGCCATGCGAACAACCCGCGTTTCACATTCGGTACCGGCAAGGTGGGCGACCTCGCCGGCTTCGCGAGCGCGCTTGTCCTCGCCATCTTCGCAATCGG
>QFNA01000143.1 GCA_003248395.1 Citromicrobium sp.
CAAATTCGGCGACGTGAAGGTCGAAAGCGAATTGCGCGATTTCGACAGCGAGGCGATGACCCAGCGGCTCGGCATCGCATCGGGCGACTGGTACGATGCAAAGCGGATCGAGGATACGGTCGAGCAGATGACCGACCTCGCGGGCACCTTCGGCTATGCCTTTGCCGAGGTGCAGCCGCAATTCACCCGCAATCCCGAAGACCTGACGATGGACGTCACCTTCACCATGCAGGATGCGCCGCGCGTCTATGTGGAGCGGGTCGATGTGAACGGCAACACCCTGACGCAGGACAAGGTCGTGCGCCGCGAGTTCCGCGTGGCCGAAGGCGATGCGTTCAACAGCCTCGCCATCGCCCGTTCCGAAGCGCGCATCAAATCGCTCGGCTATTTCCAGGAAAACTTCGAGATTACGCAGGTCGAAGGCAGCGCGCCCGACCGTATCGTGCTCGAAGCGAATGTCGAGGAACAGCCCACGGGCGAGCTGCAGCTATCGGCCGGCTTCTCCTCGATCGAAAGTTTCATTCTGGCCGGCTCAATCCGTCAGCGGAACTTCCGCGGGCGTGGCCAGACGATCGGGCTGGGCGTCAACTATTCGCGCTATTCGAAATCGGCCAATATCAGTTTTGCCGAACCTTACGTGTTCGATCGCAATATCTCGATGGGCGCGGACATCTACCACCGCGAATATGACAACTCGTTCTTCACGACCGAGGCGTTCTCCTACAGCCAGGCGACCACCGGCGGCCAGATCCGCCTCGGCACGCCGCTGACCGAGTATATGTCGCTGATCGGCAGCTACACGCTGAACTTCGAAGACGTCACTGTCGGCGAATCCTATTATGCCGACTACAATGGCGATGGCGTCGCCGAATGTATCGGTTCGCGTTTCCTGTGCGAGGCGATCGGCAAGCGTACCGCGTCGATCCTCGGCCTCACGCTGAATTACGATTCGCTCGACAGCCGGCTGCGTCCGACGCGCGGCATGCGGGTGTCGATGACGGGCGAATTCGCCGGACTGGGCGGCGATGTGAAGTATTTCCGCTGGCGTTCCAATCTCGGTAAGTACTGGAACCTCGGCAATGATTTCATTTTCTCGCTGACGGCCGAGGGCGGCTGGATCAAGGCGCTGGAAGATCGCAACGAGCCCGGCATCGATGATGTGCGCCTGACCGACCGTTTCTTCCTCGGCGAGCCGCAGTTCCGTGGTTTCGACATTCGCGGCGTCGGCCCGCGCGTCGTGCGGTTGAACTACATCACCGACACCGAAACGGGCGAGCAGCGGCTCCAGACGCTTGACGAGATTCGCGAGAACAACAATCGTCAGTACGACACGGCGATCGGCGGCAACGCCTATTACCTCGGTCGCGCCGAACTCGAAATCCCGCTCGGATCGAGCGTCCGCGAAATGGGCATCCGGCCGTCGGTCTATGTCGATGTCGGTTCGCTCTTCAGCGTGACGACGCCGATCCTCGACGACTATCCCAATGGCATTCAGCGCCGCGAGGATGGCGAACTGCTTTACGAAAAGCCGGTCGTTAACGACGAGGGCGATGTCACCGGCGTCGAATATGTCACCGACGCCACAGCGCCGGACGGCACGGCCTACGACCCGGCGATCATTCCCGGGACGCAGTATCGCGAAGTCTTTTACGGCGACAGCGCCAGCCCGCGAATTTCCGTGGGCGTCGGGGTCAACTGGAATTCGCCCTTCGGTCCCTTCCGGATCGACCTGACCCACGTGCTGAAAAAGCAAGAGGGCGACGACACCAAAACCATATCCTTCAACGTAGGAACGCAATTCTGATGAAACTCTTCACCAAGACGCTCGCCGCTGCGAGCATCGCCGGCGCCGCCATTGTCGCCATGCCCGTCTCCGCTCAGGTCAGCGGCAAGATCGGCGTCGTCAACGCGCCTGCCGCCATCGCGGCCAGCAACGCCTTGCGCACGGCATACCAGCAGATCGGCCAGACCTATTCGGCGCAGATCACGCAGATCCAGCAGAAGCAGCAGCAGGCCGAAACGCTCCTGCAGCAGCTCGATACGAACAGCGACGGCAATCTCGACCAGACCGAGCAGCAGGCTGCGCAGAATGCGCCGCAGGCCCAGCAGATCCAGACGCTCGAGCGCGAAATCGCGCAGCTGTCGAACCAGGTCGATTCCGCCCGCGTCTACGCAGTCCAGCAGATCCTGCAGCAATACGGTGCCTCGCTGCAGACCGTCGTGTCGCAGGACAATCTGCAACTCGTCCTTTCGCCCGATTCGGTCGCCTGGTCGGCTCCGGCAGCGAACATCAACGAAAAGGTCGTGAATGCGCTGAACTCGCGCGTGCCTTCGGTGCAGATCACCCCGCCGCAGGGCTGGCAGCCGAGCCAGCAGGCGGTCGCTGCTTTCCAGCAGATCCAGCAACTCCTGATGATCGCGTCGGCGCGTCAGGCAGCCGCGCAGCAGCAACAGCAGCCCGCCCAGCCGGCTCAGCCTGCGCAGCAGCCCAGCGGCCGCTAAGATCAGCATGACAGGGGCAGGGGAATGAGCGAGACCGGGTTCGACGTCGTCGAAGTCTTGAAAAGACTGCCGCACCGCTATCCCCTGCTGCTGGTCGACCGCGTTGCGGAACTGGTCGTGGATGAACGCATCCATGCGGTGAAGGCGGTCAGCATGAACGAACAGTTCTTCCAGGGCCATTTCCCTGGCGCACCGATCATGCCGGGTGTCCTGCAGATCGAGGCCTTGGCGCAAGCGGCAGGCGTGCTGGCGGTGGAAAGCCTCGGCCTCGCGGGATCGGGCAAGCTCGTCTATTTCATGGCGATCGAGAATGCGAAGTTCCGTGCGCCCGTGACGCCGGGCGTGCTGCTCGACCTGAAGGCCGAGTTCGTCCAGAAACGCGCGCGGGTCTGCAAGTTTGCCGGAACGGCGAGCGTCGATGGCAAGGTGACGTGCGAAGTCGCCTTTACGGCCATGATTGCCGACGCACCCGAATAGCCTTGCCATCGCGGGCGCCCGCAGCTATGCGCGCGCCTTTCCCAACACAGCTGGACCGGTCGGAACCGTTCCGAAGCTAAAAGGACGAATATCATGAAGGCCGAAGGTCACCCCGCTTATCACATGATCACGGTCAAGATGACCGATGGTACGGAATTTCAGACGCGCTCGACCTGGGGCAGCGAAGGCGACACGCTGACGCTCGACATCGACCCCACCAGCCACCCGGCATGGACCGGCGGCAAGCAGCAGCTTCAGGAAGGCGGCCGCGTGGCTGCGTTCAACAAGCGCTTCGGCGGTCTCAGCCTCAAGAAGTAACGCCGGTAACGCGGCGCACTCGCGCCGCGTTGCACCCCCTCGCGCCCGACTCCGCCGCCATTTTTCGTGGCCGCGCGCCACGTTCCATAGTCTCACGACCGAGCATTAACCGGCGTCGGCCCAACCCCAGGGCTTTTCGCGATACCACTTGGTTATCACGTATTTGACGCCCTTCCGCACCTTCATGCCGTGATGCATGGTGTTCGGGTTCTCGCTGCCGTCCTTGCGCCAGTTGTTCCAGGCGAGAAGCTTGCCGGCTTCGGGTTGGAAAATCTTGTTCAGCGCCTTGAATCGCGTCGCCCCGCCGGCTTCGACCTCGTTCAGGTAGATCATGAAGGTCCAGGTGCGCTGGCCTGCAATCGAACAGTATTTGTCCCAGTCGCGCCCGTTGCGATTGAAATAGTCGCAATGAGCCTTGAATTCCTGACCGATGTCGTAGCGTTGGCCCTGTAGCGGCTCGCCATAGGCAGGATCGATCCCGTTCAGTTCCGCCAGCATCGATTCAACTTCGCGGACAGCGGGTTCCTGCGCATCCAGATCGCAGGTTTCGCTAGTGCGGAAATAGCGATCGTCGCCCTCGTCGGCGAGCGTTGATGGGCGGCGATCCTTTTCGATCAGGTCGATCAGCCTGGAGCAGAGTGCCACATCGACGAAATTGCGCAACTGGAACAGCTCCGCCTTGTCAGACGGTACACGCTGCACGCCAGGCTTTGACAGGAGGAGCTCTGCAGAAGATTCGCCGGGTCCGATCATCCCCGTCATGGATAGCGTCAAGCCGTCGACGTGCAAGCAGTGTAAGATTGTTACGCGATCGTTCGGTAGAACGCTTTTTCGCTTCCCATTCGGAGCGCATTGTGCAACAGGCACGCGCCATTGCGGAAGGCGGGTTGACGCTCGCTCTTGCAAGCTTATCAGGCCCCTTTCCTGGGCAGTTCCCGGGGGCGTATGGCGATCGTAGCTCAGTTGGTTAGAGCGCCGGTTTGTGGTACCGGAGGTCGGGGGTTCGAGACCCCTCGATCGCCCCATTTCCCCCTGCAGCAGCCACCACTCCTCAGCATGCAGGGGCAATTGCGATGAAGGCTTTCTGGACCGAAGCGGATTATGACGACCATGAGCTCGTGCAGCTCGTGCGTGACCCCGACAGCGGCCTGACTGCCATTATCGCGCTGCATTCGACGCATCTCGGGCCGGGCGCGGGCGGTACGCGCTTCTGGCATTATGCCCAACCCGAAGCAGCCATGCGTGATGCGCTGCGCCTGAGCCGCGGCATGAGTTACAAGAACGCGATGGCCGGACTTCCGATGGGCGGGGGCAAGGCGGTCATCCTGGCCGACGAGAACAGGACCAAGACCCCGGAAATGCTGGCAGCATTTGCCAACGCGGTCGAGGCGCTCGGCGGTCAGTATGTCACTGCCGAGGACGTCGGAATTTCCGAAGCCGATATGGCACTGGTTGCGCAGCGCACCCAGTACGTATCGGGCCTGCCCGTCGAGGGCGAGGAAACCGCTGGCGGCGATCCCGGCCCGTTCACTGCGCTGGGAATTTTCCTGGGCATCAAGGCGGCCGTGAAGCACAAGCTCGGCAAGGACAGCATGGAAGGGGTTCATGTCGCCATCCAGGGCACGGGCAGCGTCGGTGGCGGCGTGGCACGGCTGCTGGCAAGGGAAGGGGCGCAATTGACCCTTTCCGACATCAACGAAGATCGGGCCAGCGATCTCGCCGCCGAACTGGGCGCGCAATCGGTACCTTCCGATGCGATCATGTCGATACCCTGCGATGTGTTCAGCCCGAATGCGCTGGGTGCGATTCTGGATGACGAGGGCATCGCGCGCCTCGATTGCAAGATCGTTGCGGGCGGGGCCAACAATCAGCTTGCTCGCGCCGGGCATGGGCAAATGCTGGCCGAACGCGGCATCCTCTACGCACCGGATTATGTGATCAACGCGGGCGGGATCATCTCGGTTACGCTCGAATATCTCTGTCGGCGCGACCGTCAGCCCTGCGACGTCAACGACGTTCGGGAGCGGATTGCGCTCATACCGGGCAGGCTTGAGCAAATCTGGCAGCAAAGCGACGAGACTGGCGTTTCGCCGGATCAGGTGGCGGATCGGATGGCGCAGGACCTCATCGGGCGCTGATCCAACGCTGATCCGGCCTTGCAGCGCGGCGGAACGGTTGTAAAAGCGCGCCTACGGCTTTCGACATGCATGGCTTTGCCAATCCCAAACGTTTCCTCGCCATCGCG
>QFNA01000024.1 GCA_003248395.1 Citromicrobium sp.
GACGGTGCGGATCGGCTCCCCCGCCCCGGCACTGCGCAATGCGCGACGCAGGCGGCCGACCCAGACGTCGACCGTACGCTCATCGATCGGCGGTTCCTGTTTGCCAAGGCCTTCGATCAGGTCGGTACGGGCGAGAACGCGGTCGGCATTCTCGGCGAAATAGCGCAGCAGGCGGAATTCGTTGGGTCGCAACGCGACCGGCTTGCCGGCCCACCGCGCCTGCAGGGCTGGCATGTCGATTTCGAGATCGCCGAGGTGGAAGGGCTTGGCCGACACCATGGCCGCGCGTCCGCTCCCCAGCGCCAGCACCCGGTCGAGCACCGATGTCCTATCGACCGGGCCGACCATATAATCATCCGCCCCTGCGGCGAGCGCGCGACGCTTGTCCTCCGCATCGCAACCCTCCAGCACGAGCGTAATGTGCGCGTCGGCTGTGCGTCGATCGGCACGTAGCCGCCGGCACATTTCGAGGCCGGAGAGATCGTCCATCACCCAGTCGATGAAGGCGCAGACGCGCCCTTCGATGAGGCGCTGAGGGCCGCTTACGCTCAGCCGATCAAAGACGAAGCGCGTGTCTCCATGGTCGAAATCGGCAAAATCGAACGCCGCATCGCCGGAAATCAATATGGTCGTCACGTCCACGCGTGAATCCTTTGCCCCAAGTTTTCCATGAGGCTTTGGCGTGGCGATGTGACTGCTATGTGACCGCGTTGCGGGTCGATGTAACATGACGCAAGTCAGGCGTTCCGGCGCGATGGCGACGGACGTAGCAAATGCCGAATGCTCACCCGGCGTCGGCAAATCCCGCGAGCCGTTGCCGGATGATTTGCCCGGCTTCGGCCATGATGCGATCGATCAGTTCGCGGCAAGTGGGAATATCGTCGATCAGCCCCGCGACCATGCCGCAAGACCACGCGCCCGCTTTCATATCACCCTCGGTCATGATCCGCGGATAGACACCGGCTACCTGTTCGATGATATCGTCGAATTTGAGGTCCGCGCCCTTCTCGCGCTCGATCCGGAGCAGGTCCTCCACCGCATCATTGGTCATGACGCGTTCGGTATTGCGCAGCGGGCGCATGACGAGGCGCGTGTCGAGCTCGCTCGCGGCGACTATGGCGCGCTTCACATTGTCGTGCACCGGCGCTTCCTGGGTGGCGATGAAGCGTGTGCCCATATTCATTCCCTCTGCACCCATCGCGAAGCTGGCCACCAGACTGCGCCCATCGGCCATGCCGCCACTGGCGACGAAAGGAATTTCGAGCTCGTCCGCCGCGCGGGGCAGGAGGATCATGTTCGGAATATCGTCCTCGCCCGGATGGCCGCCGCATTCGAAGCCATCGACACTGACCGCATCGCAACCGATCGACTGCGCCTTTAGCGCATGGCGGACGCTGGTGCATTTATGGATCACCCTGACCCCCGCATCCTTGAAGAACGGGAGGACCTGCGCCGGATTGTTGCCTGCGGTTTCGACCACCTTGACCCCGCCATCGATGATGGTGCGCACCAATCTAGGGTAATCGGGCGCGTTGACGGTGGGAAGGAAGGTCAGGTTTACGCCGAACGGACGGTCGGTCATGTCGCGGCACCGCGCGATCTCGTTGGCGAGTTTATCGGGCGTGCCCTGCGTGAGGCCGGTGATGATTCCCAGACCGCCGGCATTGGAAACCGCGGCAGCGAGTTCGGCAAAGCCGACATAATGCATGCCGCCCTGAATGATGGGATGTTCGATGCCGAACATTTCGGTGATGCGGGTTTTCATCGATCGCCTCTTCGCCAGTTGCTTTCGGCAACGGGTATCGATGGGTCAGGCGCGAGTCTAGCGCCGTGGCAGTGCTTCGAGCGCGGCCAGCAATTCGGCCCCGCGCCCGGTGAGTTCCAGCCCGCCCGCACGCCGGATGGCCAGGCCGTCGCGCTCCAGATCCTCCCCGGTCAGCGGACGCTCTTCGGATGCGGCAACGCGAGCGTAACGACCGGAATGATAGATGAGCGGGTCGGCATCCCGCCGATCGAAATCGATCACTTCGCCGAGGAAAATGGCGTGATCGCCGCCTTCGTATTCGAAATGCGCGCGGCAGCCGAAGCGCGCGGCATAGCCATCGAGCAGCGGTGCCCCCTCAGGGCCATCGGCAAGGTCGAGCCCGGCAAACTTGTCGACCCCCGGCGTGGCAAAACGGTCGGACATGGGCCGCTGGTCCGCCGCGAGTACATGGACCGCCCAACTCTCGGCCTTGCGGAAGACCGGCAGGCTGCCCGAATTGAGCGAAAGGCTCCACAAAACCATCGGCGGATCGAGGCTGACCGAATTGAAACTGTTGGCAGTGAGGCCCACAGGCTGGCCCGAACCATCGCGCGCCGTCACGATGGTGACACCGGTCACAAAGGAACCCAATGCGCTGCGGAAGGCCTGCGGATCGAACATTGCCCGTGCGCTAACCGCCTTGGTCGGCAAGGGCAATGCGGCATTTCGGAAGTGGGGGATGCCCCTCCGGCAACATGTCCCAACGCTTGACGCGAACGCACCAACGGTGACGAAAAGATGACACATCAATTGACCAAGTGAACGTTATCATCTACGTGAACGTTCACATTCGGCAGCGAATACGCGCCAAACGGATGTTTTGGGAGGAGAATCACTGATGGCTTTTGGACGCAATCCCGCTCTTGCACGGCTGCTGGCGGGTGCATCGGTCGCCGCGATCGGCTGCGGCGGCAGCGCGGCGTCGGCTCAGGTGGAGGACATACCTGCCGACGAAAGCGCTCAGGAAGCCGCATCGCAAGACAATACCGCGGTGGCGGAGAGCGACGACGGCGTCATCGTCGTCACGGGAATCCGCGCCAGCCTGCGCGAATCGATGAATATCAAGCGCGACGGCCAAGGCGTGGTCGATGCCATTTCGGCAGAAGACATCGGCAAGTTCCCCGACACCAATCTGGCGGAATCGCTGCAGCGCATCACCGGCGTTTCGATCGATCGCCAGAACGGCGAAGGTTCGCGGGTGACCGTGCGTGGCTTCGGGCCGGATTTCAATCTGGTGATCCTCAACGGTCGGCAAATGCCTGCATCGAGCCTGGGTAGCTGCTGCGAAGCGCCGGCATCGCGCAGTTTCGATTTCGCCAATCTCGCCTCCGAAGGCATTTCAGCGGTCGAAGTCTACAAGTCCGGTCGGGCGACCCTGCCCACCGGCGGCATCGGCTCGACGATCAATATCCGCACGCCCAAGCCGCTCGATCGGCCCGGTTTCCAGGGGAGCATCGGCATCAAGGGCGTGCTCGATCACACCTTCGATGACACCGAAATCACGCCGGAAATCTCAGGCATCGTCAGCAAGACGTTTGCCGACGATCGGTTCGGCATCTTGTTGAGCGGGTCGTACCAGAAGCGCAAGGCGAGTTTTGCGCAGTTCAGCGTGGGCGAGTGGCGGCAAGGCTATAGTGGGGATGAGAATAACTGGGGCTCGCTGCCTATGCGCAGATATCCAGAGGGTACCATCATCAACAATATCGACGTAAGTGGAGAAATCGACCCCCGCTTCGACAATGTCGAGAACCGGCCCGAAGGCGACGACGTTTATCAGGTACCGCAGAATGCGGCCTATGATTTCATCGATATCGACCGCGAGCGGATCAACGGCCAGGCGGTGTTGCAATTCCGCCCGTCGGAGCAGTTCCAGGCAAGCGTCGACTACACCTTCTCGCAGCACACGATCGATGCGCGGCAGAACAGTATCGGCGTGTGGTTCAACCATGCCAATACGAGCAGCAGCTGGACCGACGGACCGGTGGCGGGTCCGAATTTCTATGCAGAGAATTTCACCGCGGCCGAGGGTAAGGACTTGGCCATAACGGGCTCGGTCGCAGCCAATCGCAACGTTAATCATTCGATCGGCGGCAATCTGCAGTGGGATCACCCGAGCGGGATGCGCTGGGAACTCGACGCGCATCATTCGACGGCGGAATCGAAGCCCACTTCGCCCTATGGCAGCAATATCGCGGTCGGCACTTCGATCTTCGGCGTACAGAGCCAGAACGTCGATTTCACAAGCGATCTGCCGGTGATGTCGGTGACCATGTACCCTGGCTCCGACCTTGTCGCCGGCAACATCCGCCCATCCGGCAATGCCTTCCGCACGGCCTATATGAAGGACCGCATCAACGAGGTATCGCTCCGCGGCGGATATGATTTCGACGACGGCTTTATCGAGAGCCTCGATTTCGGCGTGACCTACACCGACAACAAGGTTCGTACAGCCTACGGCTACCTGCAGAGCGACAGTTGGGGCGGCACGCTCTCGGCTGACGAAACGCCGGATTCACTCTTCATCCTGCGCGATTTGCCGGAAGATCTCGCAGGAATGGATGGATCGGACGCAAGCGCGATCCTGCCGGTCTATTTCAATATCGATACCGAAGGGTTGATCGGCTTGCTCGAAAGCGAAATCGGCGTGTGTTCGTCACCCTGGGTCGGCACGCCGACAGGCGAAGGGTGTCTTGCCGAATATTCGGTCGATCGTCGTCTCAACGAACGCACGATTGCGCCCTATCTGCAGTCGACCCACGCATTCGACCTAATGGCGGACGAGGCCCATCTGCGGCTGGGCGTGCGCTATGAAGTGACCGACATCGACAGTTCTGCCCTCGTTCCCGTACCGAACGGGACCGCAATTATCTCGTTCAACGAGATCGCTATTTTGGACAACGATACGACCGACACGACCTTCACCCGGCGCAAAGGCAGTTACGACAATTGGCTGCCCGCAGTCGATTTCGATATGTCGCCCATCGAGGATGTCGTGCTGCGCGCGTCGTACAGTCACACGATCACGCGCCCATCCTACAACAATCTGCAGGGTGGCCTGACTGTGGCGGCACCAATCAGGCCGACGGGCACGGGTTCTGCCGGTATCGGCAATCCGGGTTTGTTGCCGTATAAGTCGAAGAACATCGATCTGTCGGCAGAGTGGTATTATGGCCCGTCGAGCTATGCCTCGGTCGGATATTTCCGCAAGAGCGTGAGCAATTTCATCGGGCAGGAGACGAGCCAGATCGAGGCGTTCGGCTTGGTCAATCCGGGACAGGGGGCGATCTTCCTCGAGGCTCGGGCGGCAGTGGGTCAAGACGCACCCTTCGAGGATATCATGGCCTATGTCGTCGAGAATTATCCGGACGCAGTCTATTACACGACAAGCAATGGCGAGCAGGTCGCGACCGGAATCATCGGTCAACCGGGCGATCCGGCGGCGCAGTTCACGCTGGGCCAGCCGAGCAATAGCGACCAGACCGCCAAGCTCGACGGCTGGGAATTCGCGATCCAGCACAATTTCTGGGACACGGGCTTCGGCGCCATCCTGAATTACACGATCGTCAACAGCGATGTCCCATACGACAACAGCCTGCCGTGGAGTGTGACACAATTCGCCGTGACTGGCGTCAGCGACAGCGCCAACGCCGTGCTCTTCTACGACAAGGGCGGGTTGCAAGCGCGCGTAGCGTATAATTGGCGCGACGAATTCCTGTCGGGTTACGGAACCGATCCCTTCTATGTTGAAGAATACGGCCAGTTCGACGTCAGCGCGAGCTATGAATTCGACATGGGGCTCACGGTCTTTGCCGAGGGGATCAACATTACCAATGCCGACCGCCGCGGCCACGCAAGAGCCGACCAGGCGGCGACCTTCGCGGCGCCCGGACATGCGCGCTATGCGGCCGGTCTGCGCTATACGTTCTGATGCTGGAGAGGCGGCGACGCAGCGCCGCCTTGCCTAGCGGAAGGGCCGGACTGCGAAGAGCGCGGTTCGGCCCTTTGGTTTTGACAAGAGTCTGCGCCGAGTTAGTCAGGTCCGGTCATCGGACTGGGAGAAAAAAGCGCAGATGAGCAATCATCGGATCGTCAACAACGCGGAGCATCTCGAATTGCGGGTGCATACGGAGCCCGATCGGGACCGTGGTGACGGCGTCATGGCGACTCTGGTCGTTCCCGACGAGTTCCGGCGGGTACAGTCCGAATTCCCGATAGTTTTCCGTCGCAACCAGGCTGACGGTCGTTTCACGGCGCTCGCCCTGTTCGGGTTCGAGAATGGCGAAAACCTGTTTCTTGATGGGTCTGTATGGGACGCGCGCTATCGTCCGCTGAGCCTGGCGGTCCAACCATTATTGATCGGACGCGCGGAAGATGGGGTCGGCGCGGGACAAGTGCATATCGACCTCGACCACCCGCGCATCGCGCGAGACGATAGTGGCACCCGCCTGTTCGAGGAGGACGGACGCCCCTCGCCCTATCTCGATGATATGGCGGGAAAGCTGGGCGAGCTGCACGTCGGGCTGGATGGGATGGCGGATTTGCTCGCCGCGCTGGAGCGCCACGATATGCTCGAGCCGTTTACGCTTGAAGTCCCATTGGCGGATGGTTCGAAACATTCGCTGGTCGGCTTTCACATCGTCGACGAGACTAAACTTCGCGCACTCGATGCCGACGCATTGAACGATCTGCACCGCGTCGGCCACCTACTGCCGATATTCATGGCAGTCGCATCGCTGTCGCAATTTTCCGGCCTCATCGATCGCAAGAATGCAAAGTTGGCCGATGGGTAGTGATGCGCGGTCGATCTTTGCCGAGATGGCCGACGTCGAGGAGCGAGTGGCGGACAATTCGCGCGAGCTCGATGCTTTGCTATGCGAAACACGCACGCCTTTTGTCGTGCGAGGGCTGGTCAGTGACTGGCCGCTGGTTCGCGCAGGGCAGGAAAGCTCCAAGGCCGCGCGGCAATATCTGGCAGAGCGCGCGCGCCCGGTATCCTTCGCCATTTCGATCGCGCCAGCCACAAGCAAGGGCAGGCTGTTCTACGACGATAAAATGGCCGTGAATTTCCGCGACGGGCACGGCAAGCTCGATGAAATCTTTGCCGGTTTCGAGAAACACGAAGGCAAGCCCGACGCACCGACCGCCTATCTTTCGTCGATAGACATTCCCCGCCATTTCGATGGCGTTGCCGAGGAAAATCTCCACCCGCTCGGCGCGCGCGATCCGGTGCAGAGCATCTGGATCGGAACCGCAACGCGCATTGCTGCGCACAATGATTTTCCCGACAATCTCGCCTGCTGTGCGGTCGGACGGCGGCGGTTTACCCTGTTCCCCCCTGATCAGTTCAAGAACCTTTACCTGGGGCCAATCGACAACACGCCGGCCGGCCGACCGGTGAGCATGGTCGATTTCCATGCCCCCGATTTCGATTCGCATCCGCGATTTGCCGAGGCTCTTGCGCATGCGCAGACTGTCGAGCTCGAGCCCGGAGACGCGATCTTCATTCCGTCGATGTGGTGGCATCATGTCGAGGGGTTGGCCGACTTCAATGTGCTGGTGAATTTTTGGTGGCGCGATACGCCGCGGTTTCTCGGTCAGCCCCAGGATGCCCTTAATCATGCGATCATGGCCATTCGGGACTTGCCGAGCGACGACCGCGCCCTGTGGCGCGATCTGTTCAATCACTACGTGTTCGCACCCGACGAAGGGGTCACCGGGCATATTCCCGATGGAAAGCGCGGTATACTCGATCCGCTGACCGCCGAAAGCGCCAGCCGCATCCGGGCGTTTTTGCTGAGGAGTCTGAACCGATGAGCCGATCCTACATCCCTAGAAAGATCGTCGTCGCGGGCGGCGGTACGGCGGGCTGGATGGCAGCCTGCGCACTTGCCCGGACCATGGGATCGACCATCGATCTGACACTCGTCGAATCCGATATGATCGGGACGATCGGTGTCGGCGAAAGCACCATTCCGCCCATCGTTAAATTCAACGAAATTGTCGGGATCGATGAAGCCGAATTCATGCGTGAGACGCAGGCGACGTTCAAGCTGGGCATCGAATTCGAAAACTGGCGCGCCGAAGGGGAGAAATACTTTCACTCGTTCGGCGCGACGGGGCGCGACCACTGGTCGGCCGGGTTCCAGCATTTCTGGTTGCACGCGCGCGAACAGGGATACGAACACAGCTATGACGAATACTGCCTCGAACTGAAAGCAGCCTACGCGAGCAAATTCGCGCATCTGCCCGACAGCCGGATGAATTACGCCTACCAGCTCGACGCGACGCGCTATGCTGCTTTCTTGCGGCGCAAGGCTGAAGCAAGCGGTGCCAAGCGAGTCGAGGGAAAAATCGCCCACGTGCACCTCCATGCGGCGAGCGGCGATATCGCATCACTCGAACTGGAATCGGGCGAGCGTCTCGACGGCGATCTTTTCATCGACTGCACCGGCTTTCGGGCGCTGCTGATCGAAGGGGCCTTGCATGTCGGCTATGACGACTGGACGCATTTTTTGCCATGTGATCGAGCGATCGCCGTGCAGACTGAAAGCGTTCGCTCGGCCATCCCCTATACCCGCGCGATCGCGCACGATGCCGGATGGCAATGGCGCATTCCGCTCCAGCATCGCCAGGGCAATGGTATCGTCTATTGTAGTCGCTACCTCTCCGACGACGAAGCCCGCGAGCGCCTTTTGTCGAGTGTCGAGGGGGAGACGGTCAGCAATCCGAACGCCTTGCGCTTCACCACCGGCGCGCGGCGCAAGCAGTGGCATCGCAATTGTATCGCGGTGGGCCTGTCGAGCGGTTTCATGGAACCGCTGGAATCGACGAGCATCCATCTGATCCAGCGCGCCGTGCTGCGCATTATTCGTATGCTGCCCTTCGGCAAGATCAGTGAGCGCGACGTCGATGAATTCAACGACCAGCAGTTCGTCGACATGGAACAGATCCGGGATTTCCTGATCCTTCACTACAAGGCGACCGACCGGCGCGATTCCGCTTTCTGGCGCCATTGCGCGGCAATGGATATTCCCGACAGCCTGACCCGGAAAATGGAACTGTTCCGCGAAACGGGACGGGTGTTCCGGCGCAATGAGGAACTGTTCGCCGAAAACAGCTGGATACAGGTCATGATGGGCCAAGGGATCATGCCGCAATCTTATCATCCCGTGGCCACGAAGCTGGGGCCGGACGAGCTCGACCGCTTCCTCGCCAACCAGCGCGAATTTGTCGCCAGGACAGTCGCCGGATTGCCCGATCATCATGCCTATATCGCACGATATTGCGGAGCTCGCGACGCGGAGGCGGCATGACGCTTGGCACGGCACCGGAATTGGGGGTAGCAATCGGGATATGAGCGGGGGCAAAAAACCGGGCGGCCGGAGACGGCAGGCGGTGACGATCAAGCACGTGGCGGCCGATGCAGGCGTTTCGCTGCAAACGGTGAGCCGCGTCATCAACAATGAAGCCAATGTACGTCCCGCGATGAAGGAGCGAGTGCAGGCGAGCATCGACAAGCTGGGTTACGTGCCTTCGATCGCGGCACAGCGGATGAGCGGGTCGCGATCGTACATCATCCTGGCTATCAACGATCGCGATCTGACCATAGCCGACTGGAAAGCGCGCGAAGGACGTGACTGGGTCGACCAGATGCTCCTCGGCGGAATGCTGACCTGCGCCGAGCATGGCTATCGCATGCTAATCGAACTCGTCGATACGCATAACGACCACGTCGAGCGCGAACTGGGCGCAGCCATCGCCGCCCTGCAACCCGACGGGGTGATCCTGACGCCGCCACATTCGGAAAATCCGCTGATTACCGGACTGCTTGCCGAGCGGCAGATACCCTTTGCCCGGATCGGGTCGACGGCGCAGGGGGACGGCATCGCGATGACCATGGGGGACACATTCAATGCGCGCCTTGCCAGCGAACATCTGATCGCGCTGGGGCATCGCCGGATAGGATTCATTGCCGGGCCGGCGGACTTCAGCCTGTCGGAAAGACGCATCAACGGCTGGCGCGAGGCCTTGCAGTCGGCGGGGCTCGAGACTGGGGGCCTGTGCGAGCGGGGCGATTTCGGCTTCGAAAGTGGTCGAGTGGCGGCGACAGCTTTGCTTTCCAGCGGCGATCCGCCAACCGCAATTATCGCCAGCAGCGACCAGATGGCTCTCGCCACGCTGCAAGTCGCAAGTGAACGTGGGCTCGGGGTGCCGCAAAATCTGTCGATCGTCAGTTTCGACAATTCGCCCATCGTGCGCTTCACCAATCCACCGCTGACAGCCGTGGACCAACCGGTCGCCGCCACCACCTCGCGCGCAGTCGAATTGCTGATTGCTGCGCGCAACGGAGAAGACGTTGCCCAGCCGGTCGTCATCGAAGGAGAACTGGTAATTCGCGGATCGACGGGGCAAGCCCCCGCCGCATGAGCGAATCACCCGTCGCTACGAGGCGGCAATCGACCCGGTTCCTGTGGCTTTACGCCCTTGCCGCCTCGGGCGGCGCGGTGGCCTACGTCCCTTTCCTGACGGTGTTGCTGCAACTGCGCGTCGGCGCGATGGCGCCCGAGCGCACGGTCGACATCTTGGCCTATATCGCATTTGCCGGGGCGATCGCCGCGAGCCTCGGCAACATCGCTTTCGGATGGTTGAGCGACCGGACAGGCGCCCGACGCCCCTGGATCCTTTGCGGCCTGTTTCTGTCGGGTGCGCTGCTACTTTGCGTGCCGCTTGCCACCACGCCAGAGACGCTGCTCGCGCTGATCGTCGTGTGGCAGGTCGCACTCAACATGATGCTCGCACCACTCGCGGCATGGGCCGGGGACTGCGTGCCCGACGAGCAGAAGGGAACGCTCGGGGGATTGCTCTCCTTCGCACCGGCATTCGGTGCGGCCTCGGGCGCACTGGTGACCCTGCCCGGGCTGGCCAGTGCAGACCAGCGCCTGATGCTGGTGGTGGCCATGGTCGCGGTGCTTGTCCTACCCGTGCTGTTGTTCGGCCGCCCTCGCCCGATGCCCGAATTGCTGGTGTCCGCCGGCATCGGCGACGGGTTGGCGCCCCCGACGACCGGCAAGAAGCAAGCCACGGTAAGAATGTGGTTGGCACGCTTGCTGGTCCAGATCGCGGAAGCGTCGCTATTCGCCTACCTCCTGATCTGGTTCGGCAGGATCGAAGACGGTTTCGGTGACCATGACACGGCAATTCTCTTCACCAGCGTCCTTGCCCTGTCGATCCCGCTTGCACTGATCGCGGGGCGCTGGTCAGACCGGTCGAACAGGCCCATCCGACCTCTCGCTATTGGCGCGGGCATCGGCGTGATCGGATTGGTGGGTATGGCGCTATCGTCTACGCTGACCGCTGCAATCGGGGCCTACGTCGTGTTCGGCCTCGCCACGAGCGTCTTCCTTGCCCTGCATTCGAGCCAGACCTTGCGGGTCCTTCCGCGCCCACAGACGCGCGGCCGCGACCTCGGCATTTTCAACCTCACCAACACCGTGCCCAGCCTGATCATGCCATGGCTGACGATCGCGCTGGTGCCGCTGTTCGGCTTCCAGGGCCTGTTCCTGGTGCTCGCGGCGCTGACAGCGCTGGCGACAGTTCTTCTACTGACCGTCCCCCGCGCAATCTAGCGGGTTGATTTCGCGAACAGGACGTGTCAATCCCGTCATTGATAACGTTCTCAACAGAGAACCGTGAGGGAGAGATCGTGACATGAAGGCTTTGTGGATGGCGTCGGCTGCCGGTCTGGCGCTGGCCGGGTGCTCAACGCTTCCCGCGAGGGAGGATAGCACTTCCCGCGCCTTGGAAACGGCCGTTCCTGCGTCCGATACCGACAGTGCCGCGATAGCGGCAATCGTTTCGCGGATGGGCATTGAGCGCAAGGTCGCGCAACTGATCCAGCCGCAAATCAATTCCTTCACTGCAGCTGACATGCGTCGCTATCGCTTCGGCAGCTATCTCAACGGCGGCAATGGCGGGCCCTATGGCAACGAACTGGCCCCGCCCGAAGATTGGCTGAGGCTGGCGGATGAAATGTACGAAGCTTCGGTCGCCCCGCAGGCCGATGGCGGACCTGTCATCCCGACAATGTGGGGTACCGACGCCGTGCATGGCCATACCAATGTCGTTGGTGCGACGCTCTTCCCCCATAATATCGGGCTGGGCGCGACGCGCGACGTCGATCTGGTCCGGCGCATCGGCGAAGCTACTGCGGTCGAAATCGAAGTGACCGGCATAGACTGGAATTTTTCGCCAACCGTCGCCGTCGCGCGCGACGACCGCTGGGGCCGCAGTTACGAGAGCTATTCCGAAGACCCCGATCTCGTGGCGCAAATGGGCGCGGCACTCGTTGAGGGCTTGCAAGGTCGCAAGGCGAGCGGTGACAGGCTGGGCAATGGTCATGTGATCGCCACGGCCAAACATTTCTTTGGAGATGGCGGCACTGCGCAGGGCGTCGATCAGGGCGATGTCGACGGCGATATCGAGGCACTGAAAGCGATCCACGCGCGTCCCTATCCGGCAGCGATCGCGGCCGGCGTCGAAACCATCATGGCCAGCTTCAACTCGATCAATGGCACCAAGATGCACGGCAACAAGGCGTTGCTGACGGGTGTCCTGCGCGGCGAGATGGGCTTCGACGGCCTCGTGGTGGGTGACTGGAACGGTCATGGCCAGGTGGCAGGCTGCACCAACACCGATTGTCCGCAGGCACTGCTGGCGGGGCTCGATATCTACATGGTGCCGGACGACTGGAAGGGACTGCTAGAGACCCTCGTCGCGCAAGTAGAAGACGGCACGATCCCGATGGCGACATTGGACGAGGCGGTAACGAGGGTTCTCAAGGTCAAGCAGCGCGCAGGATTGCTCGATGCCAATGCGCCCAAACCTTCCGAAAGAGCGAATGCCGGCCAGTTCGTTCTCTTGGGCTCAGCCAAACATCGGGCAATCGCACGCGAAGCCGTGGCGAAGTCCCAGGTCATCCTGAAAAACGATGGCGTGCTCCCCTTGAAGACGGGGTCGCGCATACTGGTTGCCGGTTCTGCTGCAGATAGCGTAGCGCAAGCCGCGGGCGGCTGGTCGCTGACATGGCAGGGCGGCGGCGAACTCGACAATGGCGATTTCCCCGGAGCCACGTCGATTTTCCAGGGTATTCAAAAGGCTGCCCGCGCAGCTGGCGGTACGGCTACGCTGTCCGAAGACGGCAGATATACTGAAGTACCCGATGTCGCCGTCGTGGTCTTCGGCGAGGAGCCCTATGCGGAGTTCGCGGGCGACCGGAAAAATCTCGCCTTCCGCGACGAAGAGGGGCTCACTCTACTGCGACAATTCAAGGAGGCTGGCGTGCCGACCGTGGCCGTTTTCCTCAGCGGGCGGCCCTTGTGGGTCAATCGCGAAATCAACGCGTCCGATGCATTCGTCGCATCATGGCTGCCGGGCAGCGAAGGGGCAGGCGTCGCCGATGTGCTGACCGGTGCGCAGCCTGCAACAGGGCGGCTTTCCTTCTCCTGGCCGCAAAGTTGCGTGGGCACGCCGGTAAACTCGCCCCAAGGCGCGCAATTTGCATTCGGATACGGCCGCTCGCTCGACGATCGAACTCCCCTCCCCCAACTCGTCGAGAACTGCGCCGCTCTCACCGAAGCCGCCGCGTCCGAATGGTTCGTCAATGGCCGCTTTGCCGAGAACATCGAAGCGAGCGCAGGGGGCAACGATCTGCCAGACCTGCGCGGAAATGCCGGCGGCGTGATCGCGCGCGGAATAGACCGCAATGCGCAGGAAGATTCGCGCAATATCGCCTTTGCCCCCGGATCGGCGCTGACCATCGCACAGGAGGGCGAAGGGACAGGCAGCTACAGGATCGTCTATCGTGTCGCGGCGCGCCCAACGGCGCCTGTGACGCTAACCGTCGGCGAGACGGAAATCGATCTAACGCAGCCGCTGTCGGTCGCTGCAGGCAAGGACTGGCGCGAAATGGTGATTACCGAGGAATGCGCGCCTGGCCTCGGCGACAGCCTCGAATTTGCAAGCGTAGCTGAATTCTCTTTTGACATCGCGACGATCAAACGGGAGGAAACTGCCAATGAAACCGTTTGCTCTTTCTGATCGGCTGATGCGATAGGGGCGCATTCGTATTCGCTTTGAGCGGAGCGAAAACAGTGCCAAACACGTGGCACCAGACCGGCCTGCATGATCAAGGGCCGCGCCGGGAATTGGGGAGAATAGCGTAGCATGGCACTGGCACCGGACGTTTCGTCGAGCACCGATCCTCATCCGATCGACGATGATGGCAACGGCATCAACGCGCCGGGATTGCAATACTTCGTTTTCGGCCTTTTCTTCATCTTTGGCGGGATCACTTCGCTCAACGATGTGATCATTCCCAAACTGAAAGAGCTTTTTACGCTCAATTACACGCAGGCTATGCTGGTGCAGTTCTGCTTCTTCACCGCCTATCTCGTCATCGGTATCCCCGGGGCGAAACTGGTCAAGAAAATCGGTTACATGCGTGGCGCTGTGGCCGGACTGGTCACGATGATGATCGGCTGCCTGCTGTTCATTCCGGCGAGCCAGACCGCAACCTATTCGATTTTCCTCTTCGCGCTGTTCGTACTCGCCAGCGGGGTCGTCATCGTGCAGGTCGTCGCCAATCCGTTGATCTCTCTGCTCGGCCCGCAAAAGACTGCGCATAGCCGCTTGACCTTCGCGCAGGCGTTCAACTCGCTCGGCACCACGATCTTTCCCATCGTCGGATCGATCGTCATTCTCGGTAGCCTCGCCAATGTGACGGCCGACGAACTGTCTGGTGCAGAACTGACAGCTTATCGACAGGCCGAAAGCGAGGCGATCTGGCAAGGCTATCTTGGCGTTGCAGTGCTGATTGCTCTCGTCGCTCTCGCTGTCTGGATGTTTCGCAACCGGCTGCAAGGGGAAAAACACGAAGCATCTTCGGGGCTCGCCGGGTTCGACCTGCTCAAGCGGACCCGTTTCGGCTATGGTGCCTTGTCCATCTTCCTCTACGTCGGCGCAGAGGTCGCCATCGGTTCGATCATCATCAACTACCTCGCCCAGGATCGGGTGCTCGGTCAGCCGGAAAGTGTCATCGGCTGGATGATTGGCTACTATTGGGGCGGCGCGATGATCGGTCGTTTCATTGGCTCATTGTTCCTCCGCATTTTCTCGCCGGGGAAAATCCTGCTCTTCAACGCAATCGGCGCAATCGTGCTGATCCTGATAAGCGCCAATTCCAGTGGGGAGGTCGCGGGTTACAGCCTGCTCGCGGTCGGCCTGATGAATTCGATCATGTTCCCGACCATCTTCTCGCTCGCCAGCGAAAAGCTTGGACCGCGCGCCGCAGACGGTTCGGGCATAATCAACGTCGCGATATTCGGGGGCGCCGTGGTGCCGGTGCTCTTCGGAATGCTGGCCGATGCCACGGGAAGCCTCGCGCTGGCGCTGACGCTTCCTGCCATCTGCTACGCCATCATCGCAGGTTTCGGATTCTACGCCCGAAGACCCGCCTGATTTCAAGAGCGAGTATTCAGCAAAGAAGAATTCAGGGGTTCGCATGACAGCAGCGCTCTGCTATTCGAGCCCCTCGTTTTCGACGCAAGGCTCGCCCGCATGACCGACGCAGAACTCGCCGTCCATCTCGCCGACGTGGCAGGCCGTATCCTCGTCGAAGTTCGGCGGAGCAACGTTTTTTCCGGTCAGGCTCTAGGCGTTGCTGGCGACCAGATCGCTAATGAGTTCCTTTGCCGCGCATTGCGTGAACATCGGCCCGAAGACGGGCTCTTGTCCGAAGAGGGCAACGACGACAGCAAACGGTTGGAAAAAGAGCGTGTCTGGATCGTCGATCCGGTGGACGGTACGCGAGAATATGGCGAAGCGCGAACCGATTGGGCGATCCATATCGGCCTGTGTGTCGGAGGCAGACCCGTAACCGGTGCCGTCTGTCTCCCCGATTTGGGAATAGTCCTCCGTAGCGATGCTCCCGTCAGCTTGGCGGAACCGGCGGCTCCACCACGCATGGTTGTCAGCCGGACCCGACCTGCGGCCGAGGCCATGCGTGTTGCCGAGGCGATCGGTGCGGAAATCTTGCCAATGGGCTCAGCCGGGGCAAAGGCCATGGCCGTCGTGCGCGGCGAAGCGGAAATCTATCTCCACACAGGTGGACAATACGAATGGGACAGCGCAGCCCCGGTTGCTGTCGCGCTGGGCCATGGCCTCCATGCCAGCCGCATTGACGGCAGTCCGCTGTTGTATAACCAGCCTAACCCCTACATGCCCGATCTGCTGATCTGCCGGCCCGAATGGGCCGATACCGTGCTGGCCGAAGTGGCAAAACTTTCGCGCTAGAACTCGACCTGCGCAAGCAATTGCTGCGCGCGGCTGAGATGCGGACGGTCTAGCATCCTGCCATTATGGCCGATAGTTCCCGCGCCCGGATTTGCATCGAACTGATCACGGGCACCTGCGCCGGATGAATCGCCAGCATTCCACGATAGCCGTCCCGACGGACCTTTTCGGCGCGCGCCTTCAAGCCTTCGAGGTTGCGAAAATCACCGTCGATCGTCTCGATCGCCGGAATGCTCGCGGCGGCTGCGCCAAGCAGCGTTAGGCTTCGCGCGAGTTCATAAGTGAAACCATATTCGCCATCGGGGCCACGATTGGTCAGTGCGCCAATCGAATCTGCCAGATCCTCTGCCCCCCAGGTCATCGCGACAAGACGGGGCGCGCCGGCATAATCGCCGGTCGTGAACATGGCCGCAGCGACTTCGGTCACCAGGGCAATCACCGGGGTCGCGCCGATAGGCAATCCGTGCCCGATCTCCTGCGCGGTCAAGAGTATGTCGAGCCTCTCGACATCGTCGCGTCCGCGCGACTTGGGGAGCATGATGCCCCCGGGGGCAGACGGCATGATCGCCGCCAGATCGGCGGCAGTGTGCGGCCCATCGAGCGGATTTACCCGGACCCACAGCCGATGGCGGGCCGACGTGTCCTGCGCACTCAGGAAGTTCGCGATCAGTTTGCGTGCTTCGGGCTTCGCATCCTCTGCCACCGCATCTTCGAGATCGAAGATGACGATGTCGGCGTCACCTTCCGTGGCCCTCACCATTTTCTTCTCGCTGTCGCCCGGCGCAAACAGCCATGACCGGAACCGCGCTGGCAAGTTTGGGTGGGTAGGCATGGCGTCTCTCGTCAATGGCCGAAGTTCGCATGCTTGAAACCCGAGCAGCAATGCGCGTCAACCCGAAGCTGCACATGATCGATAAAAAGAAAGCCGCCTTTGACGGCGGCTTTCCAGTAGTTCTATTTGTGAAGCGTTCAGACGGTGGGCGGAACAGTCGTCGCTTTCGATACCGGCGCGCGAACTGACGCCGTCGAGCGATCTAGCGTTTTTTCGCGTTCGCGCTTCTCGCTATATTTTTTCGCTAGGTATCCACCTGCACCCAGAGCGATCATGGCTGGGAGACTCATGCGTCGCAGAACACTCGCTGCGATCACGCCCAGTGCGGCACCGCCTGCACCACCAATTCCGCTCGTCTGCTTGGCGACCTTGTCGCCAACGAACGCTCCGATAACCTTGCCAATCATATGCAATTCTCCTTTGGGAGAATAACGTGGCATAGCGCACCGAGTTCCAGCGAGCGCATGCGAAGGGCTATGTGCTGATTCCCCACCCGAGCATGGTGTTGGCTTTCGCAGCAACGTCTTCCAGCGACGGGTCTCCGGCCCGGGCCCAGATCGCATAGCGCAGGCCAAGGAACACGTTGATGCCCATCAGCGCCCAGGCCTCGGTCTCCCCCAGCCCCTGTCGCATCGTGCCCTTTTCCACGCCACCCTGAAGGCGATCCTGAATCCGCGCGGCGATCGTTTCGTAATGCTGGCGATAGCTGTCGGGATCGACGAATTCGGCCTCGTCGATGATGCGATAGACTTCCTTGTGTTCGCCCGCGAACCGCAGAAACGCAGCAAGCGCCGCCCGTTCTATTTCCAGCGGATCCATCCGCTCCTCCAGGGCATCGCGCGCTGCCGACTTTACCGCATCGCTCATATCGGCGACCAGCGCGCGGAAGATCGCATCCTTGCTGTCGAAATAGGTATAAAAGGTGCCGAGCGCGACCTCGGCACGACGCGTGATCGAGCTGATCGAAGCCTCGTGAAACCCGCGTTCACCAAACTCCTTCGCTGCCGAATCCAGCAGCTTTCTCAAAGTCCTGCGCCCGCGCTCGGTTCGCGGCACTTTGCTTTCATCCGATGCCGAAGCGGCCATGTCGAAACCCTCCCTGCTGCACACGCCTAGACAAAAATTCGGACATGATGCAATGACAAACTTGAAAGTTGGTTCAGTTTTCAATATTGGAACTGCAGATGATTTACCTGGGAGGGATTTTTATGCACTTTCGCCCCACGCGGCTCGCCGCATCGTTGTTGGTCGGCACAGCCGGGCTGGCATGGGCCATGCCCGCCACCGCGCAGTCGGACGCGCAGCCATCCGAAACGACGGAAACTGCTGAAACTGCCGACGACAATGTAATCATCGTCACGGCACGTCGCCGTGAAGAACGGTTGATCGACGTGCCCGTCGCGGTGACTGCGATCAGCGGCGAGCAACTGCTCAATCGCGGCGCGATCGACGTGATCGACGTGGCCCAGTCGGCGCCCAACGTAACGCTGGAAGCTTCGCGCGGCACCAATTCCACCCTCACCGCCTTCATTCGCGGCGTCGGCCAGCAGGATCCCGTGGCCGGTTTCGAATCGGGTGTCGGCATCTACCTCGACGACGTCTATCTCAACCGTCCTCAAGCCGCCGTGCTCGACATTTACGATGTCGAACGGATCGAGGTGTTGCGCGGGCCGCAAGGCACGCTTTACGGTCGCAACACCATCGGTGGCGCGGTCAAATATGTGACCAAGCGACTTGGTGACGAGCCTCGCGCAAGCATCCGCGCGACCTATGGCAGCTATGATCAGGCAGACGTTGTCGCAAATTTTGCCATGCCGATCGGTGAAAGCGGCCTTTCCTTCGGTGCGGCCGGCGCAGTGTTGACGCGCGACGGTTTCGGCCAGAACCTGACCACCGGCGACGAGAATTACGACAAGAAGGTCTATGGCGCACGCGCTTCGCTCGAATATGATCGAGGCGGTGTTTTCGTGCGGCTTTCCGGCGATTACACCGATGACAATTCCAGCCCGCGCGGCGGCCACCGTCTGATCGAAAGCCTGGCGACGCAGGCGCCTGTACTGGACGATGTCTACGATACGCGCGGGGCGTTGCTCGACCCGGAGCAGGACGTCGAAGCTTATGGCGGCTCGCTTTTTGCAGAGATCGAGGCCGGCGACTGGCTGACGCTGCGCAGCATCACCGGCTATCGCAAGGATGCCAGCGGAACGCCGATCGATTTCGACTCCCTGCCGGCAGTCGATCTCGATGTTCCGGCAATCTACGAAAACAAGCAGTTCAGCCAGGAATTTCAGGCGTTGTTCGATTTCGGCAATGTCACCGGTTTGCTCGGCGCATATTATCTCGACGCCAATGCCGTAACAATTTTCGATGTGCGCTTGCCGGGTACGGTCACGGCGCTGACCGCGGGCGACGTCGACACAGAAACATACGCCATATTTGCCGATGCGACATTTGACATTACCGACCAGCTCAGTGTTTCGGCGGGTGGTCGCTATACCTGGGATACGCGCAGCAGCACGGTCGACCGCGCCGTGTACATCGGCGGTGGATCGCCCTATTTTGGCGGACAGGGAATACTTTTCGCGACCCAGTCGGATTTCGAAGGCACCCGCGAATTCAAGCGTTTCACGCCGCGGGCATCAATCAGCTTCAAGCCGACGCCCGATCACAATCTCTATGCGAGTTTTTCGAAGGGTTTCAAGGGAGGCGGCTTCGATCCGCGCGGCGTCAGCACCGCCGCTCCAGATGCCGATGGCAACGGCACGGTAAGCCCCGACGAAGTCTTCGATTTCATGACCTTCGATCCGGAAACGGTCGACACCTACGAGATCGGCTACAAGGCAGCCTTCCTCGACAACGACGTGAACATCGCTCTTGCCGCCTTCAAGTCGGACTATAAGGATGTGCAGGTTCCCGGCTCGGTCGGAACCGTCATAAATGGCCAGCAGACGTTCATCGGCGTCACGACCAATGCGGGTGAGGCCGAAATCAAGGGTATCGAATTCGAAACAGTCGCCACTCTTGCACGCGATTTCGCCGGGGCAGGCAGTCGCTTCGGGTTGAGCGGCATGGTCGGCTATCTCGATGCCGAGTACAAGCAGTTCATCGATTCACGCGGGATCGACGTAGCCGATCGCCGCGCATTTCAGAACACCCCCGAATGGACTGCGGCCGGCACGGTCAATCTTGCCTTCCCGGCTGCTGAGGGGATCGTCAATCTCAGCGGCACAGCATCGCACCGCAGCGATACGCAGCAGTTCGAACTTCTCACCCCGATGCTCGACCAGCCATCCTACACGCTGTTCGATGCCAGCATCGTCTGGACTGCCGACGACGACAGCTTCAGCCTTGGCCTTCACGGCCGCAATTTGACCGACAAGCAATATGTCGTTTCGGGCTATAACTTCCTAGCGCAGAATCCGGACACGGGTGAGTTCCTGCGCAATGCCAGTGGGAATTATGTGCCGACCCTTGGCGCCGAAGGAACACTGACTGCCTATTACGGCAATCCGCGCCAGATATTCGTCACTGCAACGCTCAACTGGTAAACCTGCCCGGACAAACGCAAGACCGCGCGATGCCCGATGGCATCGCGCGGTTTGCTTTATCTTGTCCTATGCTTGCTTTGCTCGCCGCGGCGCGAACGCATCACCGCTGTTCTCTCGCGGTATTGCAAAAGCGCGAACGTAATCGCCAAAGCGTTCGTGAACTTCGTCTTCGCTCAAGCCAAATTCTTCGAGCGAGTAGCGATGCGGCTTGCGCCTGAGCACGGCGCTACGCCAAATATAGTCTTCCATACCCGGAATGGCCGGCGCCATATCCAGTTCGAGGAACTCGTACACTCGCTCCATTGTCCCGCGCCAGTCGCGGTCCATCGCATCGAACTGGACGTCGATTTGCCGATCGAGGGGAATGGCTGCCCGGGCAGCGCGCATACGGTCGACCATCAATTCGGTTTTCCGCAACCACTCCTTGCCCAATGCTTCCGCATCGACATGATCGGAATAGATAATGGTCTGGTTCCAGGCGAGCGAAGCCGCGCTGCCGACGACCTGCGTCGGATCGCGATGGGTGAAAATCAGCCTAGCGTCGGGGAAGACTTCGAGCAGCGCGGGGAGATCGAGCATGTGTTGCGGCGTTTTCAGTATCCACGGTCGCAACGAACTTTCCTGCTGCGACCAGCCGATAAGTCGCAACAGATTGGCCATATGCCGATAGGCAGGCACCGCGCTCGTCGTCTCGCACCATCGCGTGTAGGTCGGGATTTGCCACTGCGCCTCGAACTTCATGCCATACATGCTAGCGGCGATCAGGCCGAGTTCTTCCTCGGGCTCGTACGGGCCGGTCGGATGGATCGATAGCGTCCGCGGATTGGCCAGTCGCGCCACTTTCAGGATGCGAGCGGCGAGCTTCGGTCTGAAATCCTCGGCCTCGCCCGCCAGAACCTGTTCGAAATCGGGACGCGGCACCGGGCTGATTGTCTCGAAGCTGCGCAGATGGGCAAAGCGCCTGTCCGCCGCCAGCAGCCGGTGTAGCCGTGTCGTTCCCGAGCGCATCGGGCCAACGATCACGACCGGGCGTTTGATCGGTCGAGCGAGAATTTCAGAGTGCTTGTCGAACCACATTTGCGCATAAAGCCGGTCGCGTAGCAGGTGATGGAGGGTTTTTTCCGCCGCAAGTTCACCCGCCGCGTTTAGTTGCGCTTCGTTGCGCACCGACTTCAGCAACCGGTCAAGCGCACCTTCGAACCATCGGTCACCGAAATCCTGCAACCTATAGGTTGCACTGACGTCCTCAAGTAGAGCGTCCTTTTCCATTACGGCAGGTGAGACGACGCCTGCCTTGCGCCCGAGCCGGATACCGGCGTCCAGCATATCGATGAACCGCGTTCTTCGAGGAGGGATAATGGGTTTTCCGGTCAAGACTTGTCTGCCTTTGTTATTCTTGGGCGAACTGGCACCATGTCGGGGTCAACCAGCCAGCCGAGAATCGGTGCCCGTGAAATTTTTCCGCACTGGAAAAGCGCCAACCGAAACGGCATAGCGCGTCGCCATGCATGATATTGTGAAGATACGGGAGAACCCCGAGGGTTTCGACCAGGCGCTAGCGCGGAGGGGGCTCGAACCCGCGGCGAAACGTGTACTCGAACTCGACGCCCAGAAGCGCGACGCGGCTACTAGGGTTCAGCAGGCCCAAAGCCGCCGCAACGAGGCATCCAAGGCCATCGGCGCCGCGATGGGCAAGGGCGACAACGAGGTGGCCGAAAAGCTCAAAGCCGAGGTCGCGCAGATCAAGGCGGACATGCCGCAATGGGAAGACGCCGAGCGTGAAGCGGCCCGACAGCTCGAAGATATTCTCGCGCGACTGCCGAACCTTCCGGCGGACGATGTACCGGACGGTATCGACGAGACCGACAATGTCGAACAGCGCCAATGGGGCGATCGACGAAGCTTCGACTTCGAGCCCAGGGAGCATGCCGACCTCGGCCCAGACCTGGGAATGGATTTCGAGACCGGCGCCATGCTGTCAGGGGCGCGTTTCACCTTCCTGCGCGGCGACATGGCGAGGCTACACCGTGCACTGGCGCAATTCATGCTCGACAAGCAGACGCGCGAGAACGGCTATACCGAATGCAATCCGCCGGTGCTCGTCAACGATGCCGCCATGTATGGCACCGACAAACTGCCGAAATTCGCCGAGGATAGCTTTCGCACGACCGACGACCGCTGGCTGGTGCCGACTTCCGAGGTGCCGTTGACGGCCTCGGTCGCAGGCGAAATTATTGGCGATCTTGCCGAGCCGATCCGCCTTACGGCACACACGCTGTGCTTCCGGTCCGAGGCAGGCGCGGCGGGGCGCGACACGCGTGGCTTCATCCGCCAGCACCAGTTCGAAAAGGTCGAACTGGTGACCATTTGCCGCCCCGAAGACAGCGAGGCTGAACACGAGCGGATGACGCGCTGTGCCGAAGGCGTGCTCGAGGCGCTCGACCTGCCCTATCGGCGCATGCTGCTGTGCACGGGGGACATGGGCTTCGGCGCGCAAAAGACGTTCGACCTGGAGGTCTGGTTGCCCGGCCAGGATGCCTATCGCGAGATTTCCTCGTGTTCCAACACCGGAGATTTCCAGGCGCGGCGCATGAATGCACGCTATCGCCCCGAAGGAGAAAAGAAGACCGCCTTCGTCCACACGCTCAACGGTTCGGGCCTGGCCGTCGGGCGAACATTGGTGGCAGTGATGGAGAATTACCAGAACGCGGACGGGAGCGTCACGGTACCCGATGCGTTGCAGACCTATATGGGCGGGATCACGGCACTGGAGCCACGCGGCTGATGCGCATTCTCTTGACCAATGACGACGGCATTCGCGCGCAGGGGCTGAGCGTGCTCGAAGCGATCGCGCGCGAATTCAGCGACGATATCTGGATTTGCGCCCCGGACGAGGAACAGTCGGGCATGGGTCACGCCCTCACGCTGAACCGGCCCGTCCGGTTGCGCAAGCATGACGAGCGCCGCTTCTCGGTCACGGGCACACCAACCGATGCGGTCACGCTGGGCATGCGCAAGGTCATCGATGGCGCGCCCGACGTGATCTTGTCGGGCGTGAACCGCGGCGCCAATCTTGCCGACGACATCACCTATTCGGGCACCGTTTCGGCGGCCATCGAAGGGGCGCTGGCAGGCGTACGATCGATCGCCCTGAGCCAGGTCTATGCGCGCGAAGGCATGGGGGCCGACGTGCCTTTCGACGCGGCAGTCGAATGGGGGACTAGGGTTCTTGCACCCCTTCTCGACACGCCACTGCCGAAGCGCACGCTGGTCAACGTCAATTTCCCTGCCCTTCCTTCTGGCGATGTGAAGGGCATCCGGGTCACACGGCAGGGCTTTCACGACTATTCGCGCGGCACGGTCGTCGAGGGTCGCGATCCGCGAGGGTTCAAATATTATTGGTTCGGGCTCGAAGCGATCGAGCACACGCTCGATCACGGAACCGATCTCGAAGCCATCGACGAGGGCTACATTTCGGTGACGCCGCTCCACCTCGACCTGACGCACCATGCCTCGCTCGGTGCGCTGGGGGAACGCTACGAATCATGAAGAATGCCTTGCTCGTTCCGCTCCTTGCTGTTGCCCTCGTCGCAGCCGGAAACCCTGCCACCGAGACCGAGCATAAGGTCGAGGACGGAGAGACGCTGAACGGCATTGCCAATCGGGCCGGTGTGCCGAAGGCAGTCATCGCCGCCGCAAACGGTCTCGTCGCGCCTTACGACGTCAGGGTCGGACAGGTGCTGATCATTCCGCGCCAGCGCGTTCATACCGTAAAGAAGGGCGAAACCGCCCTCGGGATTGCCGAGCGTTACGGCATCGAATTCGACCTCATCGCCATCGCCAACGGGCTGCAAAAGCCCTACGCCGTGCAGGTCGGCCAGAAGCTGATCATACCTGCCGTCGGCGCAGCGAGCCCGGTCGCAATACAGCAACGCGAGCATCCCTATTTTCGCCGCCCGCACGACGGAAAGGTGCTGTTCGGTTTCGGTCATCGAGCCGATGGCGGCGGTCACGAAGGCATCGACATCGCGGTAAAGCCCGGCGACATGGTACGGGCTTCCGCGAGCGGCAAGGTGGTTTACGCCCAGCGCGATTCTGGACGCTTCGGCTATCTCGTCGTGCTCGACCATGGAAACGGCTGGCGCACGCGCTACGGCCATTTGGTAAGGCTGACGGTGACACTGGGCGAATACGTCAATGCCGGCGAACGCATCGGGATTGCCGGACAGGGCGGCGAAGCCAAGCGCCCCGAACTGCATTTCGACATCCTGAAGGATGGCAAGCCCGTTGACCCCACCGGAAAGCTGGCCGACAGAGGCGCCTGATGAGCGACAGAAGCCAGATCGACCGGCTCGGCCCGGGCGGCGCACATGTTCGCGGGCCCCGTTTCCAGCCCCTCCGCAGGGCCGTGAAAATTCCCGTCTGGGGCGATATAGGCATCAGGCTGGGCCTGGCGCTGGCGCTGATCATGGCCGTGATCATGATCCACTGGTGGGATCGCGAAGGGCTGGTGGACAATCTCGACGGCGAGGTCAGTTTCCTCGACGTGGTCTATTTCACCATGATTTCGATCACCACCACCGGATTCGGCGATATCGCGCCGATTTCCGACCGCGCCCGACTGGTCGAGGCGGTGATCGTGACGCCGGTACGGTTTGCCGTACTCTTCATTTTCGTGGGCACGGCCTATAATTTCCTAATCAAGCGAAGCTGGGAGAAATTTCGCATGGCGCGCATCCAGGACCAGTTGCAGGATCACATCGTCGTGCTGGGTTACGGTGTCTCCGGATCTGAAGCCGTCGCCGAACTGATCGAGCGCGGCACCGATCCCAGCACGATCGTCGTGATCGATCCGAGCGAGGAAAGGCTTGCCGCGGCGGAATCGCTCGGCTGCAATGTCATGGCCGCCGATGCGACGCGCGACGAGACGCTGAAGGCGGTGCGCATATCGGAAGCGGGCAATGTGCTGATTTCGGCGGGGCGCGACGACACGACGATCCTGATCACGCTGACCGCACGTTCACTGGCGCCGAATGTCCCGATCAGCGCCGTCGTCCGCGCGGACGACAACGAATTGCTTGCGCGGCAGGCGGGCGCGAACAACGTCATCAATCCGGTCCGCTTTACCGGCCTGCTGATGGCCGGTAGCGCGAAGGGCGAGCATATCGCCGATTATCTGGCCGACCTGGCGTCGGTTTCGGGCCGCGTGCAATTGGTCGAACGGCTGGTTCACGATTCCGAGGTCGGGCTGTCGATCTCCGAACTCGATACCGGGGGACGCGGTCTTCGCGTCTATCGCAACGGGCGTGCGCTGGGATTCTGGGAAGACGAGTGCCAGCGACTGGAGGCAGGCGATATCCTCGTCGAGATCATTCCTACCGTAAGCGGCGAACTGAAGGGCGACGGACACGGTCGTAACGGTCGCGATGCGATTGATGCCTGACAGGCGACGTCCGTTGGCCTGCCCGGCGATCGCCTGAGCAATTCGGCCGGAACACCGTCGCTCTAGCGTGGCGGGCTGCTTGCGTGTAAAGGCGCGCGCAATCATGAGCACCACCACAACTGCTATTCCCCACCAGAAAAAGGTCGGAATGGTTTCCCTCGGCTGCCCCAAGGCGCTGGTCGACAGCGAGCGCATCCTGACGCGCCTGCGCGCCGACGGTTACGCGATGAGCCCCGATTATGCGGGTGCCGATGTCGTGCTGGTCAATACCTGCGGTTTCCTCGATTCCGCCAAGGAAGAAAGCCTGGCGGCCATCGGCGAAGCCATTGCCGAGAACGGCCGGGTCATCGTGACCGGGTGCATGGGCGAAGAAGCTGACGCCATTCGCAAGGCGCACCCGCAGGTGCTGGCGGTGACCGGCGCGCATCAATACGAACAGGTCGTCGATGCCGTCCACACGCATGCGCCGCCATCGCAGGGGCCCTTCATCGACCTGATCCCGCAACCAGACGTCAAGCTGACGCCGCGGCACTACAGCTATCTGAAGATTTCTGAAGGTTGCAATCACTCCTGCGCCTTCTGCATCATCCCAGATCTGCGCGGAAAGCTGGCGAGCCGGCGGATCGATGCGGTCCTGCGCGAGGCGGAAAAACTGGTCGCCGCAGGCACGAAAGAACTGCTGGTCATCAGTCAGGACACGTCGGCCTATGGCGTCGACACACGCCACGAAGAGCGTCTGTGGCAGGGCCACAACGTCCGCGCCCATATGACCGATCTTGCTCGCGAACTGGGCCAGTTGCGGACCAGCGAGGGCGCTGCGCCGTGGGTGCGCCTGCACTATGTCTATCCCTATCCGCATGTCGATGCGGTAATCCCGCTGATGGCTGAAGGGCTGCTGACCCCCTATCTCGACATCCCGTTCCAGCATGCGAGCCCGAAAGTGCTGAAGGCGATGAAGCGCCCGGCCAACGAAGCCAAGGTGCTCGAACGGCTGGCCAAATGGCGCGAAATCTGTCCGGACATCGCGATCCGTTCGAGCTTCGTTGTCGGGTTTCCCGGAGAGACCGAGGACGATTTCCGCTACCTGCTCGACTGGCTTGAGGAAGCGCAGCTCGACCGGGTCGGCGCATTTCGTTTCGAACCCGTCGAAGGCGCGCAGGCCAACGCCTTGCCCGACCCCGTGCCCGAACCGGTCAAGGAAGAACGCTATGCACGGATCATGGCCGTGACCGAACGGATCAGCGCCGCCAAGCTGGCATCGAAGGTCGGAACGACGATCCCCGTCATCATCGACGAGGTCGGCCTGCCGGACGAGGACGGCGATGTCGGCGCAACCGGTCGCAGCCAGGCGGATGCACCCGAGATCGATGGTGCCGTCTATCTGCGCAACGTGCCTTCGGATCTTGCCGCGGGTGACATCGTGGCGGTGACTGTCGAAGAGGCCGACGCACACGATCTGTTCGGCGTGCCGGCCTGACGCCTTGGCGGGCGATTCCGGACGCAAGAAACAACCCGCGACCTGTCGCGTTGGCGGTATATGCCGGTAAAGATAGACACCTCCTTCGCCTTCAACCTGCCCGATACCACCGATGTGCTGCTGCAATTCGAAGCGGCTGCAATCCCTGAACAGGAAATCCTGTCAGCGGACATCGACATGCCCGAGGCCGAACATCGTGCGCATGTCTCCGCGCAGGATGATATCGGCGACCGCATCTGGATTCGTGCGCAAGGCGAATTCCGCGTCGGCTATCGCGCAGAGGTCAATATCAGGCGGCAGATCGCCGATCTCGGCTCGCTCCAGCGGCTGGCACCGCACGAGATGCCCGGCGAGGCGGTGCAATATCTGTTCGACAGCCGCTATTGCCAGGCCGACCGGTTCCAGAACTTTGTCGATGCCGAGTTCACCGGGACCGAGGGCGGCGCACGCGTCGCGGCCATTCGCGACTGGATCGCGGAAAATTTCACCTACGCCCCCGGATCGTCCGGACCGCAGACCGATGCGCTGGACAGTTTCGTAGAGCGGCGCGGCATCTGCCGCGATTATGCGCACACGCTGGTCACAATGGCGCGGGCGAGTACGATACCCGCGCGCTATGTCGCCTGTTACGCACCGGGCGTCGATCCGCCCGACTTCCACGCCATCGCTGAGGTGTTCCTCAACGACCCGCAGACCGAGGGTGGCGGCACGTGGCAGCTGGTCGATGCGACCGGGATGGCCGACCCCGCGCAGACGGTGAAGATCGGTGTCGGGCGCGACGCCGCCGACGTGAGTTTCCTGACCAGTTTCGGTGTGAGCGTATTCCGGTCGAGCACGGTCAAGGTGACCAGCGCATAGGCCCTATGCGGTCTAGGCTCCGGGTATGCCGACAAGTGAATAGGAATGCGGCCCTATGGTGCATCGACAGGGGCGCTGATACTCCATTGCCGATGAGAGGATGCCCGACCATGACCGGAGTGCTTCCGTGACCCATTTCACCGCCGATCGCCTGCTACTGTTCGGGGCCACCGGCGATCTGTCCCAGCGCATGCTCCTGCCGTCGCTGTGCGCGCTGCATGGCGATGGACTACTCGATCCAGGACTGAAGATCGTCGCCACGGCGCGATCCGAAATGGAAACCCGCGAATTTCGCCAGTTCGCGCGCGAGGCGCTCGAAAAATATCTGCCCAAGAATCGCCGCGGAGGGCTCGCCGATTTTCTCAACCGTCTGAGCTACGTCGCGGTCGATGCGACGACTCCCGAAGGCTATGACGAACTGGCGAAGCAGGTGGGGAGCTATGAAGGGCTGGCAATCTTTCTCTCGACCGCGCCGAGCCTGTTCGAACCCACCATCAGCGGGCTCGAACGCGCCGGACTGACGCGCGGGAATGTGCGTATCGGCCTCGAAAAGCCGCTGGGTACCGATCTGCAGTCGAGCGAAGAGATCAACGACGCGGTCGCGCGGGCCTTCAGCGAAGACCGTATTTTCCGCATCGACCACTATCTCGGCAAGGAGACGGTGCAGAACCTGCTGGCGCTGCGGTTCGCCAACATCCTGCTCGAGCCGGTGTGGAATTCGAATTACGTCGAGCACGTCCAGATCACGGTCGCGGAAACCGTCGGTCTGGAATCGCGCGTCGCCTATTACGACGATTCGGGCGCGCTGCGCGACATGGTGCAAAACCACATGCTCCAGCTGCTTGCACTTGTCGCCATGGAACCGCCGACGAGCTTCGATGCAACGGCGGTACGCGACGAGAAGGTCAAGGTGCTGCGCGCCTTGCGTCCGGTCGCCGAGGAAGAAGTAGTCACCGGCCAGTACCGCAGCGGCGCTGTCGACGGCAAGAGCGTGCCCGGCTATGACGAGGAACTGGGCAAGGACAGCGACACCGAGACTTTCGTCGCGATCAAGGCGCATGTCGACAACTGGCGCTGGCGCGGCGTGCCGTTCTACCTGCGAACCGGCAAGCGCATGACCGAGCGCGTGACCGAAATCGTCGTGCAGTTCCGCGCTATACCGCACTCCATCTTCGAAGGGCGCGGCGCGAAGGCGCAGCCCAACCGGCTGGTGATCGAAATCCAGCCCGAAGAGAATATTCAGCTGACGATGATGGCCAAGGTCCCCGGTCTGGGGAACGAAGGGCTGCGGCTGCGTCCGGTCCCGCTCGACATCGCCATGAAGGATGCCTTTTCGGATACGGTGCGCCGCATCGCGTATGAGCGTTTGCTGCTCGACCTGATCGAAGGCGACCAGACCCTCTTCGTCCGGCGCGACGAGGTGGAGGCGCAGTGGGAATGGATCGACCAGATTCGCGCGCTTTGGGGCGAGACCAAACTGCAGCCGAAAACCTATGCCGCCGGCACATGGGGTCCGAGCGCATCGATCGCGCTGGCCGAAAGAGACGGGGTGACCTGGCACGATGACTAAGCCGCTCAACGATGCGATCTACCGCGTGACGCAGCGCGTGATCGAAAATTCACGCGACAGCCGCGCGGCCTATCTTGATCTGATGGATCGGGAGAGCGAGCGGCAGGTCGACCGCACCTCGCTGTCCTGTTCGAACCTCGCGCATGCCTTTGCCGGGGCGGAGGAAGACCAGCAGGCGATCAAGGCCGCGCGCGGACCGAACCTCGGCATCGTCACCGCCTATAACGACATGCTTTCCGCCCACCAGCCCTACCACCGCTATCCCGAACGGATGAAAATTTGGGCGCGCGAGGTCGGTGCCACCGCGCAGGTTGCCGGCGGGACACCCGCGATGTGCGACGGTGTGACCCAGGGGCAGGACGGGATGGAACTGTCGCTGTTCAGCCGCGACGCGATCGCACTCAGCACCGTCGTTGCCCTCAGCCATGCAATGTATGACGGGGTCGCGCTGTTGGGCATCTGCGACAAGATCGTCCCCGGCCTGCTGATGGGGGCACTGCGCTTCGGCCATCTGCCCGCGATTTTCGTGCCGTCCGGGCCGATGGGCACGGGCATCTCGAACAAGGAAAAGCAGCGTGTCCGCCAGCTCTACGCAGAAGGCAAGGTGGGCCGCGACGAACTGCTCGCCAGCGAAAGCGCGAGCTACCACTCACCCGGCACTTGCACATTCTACGGCACGGCCAATTCGAACCAGATGATGATGGAGATGATGGGCCTCCACATTCCCGGAGCCGCCTTCGTCCCGCCCGGGGTGAAGTTGCGGCAGGAACTGAGTCGCGCCGCGACCCACAGGCTGGCGGCAATCGGCGACGGGGGGGAGGATTATCGCCCGCTCGCCCGCGTGGTGGACGAAAAAGCGATCGTCAACGCCGCCATCGGCCTGCTCGCGACAGGCGGATCGACCAACCATGCGATCCACATTCCGGCCATGGCGCGCGCTGCCGGTATCCGTTTCGACTGGAACGATCTTGCCGAATTGAGCCACGCCGTCCCCCTCGTCGCGCGCGTCTATCCCAACAGCTATGCCCGCGAACCGGGTATGGACGGCGATGCTCTCGCCTGGCGCGACCCCGGACCTTCGGGCGATCCCGAAATGCTCCGCCCCGCGTCGGACCCGTTCCAGTCGGACGGCGGGATGCGCCTCGTGGAGGGCAACCTTGGCCGCGCATGCTTCAAATCGTCCGCCGTCGACCCCGAACGCTGGACGATAGAAGCCCCCTGCCGTGTGTTCGACGATCAGCACCTGGTCAACCAGGCCTTTGCCCGCGGCGAGCTCGACCGCGATGTGGTCGTTGTCGTCCGGTTCCAGGGCCCACGCGCGAATGGCATGCCCGAACTGCACAAGCTTACCCCCGCGTTGGGCGTCCTGCAGGACCGCGGCTATCGTGTCGCTTTGGTAACCGACGGGCGCATGTCGGGCGCATCGGGCAAGGTCCCCGCCGCGATCCATTGCACGCCGGAGGCGCTTGGCGGAGGGCCGCTTGCACGACTGCAGGATGGCGACATGGTCCGGATCTGCGCCGAAACCGGCACCCTGTCCACCACTGCCGACCTCGACTCGCGCGACCCAGCCGTAGCGCCCGCCCCGGACATGGGAATGGGCCGCGAATTCTTTGCCATGTTCCGCGCCAATGCCGACAGTGCGGAACGCGGCGCATCGGCCATGCTGGCCATGGCGGAGCTTTGAGATGGACCTTGTTGCTGTCGACATCGGCGGGACGCATGCCCGCTTTGCCATCGCCACCGTGGCGGACGATGGTTCCATTGCTCTGGGGGAGCCGGAAACCCTGCACACCGAAGACCATGCCAGTTTCCAGACCGCGTGGCAGGATTTCCGCGAGCGCCAGGGCGGGACGCTGCCCCCCCGCGTCGCCATGGCGATCGCCGGGCCGGTCGGCGGCGATGTCATCAAGTTCACCAACAATCCGTGGATCATTCGCCCTGCGCTGATGCAGTCGAAACTCAACGTCGACACCTATACGATCGTCAACGATTTCGAGGCCGTGGCCCATGCGGTTGCCCGCGCGCCCGAAGATCAGCTGCTCCACCTGACCGGACCCGACCAGCCGCTTACCGAAGACGGGACGATCAGTATTCTGGGCCCCGGCACAGGGCTCGGCGTTGCCCATCTATGGCGCAGCGGAGAGACCTATCGCGTACAGGCCACCGAAGGGGGTCACATCGATTTCGCCCCGCTCGACTCAATCGAAGACGCCATTCTCGCGCGCCTGCGCAAGCGGCACAATCGCGTCTCGGTCGAACGTGTCGTTTCCGGGCCCGCGATCGTCGATATCTACCAGACGCTCGCCGCGATGGAGAATCGCAAGACGCGGGATGAGGACGATGTTGCGATCTGGACACGCGGCATGGAGGACGAGGAAAGCCTCGCTGCCGCAGCGGTCGACCGGTTCTGCCTGTCACTGGGCAGCGTCGCGGGCGACATCGCGCTGGCGCAAGGCGGATTTGGCGGCGTGGTCATCGCGGGCGGGCTGGGATACCGGCTGCGCAATCACCTGCCGCAATCGGGCTTTGCCGAGCGCTTCCGCGCCAAGGGACGCTTCGAAGGGCTGATGGGCTCCATCCCCGTCAAGCTTATCACTCATCCGCAGCCGGGCCTCTTCGGCGCAGCTGCCGCATTCGCCGGGGAACACGTGTGACCATCGCAGACATCATGAATACCGCGCCGGTCATCCCGGTGATCGTGGTCGACGAAATCGAACAGGCCCGGCCGCTGGCGCGCGCGCTGGTGGCCGGCGGGCTGCGCGTTCTCGAGGTCACGCTGCGCACGCCCGTCGCGCTCGACGCAATTCGCGCCATGCGCGAGGTCGAAGGCGCGATCGTGGGCGCCGGCACGGTCACCAACCAGCGCGATCTCGCCGCCGCGCTCGATGCAGGCAGCGAGTTCATCGTATCGCCCGGCCTGACCGAAAGCCTCGGCAAGGCGGCGATCCGCGAGAATGTCCCGTTTCTGCCCGGCATCGCCAATTCGGGCGATATCATGCGCGGTCTCGACTTGGGATTGACGCATTTCAAGTTCTTCCCTGCGATGGCCGCTGGTGGCCTGCCTGCCCTCAAGGCGCTGGCGGCGCCGTTCGGCCAGTGCCGGTTCTGCCCCACGGGCGGCGTGTCCGCCGACAACGCGGGCGAATGGCTCGCCTTCGATCCGGTTCTGTGCGTCGGCGGTAGCTGGGTTGCGCCGCGCGGCGCAGTCGATGAGAAAGCAGTGCAAAGGCTGGCGCAGGAAGCGTCCCGTTTGGGGAACTGACGCCGAACTGTCGCGCCGCGACATGGAAATTTGCGGCGTTATGTCCCATATAGGGATGATGAAGACGCTCTATACCTGGATTGGCGGGGCAAGCCTGCTGGCGGTGCTGGGCCTCGGTGCGGTCGCCGTGAGTAGCGGCGCATTCGCCGAGAACGAGGGCGCGTCGACGCCACTGACGCAGGCCGATACCGCTGCGGAGTTCGCGCCGCACGGCGCCATCCTTGCCAAGCTTCAGGCCGACGCCGCGCGTCCCTTCACGATCAAGCGGATTCTCCCGATCGACGGGCCGATCAAGATCTTCCGCGATGGCTATGAAATTGGCGCAGCGGCGGTGATGCTGGGGACCGACGAACATCCCACCCCGACGGGCACGTTTCCCATCCTTTCCAAAGAGCGCCACAATGTCTCGGAAAAATACGGCAATGCGCCGATGCCGTGGACGCTACGCCTGACGTGGGACGGTATCGCCATTCACGGTGGGTCCGATGTCGAAAACGGCTACGCCAGCCATGGCTGCGTAGCCATTCCCGATGAGCTCGCCGCCAAGGTCTTCGATATTGCCAGGAAGGGCGACAAGGTTGTGATAACCGATGGTCGCCGCATCGGCATGGGCGATTCGATAATCGGCTAGGCCGACCGGCGCGGCGGTTCGGGCGCGAAAGCCCAGACATCCTCGCCTGCCACTTGGCGACATTCGGCGAGGATTCCCCCGACATTGCGTTTGCCGCCCTGCGTTAGCGCGGCAGCCAGCGCGGCTGCTTCGCCGCGGTCGATAGCCTTGCCGAAATGCCGGAAGATTACACGGACGACGCCGCTCTGGACGAGTATTGTGGCAAATCCAGAACGCGCTGCGAAATAGACCGCACGTCCGTCTGACAGCTCGACATCTTCGGCGTATTCGCGCGCGACGATCCGGTCGATCGTCTCGGCCGCCTCGCCGAGCAATGCTGCGCTGCGTGCGAGACCGGCAGGATCAAGCCACTCTGCATCGGTCAGTGCCTTGCGCACGCGAATGCGGTCGAAATCGCTGTTCTCGTTCGACGGATCGTCGATGGGGTCGATGCCCGCATGCACAACAAGGGCCCGCAAATCTTCCCGTCGCCAGCCGAGCAGCGGGCGCACGAGTGGGATCGTCGTCAGCGGCACCAGCCCCCGCGAACGAATGGCCGACAGCCCGCCTAAGCCGCTCCCCCGGTTGAGCCGCATCAGCAGCGTTTCGGCTTGATCGTCGAGTTGATGCGCAGTCGCGAGGGCATCAAGGCTCTGGTCGCGGCACCAGGCAGCCAGCGCTGCGTAGCGCGCCTCGCGCGCCCGCGCCTGCATATTGCCCTGCGTAACATCGACGGCGAGTATGCTGTGCGGCACCCCGAGCTGCCCGCAATGGCGGGCGACGGTGGCCGCTTCGCCGGCGCTTTCGCTCCGCAATCGGTGGTCGACGGTCGCAGCCTCGATCCGGTCCGGCAGCACCGCCTGCGCGAGCAACAGCAATGCCATGCTGTCGCCACCGCCCGATACCGCAACTCCCAGCCTTGCCTCATCGCTTTCGAGCGCTGGCCAGACCGCTGCCAGGTCGGCCCGGAACCGTTCGATCAGTTCCGGGGCGATGGCCATGTCAGCCGCATTGCACTTTCGCACGGTTCGCTTCGTACTGGCTTTGCAAACGGCCTGCAGCGAGCGCGGGATAGGTGTCGCCGAACTCGGCCAACGCGATGCAGGCGCGGCTGGTGTCGTTGATCGCGATCATCGTCTCGGCGAGGTAGAGCAGGCTGTCGCCCGCGCGCGCGCCGTTCTTGTCGCTCTGGTAGTTGCGCAGGAACCACGGCGCAGCGTCGTTGGGCTTGCCGTCGTCGAGATAGGCGCGCCCGAGCAGGTTGCGGCCATAGGACGCGAGCCGATGGCTGCCATGCTGTTCGACGAACAGCGTCAGTTGCTGCTGCGCCTCGGGAAAAAAGCCGGCATCCCACAGGCGAAAACCGTAATTGTATTCATCCTCGGCCGGATCGCCGCTTTGCGGTTTCATGATTGCCTGCACTGCGGCCACGCGCTCTGGGCTGGGCTGCGCTGCCGGCGTGGGCGCTGGCGCAGCGGTCGGGGCGGAGGTCGTCGTGCCGCCACCGGAAACCGGGCGCGAAACCGGGGCTGTGCCGCTGGGCGCGGTCATTGCCGGGCTGCGCGATCCCTCGAGCGCTTCGACCCGTTCTTCGAGCAGGCGCATGGCATTGGCGCCGACCTCATATTGCGAAGTCAGCGTCTGCAACTGGCTCTCCAGCGCATCGAGCCGCGCGAGGATGTCGGTCACCGCCGTGGTCGACGGCGTCATCGTCGTGGATGGTGCCGGGGCGGGCTGACCGGTGATCTGCGGTTCGAAATAGCGGCCGTCCCCGCCCGGGAAAACCTTGCGCTGCAGGGCGCGGACTTCCTGTTCCAGCTTGCGCACGCGTGCCTCGGCATCGTCCTGCGCCGCGACCGGAATCGACGTTGCTGCCAGTGCCAGGCCGATGCTGCCGAGCGTCAGTCCCCTTGCCATCGATGCCATGCGTGTCGCCATCGCCGAAAAGCTCCTCTTATCTGGAATTCGTTTGCGGGAATCTGCCCTACCCCCTGCTTGCTGTCGAGGGGATGAAGACCGGTTTTCCGCCGTCAGTCGGTTGTCGTCGCGGCCGCAGCAGGCGCCGAGGGTTCAGCGTCGGCTGCCTCCGCATCGCCGCGCGCCAGCAGTGCCTCGGCGGTGATGGGTACGTCGCTGATGACCTCGTCCTCTTCGGAGAGTTTGGGTACGGCGCGTCCGCCTACCGTAATCGCAAAGGCGTAGGGTCGCCCGGTGCGGATCTGCGGATTGTCGGCATCGCCGGGCACGGTGAAGCTATCGCCCACGTCCATCGTCCCTTCGAACAGGCTCTCGCCCTCGCCATCGTAGAAACGGACCCAGGTGCCTTCCATCTCGTTGGTGAACACCACGGGACCGGTCGGCGGAGCGGGCGTCGGGGTGGCCTGCGCGCCCTCGCCTTCGGCCTGCTCGCCCGCTTGGGCCGGGTCCTGCAACGGCGCCGGGCCGAGCCCGGGCGCGAAATAGCTGGAATAGAAGGCGTAAATCCCGCCGATCAGCAGCACCGCCGCGAGCAAGGCGAACCAGGCGAGCCCCCGGCCCGGCACCCGCGCCGGATCGCCGGGTTCGAATTTTGCCGGGGTCGCCGGGCGCGCCATCTGGCTGTCGGCCAGTTCTGCGCGCACATCGTCGAGCAGCGGGCGCTCGTCGAGATCGAGCAGGCGCGCATAGGTGCGCGTGAAGCCGATGGCATAGGTGCGCGACGGCAGATCGCCGAACCGGCCTGCCTCGATGCTTTCCAGATGGCGGAGCGGAATGCGCGTCTGGCCTGCGACGTCGTCGAGCTCTAGGCCCTTGGCCAGCCGCGTCTCGCGCAGCCGCGCGCCTACGCTGGAATTGTCGACCACCGGTTCGCCGATGCTTTCGTCCTGATCCATTGCCATCCCGAACTTCTGAGACCCCGCAGCCCACACTGCCCAATGGCGCGACACAAAGATTGCGCCTCGCGCCCTGTCAAGCGCAGTCTGTAACACAGTCGGGGCAAACCGACGAATTGCGGGGCTGGCGGGACGAATTCAGTCGATTTCGATGTCGTTTTCGGCGGCCCAGTGCGACAAGGCCGCCCGCATGTCGTCGGGCGGTGAAGCGAGCCACTGCTGCATCTGCTTGGTGAGGTCGGGGAGATAGACCTTGCGCACGAGTTCCTTGATTGGTCCGACCGCCGCGGGCGTGATGGAAAACCGCGTATAGCCCAGCCCCATCAGCGCCAGCGCCTCGAGCCGCCGACCACCCATCTCGCCGCACACGCCCAACCGCACATTGCTGCCGACCACGCCCAGCGACACGCGACCGAGAAACCGCAGGATCGCGGGGCTCAGCCAGTCGTACCTTTCGGCCAGCTTGGGATTGGCCCGGTCTGCGGCGAACAGGAACTGCGTCAGATCGTTTGTGCCGACCGACAGGAATGATACCCGCGGCAGGAGCTGGTCGAGCACTTCCGCCAGCGACGGCACCTCGAGCATGCAGCCATATTCGATGCTCTCGGGCACCAGCTTGCGCCGTTCGCGCAGGAACGCCAGTTGCTCTTCGAACACGGCCTTGGCCGCATCGAATTCCCACGGTTCGGAGACCATGGGGAACATGACCGACAATTGCCGCCCCGCCGCCGCCTCCAGCAAGGCACGCGCCTGGGCCTTGAGCAGACCCTCACGCTCGAGCGACAGGCGCAGGGCACGCCAGCCCATGGCCGGGTTCTCGTCGCGATCGGCCGTCTGGTTGTCGAGATAGGGAACGGCCTTGTCGCCGCCGATGTCGACCGTGCGGAAAATGACCTTCTTGCCATCGGCCGCGTCCATCACGTCGCGATAGAGCCGCAACTGGCGCTCGCGCTGCGGCAGTGTCGCCGATACCAGGAACTGGAATTCGGTCCGGAACAGGCCGATGCCATCCGCGCCGGTCAGTTGCAGGGCGCTGACATCGTCGCGCAATCCTGCATTGATCATAACCGTAATGCGGGTGCCGTCGCGGGTGAACGGCTCCACGTCGCGGAGCTCGGCATAGGTCGCCTGCTTCTCGCGTGTCCGGGCGAAACGGGCATCGAACGCATCGAGCAGGGCCTGCGAAGGGCGCAGCGTCACCGTCCCCTTGTCGGCATCGACCAGCACCTCGTCGCCGCCTGCAACACGGCTGCGGATCCCGCGCACGCGGCCCAGCACCGGTATGCCCATCGCGCGCGCGACGATCACCACATGCGCGGTCAGCGAACCTTCCTCCAGCACCACGCCCTTCAGGCGTCGGCGATCGTATTCGAGCAGTTCTGCCGGCCCCAGATTGCGCGCGAACAGGATGGTGTCGCGCCGCAGCCCCTGTGTGGCTGCCGTGCCCAACTGGCCCGACACGATCCGCAGCAGCCGGTTGGACAGATCCTCCAGATCGTGCATCCGGTCCTGCAGCAGGGGATCGTCGATCTCGCGCATCCGCATCCGTGTGCGCTGCTGGACGCGCTCGATCGCCGCTTCCGCCGTCAGTCCGCTGTCGATCGCTTCGTTGATCCGGCGGCTCCAGCCTTCGTCATAGGCGAACATCTTGTAGGTCTCGAGCACCTCGACATGCTCGCCGCCCTTGCCGAACTCCGGCTCCTTGCCCAGCGCATCGATCTGGTCGCGCATCTTGTCGAAGGCGCGATAGACGCGCTGGCGTTCCGCCTCGGTGTCTTCGGCGACGACCTGGTCGATCTCGATGCGCGGCTGGTGGAACACAGCCTGTCCGGCGGCCAGTCCCTTCACCAGGACCAGCCCTTCGATCACGTCGGTTTCGGTCCGCGCGTCCTCCAGGTCGATCGTGTCTTCGTCGTCGACCAGGTCCTTGTGCGCGATCAGCTCGGACAAGACCATTGCCGTCGTCTGCAGCGCCTCGATCTCGATGTCTTCATACCGCCGCGGATCGACATGCTGCACGCACAGCACGCCGACTGCGCGTTCGCGGTAAACGATCGGGACGCCGGCGAAGGAATGGAATTTCTCCTCACCCGTCTCCGGCCGGTAGAGGAAGTCGGGATGCGCCTTCGCCTCGGCCAAGTTGAGCGTTTCGATATTCTTGGCGATCGTACCGGTCAGGCCCTCGCCCACCGCCATGCGCGTGACGTGGACAGCGTCGGGATTGAGCCCCTGCGTCGCGTAGAGTTCGAGCGCGCCCTCGCGCAGCAGGTAGATCGAGCAGACCTCGCTATCGAGGCTCTCGGCGATAATCTCCACCACGCGGTCGAGCTTGTGCTGCGCATGGGTGCGGCTCGCCATGACCTCGTGCAGGTGCTTGAGGATGCGGCGGGCGGAGGAGATTTCGGGCATGGGCCGACCCTATAGCAAATTCGGGTCGGTGAGGAAGCGGGACGGTCGGCAGTTTCTGTCGCGCCCTGCAAAGATTTGGCTCGCCTATCAGGCCGAAGCGAGCTCTTCCTTGATCCTCAGCTTCTGCTTCTTGAGTTGCTGGATCATCGCGATGTCGGGCGAAGGCCTCGTCTGTTCCTGGTGAAGGCGGGCATCGAGCCCGGCGTGCTTGGCCTTGAGTGCTTCGACATGTGATGACTGCATCGGCTTGTCTCCTTCCAGAGTTGTTACGACCCCCAGAGCGACTCGTGCCTGCGCGGCACGGGCCGCAGATCGACCATGAAACCACAAGTTCGAGAATTTACAAACCCCCTCCGGCGGGCCATGCGATAAAGCGAGATTCGCGAGGGACGACGGTGAACGAGCAGGAGCTGCGCAAGAGGCTGGAACAGTTGCGGTCCGAGCACCGCGACCTCGACGTCGCCATCGCCGCCCTGACCGATGCCGGTGACAAGGGCGGCTTCGTCGACCAGCTCCAGGTCGCCCGGCTCAAGAAGCGCAAGCTCGGCCTCAAGGACCGTATCTCGATTATCGAGGACGCGCTGATCCCGGATATTATCGCCTGACCACTGCGCTTCGGGCCGGGACATGTCCCGACTCGCGCTGGTCGCAACCCATGTCCCGACCTATGAGGATTGCGTGAGCGAATCCGAATCCACCCTGACCCGCCAGGTGGTCGAGACCTTGTATGCCGACGCGCTGATGCTGTCGGACGAGGCGCGCGCGATCTTCGACCTGCGACGGCGCGACGCGCGCCCTGGCGAATATGCCGACGCGGAACTGCTCGCGCTTTCGGTCGAAGGACTGCGCACGACGACGCGGATCATGCATGTCCTTGCCTGGCTGCTCAACCGGCGCGCATGGTTTTCGGGCGAACTCACGCAAGCGCAGCTCGACAAGGTGGGCAAGCTCGAACAGGACCGGCCGTCCGATCCGGTCAACCTCGCACAGCTCGATCCGGCAACGCGCGCACTGATCGCCGAGAGCGAGCGGCTCCATGCGCGTGTGGCACGGCTGGATACAGCCGGGCCGGCTCGGCGCGAGATGCCCGTGCAGGCGATGCATTCGCGCATCGTCCGCGCATTCGACGGCGATTGATCAGGCGACCGACAGCGCGAGCCTGTACCGCTCCAGCCGTGCGCTGCGAACCGCGCTCTCCATGGCCGGTTCGAAACGCCGCGACGGTCCCCGCATCGCCTCGACCGCGTCGTCGAGCCCGGCATGAAGCCCGGCCCCCACTGCGGCGCAGATGGCCGCGCCCAGCGCGGTCGTTTCCACGAAATCGGGGCGTTCCACCGGCAGGTTGAGCATATCGGCCAGATCCTGGGCCATCCAGTCGTTCGCGCTCATCCCGCCGTCGATCTTCAGTTCCCTCCACGCGGCCCCGTCGGCGGCAAATGCACTGGCAAGATCATGCGTCTGGTGCGCCATGGCCTCGAGCGCGGCACGCGCGATCTGCGCCCGCCCGCTGGCAAAGCTTAGGCCCGAAATGACGCCGCGGGCCTCCGGTTTCCAGTGCGGCGCGCCCAGTCCGGCCAGCGCCGGGACGATGACGACCTCTCCACTGTCCGGGATCGACCGCGCCAGCGCTTCTGTCTCGGCCGCATCGCCGATCAGGCCGAGCTGGTCGCGCAGATACTGGACCAGGCTCCCGGCCACGAAGGCCGACCCTTCCAGCGCATAGACCCGCTTGCCCGCATGCTGATGCAGCACGGTGCCAAGCAGCCGATGGCCCGAACGCGGAATCTCCGCCCCCTTGTTGGTCAGGACGAATGCGCCTGTGCCATAGGTCGCCTTGGTTGCGCCGATGGTCAGGCATCCCTGCCCGATGGTGGCCGACTGCTGGTCGCCGACGAGCCCGCAAATGGGAATCGCGCTGCCCAGCCACTCGGCCTTGGCCTCCGACAGTGTGCCATGCGTATCGGTGATCTGCGGCAGGGTTGCCTGCGGCACGCCGAACAGGTCGCACAGGCCCTCGTCGAACCCGTCACCGTCCAGCGCCATCAGCAGCGTCCGGCTGGCATTGCTCGCGTCGGACAGGTGCGCACCGCCCGACAGCTTGAACACCAGCCAGCTTTCGACTGTCCCGAAGGCCAAACGTCCCGTCGCCGCTGCCCCGCGCACCGCCTCGTCCTCGTCGAGCAGCCAGCGCATCTTGGTCGCAGAAAAATACGGATCGAGCAGCAGGCCGGTACGCTGCTGGACCTCGTCCTCGTGCCCCGCCTCCTTCAGCCGCGCACAGAAATCTGCCGTGCGCCGGTCCTGCCAGACGATCGCGCGCGCCAGGGCCTCGCCGGTCTTGCAATCCCACGCCACCACGGTCTCGCGCTGGTTGGTAATCCCGATCGCGGCGATGCCCTCGCCGGTTCCCCCGGTCACCTCTCGCATGCACGCCAGCGTCTTGTCCCAGATTTCGCCGGCATCGTGCTCGACCCATCCCGGGCGCGGATAATGCTGCGTCAGCTCGGCCTGCGCCATGCCCTCCATCCGGCCACGCGCGCTGAACAGCATCGCCCGCGTCGACGTGGTTCCGGCATCGAGTACGAGAATGCGATCCGCCATTGTCTCTCCCTGTCAGACGGACCGTGACATGCGCCACTCCGTCACCCATATGCAAGCCCATGGCAGGTCCACCACCCAAACCCTGGCCCACTGGAGAGGCGATCCAGCTCGAACCGCTGGTGCGCCGCGTACTCGCCCCCAACCCTTCGCCATATACCTATACGGGGACGCAGACCTATATTGTCGGCCTGGGCGATGGTTGTGCGGTGATCGACCCCGGTCCCGAAGACGACGCGCACCTTCTTGCGCTCGATGCCGCCATCGGGAATGAACACGTCTGCGCGATCATGTGCACCCATACGCATCGCGATCATTCGCCCGGTTCGCGCCCGCTGGCGAAACGCACCGGCGCGCCGATCGTGGGTTGCGCCCCGCTCGTGCTCGACGACAGCGGCCCGCGCGCCGATGCCAGCTTCGACCGCGACTACGCACCCGACCGCGTGCTGGAGGATGGCGAGCAGATGACCGGCCCTGGCTGGACGCTGACTGCCGTGGCCACGCCCGGCCATGTCTCCAACCACCTGTGTTTCGCGCTCGAGGAAAGCGGTGCGCTCTTTACCGGCGATCACGTCATGGGCTGGTCGACCAGCGTCGTCGTCCCGCCCGACGGCGATATGGGCGATTACATGCGTAGCCTGAACCTCCTCCATGCGCGCGATGACAGTATCTTTTACCCCGCCCACGGCGAAGCGATCGACAAACCCCGCCAACTCGTCCGCGGCATGATCGGCCATCGCCGCCAGCGCGAAAACCAGATTCTCCGCCTGCTGGGCGAAGGGCCGCTGCGCGCCGAGGACTTCGTGCCGCTGATGTACCGCGGGCTCGACGAAAGGCTGCACGGCGCCGCGAAAATGTCCGTCACCGCGCATCTTATCGATCTGGAACGCCGCGGGCTCGTCGCACGTTCTGGGGATACATGGCAGACGATCTGAAGCACCGTGGCCGCACGGTCGAACCCGCAGTGACACATGACAAGCCCCTCGCCCGCCTGCAGGCGGTGCCGTGGCTGATCTTGATTGCCCTGATGGCAGCGGTCGCCTGGCTCAGTTGGCGCGCTTTCTTCTATCAGGAAGAAGGCGATCCGGTGGGTAGCGCCATGCTCGCCTTCGAAAAACAGAACTCGCTGACAGTCTTCTCCTCGCGCTTCGAGGTGGTCGCCGAAAGCGTCGATAATCGCGGCCCCTTCGGCCAGCTCGAAACGCGTCAGGCAGTCATCGTCCCTGCTTCGGTCGAATACCGGCTCGATCTTTCCGGCATGGAAGAGGCCGATTTCGCGTGGAATGCGGAAACGGCGACGCTCGACGTGACGCTGCCGCAAATCCAGACGAGCACTCCCAATATCGACGAAGCGAGCGCCCGCGTCTTTACCGACGGCCTCTACGTCACGCGCGATGCAGGCACGGATTTGGCGCGCAACAATTCGCGTCAGGCTGCCGAGAAAGCCTCCGCCTTCGCCAAGAACCCCGAAATTCTCGCACTTGCACGCCAGGCCGCCGCACAGGCGGTGCGCCAGAACCTCGCCATTCCGATGCAGGTTGCGGGCTACGGCGACGTCACGGTCAACGTCCGCTTCGAAGGGCAGGGTGCCGAAGCCGGAGAGAATTGACCGCCAAACCCCTGCGGTTTATACCGCGTCCCTGAGCAAAATGGTCGCACGTGTTCTCGGGGGAAGGACTGGCGACCATGGCCACCAATGCGGTTCCATCACATTCCCGAAACAGGATCACGATTGGGGGCGAGCATCGCTTTTTCCTGATCGCGTCCTGGCTGCTGGCTTGTCTGACAGTGGCCGGATTCGCCTTGCATGTGGTTGCGGGCATTTCCAGCTTCGACCGCCCACTGGTCTACCATCTCCATGCCGTTGTCTTCATGGGCTTCATCGGCCTTTACCTCACGCAGGTGACGCTCGCCGCCTTGGGCCACGTTTCGTTGCACAGGCGGCTGGGCCTGCTGGCCGCCTTGTGGGTCCCCTTGATGCTTGCGCTCGGTTGCTGGCTGACCATCGCGACGCTCCGGATTACCGGGGGCCCGCCCATCTTCGGGCAAAGCGAGTTCCTGCTGCTCAATCTGTGTCACCTGGCAGCCTTCGGCGGGCTCGCTTTCGCAGCGCTGAAGATGCGCGACCGACCCGACTGGCACAAGCGCCTGATGTTCGGTGCTATCGCGACGGTCAGCTTGCCGGGAATCGCACGACTGATCCCGCCGACACTGACGATGCCGTATGCCATTCCCAAGCTTTTCCTGCTGGTGTCGCTGTTTCCGCTGGCGGGCATGGTCATGGACCGGCGCGTCAATGGCAGGATCCATCCCGCTTGGTGGTGGTCGCTGCTGCTCCCGCCTGTTGCCGTCCTTTTTGGCGAACTGCTCGACACATGGGGGGTCGCGAGCGAGTGGGTCGCAAGCCATGTCGCCGGTACGCCCGGCGGCCAGCGCCCATCGGAAGCGTTCATGCCACCGGGAATGGGCACGTGAATATCACGCAATAATCGCGAACCGGAACGCACTCGCCATTGCGCCCGTTGTGACTATAAGTGCCGTCAAACGCTTCACACGGGACCAGACATGACAGCCCAGACCACCCTACCCACCGGTACCGATCTGCTTGCCGAGATCGACCGCCTCCGCAAGGAGAAGAACGCCGTCATTCTGGCGCATTACTACCAGACCGCACAGATCCAGGATTTGGCGGATTTCGTCGGCGATTCCCTGCAACTGAGCCAGATGGCGGCCGAGACCGACGCCGATGTCATCGCCTTTTGCGGCGTGAAGTTCATGGCCGATACCGCCAAGATCCTCAGCCCCGAAAAGATCGTCGTCCTGCCCGACATGGATGCCGGCTGCAGCCTCGAAGACAGCTGCCCGCCCGAAAAGTTCAAGGCGTTTCGCGAACAGCATCCCGATCACATCGCGCTGACCTACATCAACTGTTCGACCGAGGTGAAGGCGCTGTCCGATGTCATCGTCACCAGCTCCAGCGCGGAAACGATCCTGTCGCAGATCCCCAAGGACCAGAAGATTATCTTCGGACCCGACAGGCATCTCGGCGGTTACCTGTCGCGCAAGTTCGATCGCGAGATGCTGCTGTGGCCGGGCGTCTGCATCGTGCACGAGGCTTTCAGCGAAACCGAGCTGCTCAAACTCAAGGAACAGCATCCCGACGCGCCGATTGCCGCGCATCCCGAATGCCCGCCGACGATCATCGACCATGCCGACTACGTCGGGTCGACCAGCGGCATCCTGCAGTTTGCCGAGACATTCGAAGGCGATACGCTGATCGTCGCGACCGAGCCGCACATCATCCACCAGATGGAAAAGGCCCTGCCGAGCAAGACGTTCATCGGCGCCCCCGGCGCGGACGGCAACTGCAGCTGCAACATCTGCCCCTATATGGCGCTGAATACGCTCGAAAAACTCTACACCTGCCTCCGCGATCTCGAACCGCGGATCGAAATCGAGGAAGGCCTGCGCCTGCAGGCCAAGCGCAGCCTCGACCGCATGCTCGAAATGGCGAGCGGCACCATCGGTCATGGCGATCTGGGCAAGATCTGACACGCATACTTCAGGGAGAGAACATCATGATCGCACGTCTGGCGATGGCCACCGCGCTTGCATTCGCCGCGGCGCCCCTTGTCGCGCAGGAAACCGACGCGGACGATCCGTATATCTGGCTCGAGGACATCCAGGGCGATCGCGCGCTGGAGCAGGTGCGCGAATGGAATGCCGATACCGAGGCCGTCCTTACCGCCGCACCCGAATACCCCGTGGCGCGTGCCTGGTCGAAGCAGATCCTCGACGACGATCGCCAGATTGCCATGCCCGACGCGATCCAGGGCGACTATGTCACCAACCTGTGGCGCGATGCCGACAATCCGCGCGGCCTGTGGCGTATCGCCAGCCTCGATAGCTACAAGGACGGCACGCCCGAATGGCGCGTCCTGATCGACGTCGACCAGCTCGGCCGCGACGAAGGCAAGAGCTGGGTCTGGCACGGCGCCAACTGCCTGGCTCCCGCATACACGCGCTGCCTCGTCTCGCTCAGCCCCGGCGGCACCGATGCCGATGTCGTGCGCGAATTCGACATCGCCAGCGGCAGTTTCGTCGAAGGCGGGTTCACCCTGCCCGAAGCCAAATCCAACGTCGGTTGGTTCGACGAAGATACGCTGTTCGTCGGGACCGACGAGGGCGAAGGCAGCATGACCGATTCGGGCTATCCCCGCCTCGTCAAACTGTGGGATCGCGGCACCGACTTCAGCACCGCGCGCCTCGTCGCGGAGGGCGAGCAGACCGATGTCAGCGCCAGTGGCTATTCGGTTCTCGACGGCGATAAGCGCTGGCGCTTCGTCAATCGCAGCCCCAGTTTCTGGACCAATCAGGTCTCGCTGGTGCGCGACGACGGCTCGACCGTCGCCCTCCCCCTGCCCGACGATGCCGAGTTCGAGGACGTTCTCGGCGGACGCGTGATTGCCAAACTCAACAGCCCGCTTCCCGCACAGGGCACGACCTTTGCGCCCGGCGCGCTGGTCTCATGGTCGCTCGACGCAATCGCTGCCGGTAATCCCGGCCAGCCGCGGATCGTCTTCAACCCGACCGCAACGCAGGCCATCGAGCAGGTCGCGGCCTCCGAAACCAGGCTCTGGGTCAAGGTGCTCGACGATGTTTCGGGCAAGCTGATCGAACTCACCCCCGGTGTCTCGGGCTGGACGCAGCGCGCCATGCCGCTCCCCGACAACAGCACGATCCAGATCGCCGAGACGAGCGGCAAGGGCGACACCGCCTTCGTCACTGTCGAGAGCATGCTGACACCGCCGACGCTCTATGCCGTGCCGTCGAACGGCGAGGTCGAGGCGATCGCCGCCATGCCCGACCAGTTCGATGCGAGCCGCTTCACCGTCGAACAGCGCTTCGCCACGTCGAAGGACGGCACCAAGGTGCCCTATTACCTCGCCCGTCCAAAGGATGCGACCGGGCCGCTCCCCACGCTGATCCATGCCTATGGCGGGTTCCGCGCGGCGCAGACGCCCAAATACCTCACCGCAGAGCCCTATCGCAGCGGCCCGCTCGGCCTCCTCTGGCTCGAAAGCGGCAATGCCTACGTGCTCGCCAACATTCGCGGCGGCGGCGAATACGGTCCGCGCTGGCACGAGGATGCACTTCGCGACAAGCGCCAGAACAGCTTCGACGATTTCCATGCCGTGGCCGACGATCTGGTCTCCAGCAGGCTCGCCACACCCGGCAAGATCGCCGCTTCGGGCCGTTCGAACGGCGGCGTGCTCGTCGGCGCGGTCGCCAACCAGCGGCCGGACCTTTACGGCGCGATCATTTCCGGCAGCCCGCTGATCGACATGCGTCGCTACAACCAGCTGCTCGCCGGCGCTTCGTGGATGGCCGAGTACGGCAACCCCGATGTGGCGGAGGACTGGGCCTTCATGCGCGACTGGTCGCCGTACCAGAACATGCGCGACGTGCCCGACTATCCGGCGGTCTTCTACTATCTCTCGACGCTCGACGACCGCGTGCATCCCGGCCACGCGCGCAAGGCCGCGGCCAGGCTCGAGAGCTTCGGCAAGACATTCTACTATCGCGAGGCCATCGAGGGCGGCCATTCGGTCGGTGCCGACCGCGAAGAGGATGCGCGCCGCGCCGCCCTCCTGCTCGCCTTCCTCAACCGTGAGATCGGCGACCAAAGCGACTAAGGCACACAATCCGCGCTGAGACGTAATCCCCCTGACGTATGCCTAACAGGGGGATTGCCTTGCCTGCCGAACTTCGCTGGCTGTGGACGCGGCTGAATTCGAACTACTGGTTCTACCCGGCACTGTTCTCGATCGTCGGGGCGGTGCTGGCGTTCACGCTCATCTGGCTCGACCGCAATGGCTATGCCGACCGGCTGAGCGAGATGGAATGGCTGGTGCCCGCCCGGCCCGACGGTGCGTCGGACATGCTGACCGTCATCGCCAGTTCGATGATCGGTGTCGCCTCGACCATTTTCTCGATCACGATCGCGGCAGTCGCCTATGCCAGCGGCACCTATGGCCCGCGCCTCCTCACCAATTTCATGGAGGACAAGGGCAACCAGTTCAGCCTCGCCACCTTCATCGGCACATTCGTCTATTCGATCACCGTGCTGCGGTCGGTGCGCAAGGAAAACGAGGTTGCGACGATAGCCGAACAGGGCGCATCCAACGTCCTGCCGGGCTTCGTGCCCCAGCTTTCGTTGCTGGTCGCCTACCTGCTGATGGCGCTGTCGGTCGCCGTGCTCGTCTATTTCCTCAATCACGTTCCTTCGAGCATCCGCATCAACTCGGTGCTGGAGGGGATCGGGCGACGCCTGCTCAAGGACATCAGGGAAAATTACCCGCTCGATCACGAAGGCAACGAAACGCCGGGCTGGGACGAGGGCACTGCACTGCCGATGGAAGAGACCGGCTATGTCCAGATCATCGACTTCGACGCCTTGCGCGACATTGCCGACAGCCATGACGTTCACATCGCACTGATGGTCCGCACAGGCGATTTCGTGCATCCCGGAATGGCGCTCGTGCGCGTCTCGGACGCCGTCGACAACGTCGACTTGTCCGAAAAGACGCTCGACGCTTTTTCGATCGGGTCAACCCGCACACCAACGCAGGATCCGCAATTCCTGATCGACGAACTGGTCGAGATCGGCCTGCGCGCGCTCAGTCCCGGCATAAACGACCCGTTCACGGCCATCACCGCGATTCACTGGCTTGGCGCGGCCACGGCAGAACTCGGACGCCGCGACCTGCGCCGACGGGCGGAGGATCATCCGGACGACGAGCAAGTCCATCCGCTGCCCGAAACCTTCGAGCATTTCGTCAAACGCGGCTGCGGTGCGATGCGCGGCGCCGTCGCCACCAGTGCTCCGGCCGCACTCGTCCTGTTCGATACGCTGCGTACCGCCGCCATACCGATCACCGATGACGATCGCGTCGATCTGTTGCGCGAACATGGCGAGCATCTGATCGATCAGGCCCGTCTCGCACTCGAAGGACCCGACCTGGCCCTGGTCGAGCAACGCTACGCTAGTGTCGCCCAGCCGCCGCTCGCTCCGCTTGGCCAGCGCCAGCGCGCCCGCCACCAGCACCATGCCCAGGATGTCGAGCGGCTGCAGCACCTCGCCAAAGGCAATCCAGCCGATGGTCGCGGCCAACGCCGGCTGGGTTAGCAAAGCCATGCCGATGATTATCGGCGGAAAATGCTTGAGCGAGTAGACCAGCAGACCCTGCCCGATAACCTGGCTCGACAGCGCCAGCGCAACGACGGGTCCGAACCCTGCGTCGCCCGGCCACACCGGTTCGCCAAGGACCAGCGCAATGCCCAGCAGGACCGGTGCCCCCGCCAGGCACACCAGCGTCAACACGCTCCATTGCCCCAGTGTCTTGCGCGCGGTCTGGGCGGGCAGCAGGTAAAAAGCATAGAACAGTCCGGCGAGCAGGCAGAACAGATCGCCCGCCAGCGTGACGGTCGATATTTCGAGGCTGCGCCCCAGCAGGATCGCCGCACCTGTCAGCGCCGCGACAAGTGCCATGCCCTCTCGCCAGGTCGGTCTGCGCCGCAATGCGATCAGACCCCAAACCATCAGGATCAGGCTGCCCGCATTGCCGAACAGGGTCGAATTGCCCAGCCGTGTTCGCTCGATCCCGATGTGCCAGCTGGCAAGGTCGAGCGCGAAGAAGAAGCCTGCAACCAGCACCAGCGCGATAATCCGCCGGTCGGGCCGCTCGGGCGATCTTTCGCGCCATGCCAGCAGGGCCAGCAACGGCAGCGGCAGCAACAGCCGCCAGAAACCCGCCGCCACCGGTCCGGTATCGGCCAGTCGCACCAGCCACGGCCCCAGCGCCAGCGCCGCATTCCCCGCGATCAGCGCGACGAAGTGCCAGGTGCCGGGCTGAAAGTCTTTCTTTGCAACCGAACTGCTTGTGGTGTCCATCACCGGCACCTAGCTCAAAGCCCATCACGCGCCAGCAAAAAGGATTTGCCCGCATGCACGACACTCTATTCCAGCCCCTGAAGATGGGCGCACTCGAAGCGAAGAACCGTATCTTCATGGCCCCGCTGACCCGCGGTCGCTCGACCCAGCCCGGGTCGGTCCCCAACGACATGATGACGACCTATTACCGCCAGCGCGCAGGGGCAGGCCTCATCATCAGCGAAGCGACCGGCATCAGCGTCGAAGGCTCCGGCTGGCCAGCCGCCCCCGGTATCTGGAGCGATGAGCAGGTCGAGGGATGGAAGAATGTCACCGACGCCGTCCACGACGATGGCGGGCTGATCGTGCTGCAGCTCTGGCATATGGGCCGCCTCGTCCACCCCGATTTTCTCGATGGCAATCCGCCCGTTTCCGCCAGCGCCACTACGGCGCCAGGCCATGCGCACACCTTCGAAGGCCGCAAGGATTACGAAGCCGCGCGCGAATTGAGCATCGAGGAAATTGCCCGCGTCGTCGCAGATTATCGCCATGCCGCCGAAAATGCGAAACAGGCTGGCTTCGACGGCGTCCAGCTGCACGCTGCGAATGGCTATCTGGTCGACCAGTTCCTGCGCGATTCGACCAACCTGCGCACCGACGAATACGGTGGCAGTGCGGAAAACCGCACGCGCTTCCTGCGCGAAGTCCTGACTGCACTCATCGATGTCTGGGGCGCCGACCGGGTCGGCGTGCGCCTTTCGCCCAATGGCGAAACGCAGGGTTGCGACGACAGCGATCCCGCCACCACGTTCGGTGCAGCGGCCAAGGTTGTCGAGGACCTGGGCCTCGCCTTCCTCGAACTGCGCGAACCCGGGCCGGACGGAACCTTCGGCAGCACGGACGTTCCCAAGCAAAGCCCGCTGATCCGCCAGATCTACACTGGCCCGCTCGTCCTCAACAGCGACTATTCTGCCGAGAACGCGGTCGCCGATATCGAGGCAAAGCGCGCCGATGCGATCAGCTGGGGTCGCGATTTCATCTCCAATCCCGACCTGCCCGAACGGATTGCCACCGGCGCTCCGCTCGCGCCTAACGTCAACGTGCCGCACAGCTGGTACGGGCGCGGGCCGGAGGGGTATATCGATTATCCGGCGCTGGCCGACGCCGCTGCAGAAGCGGCGGAGTAGGCGACTTACTCGGCCGCTTCCGTTTCCTCCGCGGGGGCGGCCTCTTCCACCTCGGTATCTTCCGCGACGGGCTCCGCCGCAGGCTGTTCGGGGGCAGCGGCGTCGGTTTCATCCGCGCTGCTCGCATCGCCGTCGTCCGTCGCCTCGGTTCCGCCGTTCGCTGCACCGCGCAGTGGCGGCGAGCGCGAGGTTACCGTGTCGAGCGGCAGCATGTCGTCGCTGATCGACCCACCCAGCACTTCGCCGCGTGCGCCGCCCGTCTCGTTCTTTTCGGTCGCGACCGGTTCGGGATCGGACCCACAGGCCGTCAGCGCCAATGTCGCGGCGGCAAGTATCGAAAAACGAATCATGGCAGGTCGCAGGCCTTTCCTTAGAGCGCTGCGAGGAAGTCGTCCCCGCGCCGCCGCAATGCCTCATCGAAGGCCTCGGGCGCAAGCGCGATCCCCAGTTGCTCCAGGCTGGTGACGCCGAATTCCTCGATCCCGCAAGGTACGATACCGCTGAAATGCGCCAGGTCCGGTGCAACGTTCACCGAAAATCCGTGCATCGTCACCCACCTCCGCACGCGGACGCCGATCGCGCCGATCTTCGCCTCGCGTCCGTCGGGGCCGTGGGTCCAGATGCCGATCCGGCCTTCGCTGCGCCAGCATTCGACCCCGATGTCGCCCAGCGTCGCGATGACCCAGCCCTCGAGCGAATGGACGAAACAGCGCACGTCGCGGCCGCGCGTTTTCAGGTCGAGCAGCACGTAGCCCACCCGCTGGCCCGGGCCGTGATAGGTATAGCGGCCGCCGCGACCCGCCTCCACCACTTCGAACCGCGGGTCGAGCAGTTCCGCCCCGTCGGCGCTGGTTCCCGCCGTATAGACCGGCGGATGCTCGAGCATCCAGACCATCTCGCGCGCCTCGCCTTCGGCAATCGCGCGGTTGCGCGCGTCCATCGTGGCCAGCGCATCGCGATAGCCGACCGGGCTCTGCTCGGTCCGCCATTCGATGTTTTCGGTGAGTTCGGCAGTCATGGCGATTGCGTGGCGCTGCATGGTCCGCTTATCAAGGGCCCAGTTGGAGGTTCACTGCATGAAATTCGATCTTGATACCGCCTGGAAAGACACGTCGCGCCTGTTTCGCGACAATTTCGGTCTGCTGGCGGTGCTGGCCGGCGTGTTCTATTTCATCCCCTATGCCGTGATGATGCTCGCCATTCCCGAATTTGCCGCGCTCAGCAACATGTCGTCCGAAACGACGCCCGAGGCGATGCAGGAGATGCTTTTCGGCCTCTACGGCACATACTGGTGGGTTTTCCTCATTATCGGGATCATCCAGGCGATCGGGCTTCTCGCCATGCTTGCCCTGCTCAGCCGCCGGGCCAATCCCACCGTGGGCGAGGCGCTCAAGACCGGCGCCGGTTCGGTCATCACCTACCTCGTAGCGAACATCGCGCAGTCGCTGTGCATCGTGCTCCTCTTCGGCGTGCTGGTCGGCGTGCCCGTCGCGCTGGGCCTCAACATCGTGGCGGTCTTCCTCGCCATCGCCGCAGCGGTCGTCGCCTTGTACCTGTTGACCAAGTTCTCCATGGTTTCGCCGATCATCGCCATCGACGGGGAACGCAATCCGATCGCGGCCCTCATGCGCTCATGGCACCTGACCAGGGGCAACAGCGTGCGCCTGTTCTTCTTCTTCGTGCTGGTGGTCGTCGCCTTCGTGATCGTATCGTCGATCATCTCGATGATCATCAGCCTCGTCTTCTCGCTCGGCGGGGCAGAGGCGGCACTGTTCGGCACGACGATTGCGTCGTCGCTGATGCAGGCGTTTTTCATCATGCTGTTCGTCTGCCTCGCCGCGGCGATGCACATGCAGCTTACCCGCCTGCGCACACCGCGCGACGAGGTCGATCTCGAAGCCTGAGACGTTCCGAAGACTAGGAGGCGTCTGCTCCGGGGGCCGCGCCGCGCGGCTCCTTCCAGCCCCAGAACAGCTGGCATGGAAGGATGTTCAGCGCCTCGAAACCGCTGTCGATCCGTTCGAAATGGCGCGCCATGAAATCGCGCGCCTTGGCCGAAAACTGGTAGACCAGGAACGCCCCGCCCGGGCGGATCACGCGGTAGGTCGCGGCTGCAATCGCCGGGCCGACCCCGTCGGGCAGCGTCGAGAACGGCAGGCCCGAAAGCACATAGTCCGCATGCTCGTACCCATGCGCGCGCACGATGTCCTCGACATCGGCCGCCGATCCCAGCACGGCGTGAAAGCGGCTGTCGCGAAAATGCTTCTTGAGATAATCGACATACAGCGGGTTGGTGTCGATCACGATCAGCGCACCGTCGCGCGGCAGGCGGTCGAGCACCGGCTGGCAGAACGTCCCCACGCCCGGCCCGTATTCGACGAACAGCTTGCACTCGTCCCATTTCACCGGGGCAAGCATCTTTTCGATGGTGAAGCGCGACGACGGGATGATCGATCCCACCATGCGCGGATGTTCGAGAAAGCCGCGGAAGAAAACGCCCCACTGGCCGAAAATGCGCGCCGCGCGATCCTTGAACGAGCGCCGTTCGAGCGCGCCGACACCTTGCTGTCCGGTCAAATCCATTCCCTTATGCGACCTTCGACGATGGCGCGGTTTGGCAGCGCAGCTTCCCCATTGCAAGCGTCAGGTCGCAGGCGTAGCGGAGCGGGTCATGGGCGATAGCCATCCCACCGAAACCGCGGCGCCCGCCGCGCCGCCACCCGCATCCGCAGGCTCGTCGGCAATCCCGCGCGGCCGCATGGTGCTGCTGTTCATGGTCATGCTGACGACCGCCGCCGGGAATACGGCGATGCAGTCGGTCATGCCGTCGATCGGCACCGCGCTGCAGATCGACGATGTGTGGATCAGCCTCGCCTACAGCTGGTCGGCGCTGCTGTGGGTGGTCTGCGCACCCTTCTGGGCCGATCGCTCCGACCGGCGCGGGCGCAAGGCGATGATGGCGCTCGGGCTCATGGGCTTCGGCATCTCGATGACGCTGTGCGGCCTCGCTCTGTGGCTGGGGCTGCGGGGGGTGCTGACCGGCACGGCGGCGCTGATTGCCTTTGCGGCGGCGCGCAGCCTCTATGGCGGTTTCGGCAGCGCCGCCCCGCCCGCTGTCCAAGCCTATGTCGCCAGCCGCACGCCGCGCGCGGAGCGCACGCAGGCACTCTCGCTCATTGCCTCCAGCTTCGGGCTCGGCACGGTCATCGGACCGGCGCTCGCTCCGCTCATGGTCCTGCCCTATCTCGAGCTAACCGGACCGTTCATCATCTTCGCCGCCATCGGGTTCGCCACGCTCGTCGCGCTACGCCTGCGCCTGCCCGACGACGTGCCGCAATTCGCTGCGCGCGGCAGCGCATACGATGCCCCTTACGCCGGTGCCTCCTCGGCGCAGCACGCAGAGGAATCCGCCGACGAGGACGACGAGGACGAGGAAGCCGTCGAACCGCACAAGCTGCGCTGGTTCGAACCGCGGCTGCGGCCGTGGGTGACGGTCGGCCTGCTCGGCGGGCATGCCCAGGCGATGATGCTCGGCATCGCGGGCTTCCTCGTGCTCGACCGGCTCGGCCTGCGCGATACGCCGGCCGAGGGCACCGGCCCCGTCGGCATCGTCCTGATGAGCGGCGCGATCGCCACCCTGCTGGCGCAGTGGGGGCTGATCCCGCGCCTCGATCTCGGCCCGCGCGCCGCCACGCTGTCGGGCATCGCGATCTCCGCGCTCGGCACCGTCTTCCTGGCGCTTGCCGACAATCTCCACGCCATCGCGCTCAGCTTCGCCATTGCCTCGCTCGGCTTCGGCCTGTTCCGCCCGGGTTCGACCTCGGGCACTTCGCTCGCGGTCACCCGCGCGGAACAGGGGCAGGCCTCCGGCGTCACCGCTTCGGTCGCGGGCGCCAGCTACATCTACGCGCCCGCACTCGGCGTCTGGCTCTACGGCCATTCGGACTGGCTCGGCTTCGGCCTGATCGTCGCGCTTTGCCTCGCAGTGCTCGCCTATGGCTGGGGCGCGCTCCAGCCCGACAGCCAGCTCACCCGCAATCGCCGCTAGAGAATTTCGCGCACCTTGTCCTGGGGCCGGCACAGGCGCACGCCCTTTTCGGTTTCGACCAGCGGGCGCTCGATCAGGATCGGCTCGGCCGCCATCGCCTCCAGCACCGCATCCGCTGGCGCATCGGGCAACCCGCGCTCTTCGGCGTCGGTGCCGCGCAGCCGCAATCCTTCGTTCGGCGTGATGCCCGCATCGCGGTAGAGTTGCTCCAGCCGTGCCTTGCCCGGCGGGTCCTTCAGGTACTCGATCACTTCGACCTCGACGCCCGGCGTCTCTTCCAGGATCGCCAGCGTCTTGCGCGACGTGCCGCATTTCGGATTGTGCCAGATGGTCGCTTTCATGGGTATGGCTCCAGTCTCAGTCTTCGGGGGCAGAAAGGGCGGGCACCTCGCGCGCCGCATCCTCGGTGGTGATGCCCGGCGGCGGGGCTGCGCTGATCCGCTCGACGCGGCGCGCCACGCGTCCGGCACGCTGGATTGCCCGGACCAGCCGCGGATAGACGCCGCAGCGGCAGATATTGGGCATCGCCGCCTTGATCTCGTCGGCAGAGGGATCGGGGTTGCGATCGATCAGCGCCGCCGCCGCCATGACGATGCCCGGCGTGCAGAACCCGCACTGGATCGCCTGTTCGGCCACCATCGCCTGCTGGACCGGGTGCGACCGGTCGCTGCTCAATCCCTCGATCGTGGTCACGAAACGGCCTTCGGCCTCGCCGATGGTGACCAGGCAACTGCGCAGCGCCTCGCCGTCGACATGCACCATGCAGGCGCCGCAATCGCCGACGCCGCAGCCGTATTTGGTGCCGGTCAGGTTCGCCGCATCGCGCAGCGCCCACAACAGCGGCGTTTCCGGGTCCATCAGGAATTCGACCGGCCGGTCATTGACTGTCAGGCGCGACATGCTGGTGCGTTTTGCCCTGTTGGTCGCGTCTGTCTAGTCCTTCCAGCTGTCGTCGATCTTCGACACGCGGCGTTTCCACGCTTCGAAATCGAATACGCCCGCACCGCCCTGCGACGCCATCACCGCCAGATCGCGCTGATGCACGTCGACCACGTCCTGCGCCACCACATTGGCCTCGCCCTGGCTCAGCGTCGCGACCTGGATTTCGCAGGCACGCTGCAGCGCCCACATCTTCACGAACATGCCGGGAATGGTCTTGTCCATCACCACCGGCCCGTGATTGCGCAGCATCAGGATCGAATGGTCGCCCAGATTGCCGATCAGCCGGTCGCCTTCTTCCGGGCGCACCGTCACGCCCTCGAAATCATGATAGCCGATCTGCCCCTGGAAATTGCACGCATAGAAATTGGTCGGCACCAGCCCGTCCTTGTGGCTGCACACAGCCATGGTGGCGGTCGTGTGGACGTGACAGATCGCCTGCGCCCGTTCGCCCAGATGCTTGTGGAAATGGGCGTGCTGGGTAAAACCCGCCTTGTTGACCATATATTGCGACTGGCCGACGTTGTTGCCCTCGACATCGATCTTGACCAAATTCGATGCCGTGACCTCGTCATACAGCAGGCCGAACGGGTTGATCAGGAACGTGTCGGTTTCCCCCGGCACCGCGACCGAGATGTGGTTATAGATGCTCTCGCCCCACCCCAGGTGGTCGAATATGCGATAACAGGCGGCCAGATCCTGCCGCGCCTTCCATTCTTCCTCGCTGCATTCGAACCGGGGTCCGGTTGACGGTTTCATCTGCGTGGCCATGGCGTGCTCTCCTTGGGTCTCTCTTTGCAACCTCTATCGCACGGCAAGGCCCGCTGCCGCAAGCAAGCGGCGACAAATCGGCGCTTCCCATCTGCGGGTCGCACCGCTAGCGCGCTTGCTGCATGCACGAGACGGCCAAACTCACCCGCGGCAGCATACGCGGCCATCTCGTCACCCAGACCCTGCCGATGATCGTGGGCGTCGCCGCGATCATGTCGGTCGGGCTGATCGACGCCTATTTCATCGGCCAGCTCGGCGCGCGCGAACTTGCAGCGGTGGCTTTCATCTTCCCCATCACCATCGCCCTCTCCAGCCTCGGCGTCGGGGTCATGGTCGGGATCAATTCGGTGATCGCCCGCGCCCTGGGCGAAGGCGATGTCTCGATCCCCTATTCCGCCTGATGCAGGCGAGCGACGACCTGCTGCCGCTGATCCGCGCCTACATGCAGCCCTACGCACTGGGCATGCCCGTCATGCTGCTGCAGATGGGGCTCAACGGCGTGCTGCGCGGTCAGGGGGAGGCGCGCAAGACCAGCTACGTCTCGATCACCTACTCG
>QFNA01000144.1 GCA_003248395.1 Citromicrobium sp.
CGTGTAATCGTTGAGCGGCCAGCAATAGCCGGTCGACTGGCTGGAAATCTCGTAGAATTTCTGCGGATCGAGGCCGAGCTTGTCGGCCATCTTCAGCGCTTCGCCCGTACCGATCATCGTCACCGCCAGCAGCATATTGTTGCAGATCTTGGCCGTCTGCCCCGCGCCCGCATCGCCAGCGTGGATGACTGCCTTGCCCATTGGGTCCAGGACCTTCTCAGCGCGCTTGAAGGCCTTTTCCGTCCCGCCGACCATGAAGGTCAGCGTGCCGCCATTTGCCGCCGCGATGCCGCCTGAAACCGGCGCGTCGACCATGTCGTATCCGGCGGCGTCGGCCTTGGCACTGGTCTCCTTCGCAGTGGCGACGTCGATCGTCGAACAGTCGATCAGCACCGCGCCTGCCGGGGCGTTGCCGAAGACGCTGCCCTCATAGACCGACTTTACGATTTCGCCATTGGGCAGCATGGTCACAACCGCTTCGGCATCCTCGACAGCCCATTCAGGTTGGATGAAGGTCGTGCAACCAGCATCGTCAGCCTTTTTCCGCGCTTCCTCGTTGAGATCGAAGGCACATACGTTGTGCCCCGCCTTGACGAGGTTCGCGGCCATCCCGCCGCCCATATTGCCGAGGCCGATAAAGGCGATTTTCATGCTTCAAATCCTCTCTGATCGATCATTGCGAGCGGCGAAGCCGCGCGGCGCGAAAGTTCACTCAAAGTTCACCCAAAATCGGCGCGTTGATGACCCTGAGTTCTTTGGCAATCTGGCGTCAATGTAGAAGGCGGCCTTCATGGCAGGACCCTAACAAAACCGCCTTCCTGTAGGAAAGCAGTATTCGAGGGGATCCGGCAGAAGACAACTCAACGTCCCTTCCACTTGCCCTCGCGCTTTTCGACGAAGGCGGCCATGCCTTCCTTCTTGTCCTCGCTGGCGGCGAGGATCTGGAAGATACGGCGTTCGATAATCAGGCCCTGATCGAGCGACGTCTCGAAAGCGGCGTTGACCATTTCCTTGTTCGCGATCGCGGCCATCGGCGGCATCGAGGCGATCTGCGCGGCGGTCTTCATTGCTTCGTCGAGCAGCTGCTCATGCGACACCACGCGCGCGACGAGGTTGCTGCGCTCGGCTTCTTCGGCATCCATCATCCGGCCCGTCAGGCACATTTCCATGGCCTTCGACTTGCCGACCGCCTTGGTCAGGCGCTGCGATCCACCCATGCCCGGCGCGACACCGAGCTTGATTTCGGGCTGGCCGAATTTAGCGTTTTCCGAGGCGATAATGAAGTCGGCCATCATCGCCAGCTCGCACCCGCCGCCCAGCGCAAAGCCATTGACCGCGGCGATCCACGGCTTGCGGGTCTGCTTGACGATCGCGCTGGTCCAGGGGCTGAAGAAGTCGTCGAGGTAGAAGTCGGCTGCTTCCTTCTCGCTCATTTCCTTGATGTCGGCGCCTGCGGCAAAGGCCTTGTCGCCCGAGCCGGTCAGGACGGCACACAGCTGGCTGCTGTCGGCCTGATAGGCGGCAAAGGCCGCGATCAGTTCCTCGAGCACCTTGCTGTTGAGCGCATTCAATGCCTTGGGCCGGTTGAGCGTGATCAGCGTGACGGCGTCGCGGTTTTCGACAGTGATGGTTTCGTAATCGGTCATTCAATTCTCCGTCATCCCAGCGAAAGCTGGGATCGTTCTCGGTAAAGTCCGACCAGGCGGACAGCGATCCCAGCATTGTGCTCCGCACGCCTGCGGCTCTGCTGGGATGACGACTAGGTCCGCGGCGTCCATTCTTCACCTTCGGGAAGGGGGGCGAAGATGCTGTCGAGCAGTTCTTCGCTCACGCCCTCGGGCGTTGCCGGATCCCATTCGGGGTCGTTGGTCTTGTCCACGATCACCGCGCGCACGCCCTCGGCAAAGTCGGGGCGGGTCAGCACGCGGCTGGCGATGCGGTATTCCATGATCATGTTGTCGGCGAAATCGTCCAGCTTCTCGCTTGTCGCCAGCTGGCGCAGCGCGACCTTGCAGGTCTGCGGGCTCTTGCCGCGCAAGGTGGCGAGTTCCTTGGCAGCCCAATCGCTGTCGTCGGCCTCTAGGCTGGCGAGAATGTCCTCGTAGCGATCGGAGGCGAAATGCCGGTTGATCCGTTCGCAATTGGCCTCGATCCGCGGCTCGGGCGGAGTGACCGAGAGTTCGGACAGGATTCCGCCGATGCGCGAGGGGTTCTCGATGATGCGCGCCTTGGCTTCCTCGAGTTTTTCCGCAGGCAGGTAGTGCGTGGCGATCCCGGCGAAGTGGCACTCGGCGCCATCGAGCCGCGCCCCAGTGAGCGCGAGGAACTGGCCAAGCCGGCCGCCAAGCCGCGAAAGGTGCCAGCCGCCGCCCACGTCGGGGAACAGGCCGATGCCGGTTTCGGGCATGGCAAAGCGCGTATGCTCGGTCGCGACGCGGTATCTGCACGGCAGGGCGATGCCCACGCCGCCGCCCATGGTGATGCCGTCCATGAACGCCACGATGGGCTTTTCATAGGTCATCATCTGGTGGTTGAGCTGGTATTCGTCGTGGAAGAATTCGCGCCCGCTTGTCCCGCCGTCGTTGAGCGCGGAATGGCGCAGCAGGTTGATGTCGCCCCCGGCGCAGAAACCGCGGCCCTCGGCATGGTCGAGAATGACGGCCTCGACAGCATGGTCCGCTGCCCACTCGCTCAGCGCGTCGCTCATCGCGTGGCACATGTCGAGCGTCAGCGCGTGCAGCGCCTTGGGCCGGTTCAAGGAGATATGGCCGGTGCGGCCATGCGTATGGACGAGCAGGTCGTCAGTCATTATTCGTGCCCCCCGCGTTCTACGCTCATGCGATAGCTGCGGGTTTCGCCCGCATCCTTCGCATTACCGCGCAGATAGACCAGGATCCTGTACTCGCCGGCATCTGCGGATTCGATCACGAAATTGTCGGGATCGGCCTCGTTGCTGCCGACGAAGATAGCGTCGGCGTGGTCACCGCCGGGCGGAATGATGTTGAAATAGGGATTGCCATTGCCATCCCCCGCGATGGCAATGCGCTCGCCTGCAGTGGCGGCAACGGTGTGCTCCTCTGTGGCATTGCCCGTGACCGTGCCTTCGAAGACGGTGGTGTCGCCAGCGGAAGCGGCGGGGCCTTCGTCAGGCAGCGAAATCATCGTCACACCATCGCGGGTGCGGATGTCTTCCGCTCCGTCGATCGCGAGCAAGGCGGCGATGGCATCGGCGTCATCGGCAGGGCAGCCGACAAGGATCTGCGTGTGGTCGAGATATTCCTGCGTGGCGGGGCCTTCGCCCAGCGTCCTGCAGGCATCGCCGGCATAATCGGCCGGAAAAAATGCTGCGTCAGCCGATGCTGCGGGCTCGGCAGTCTCGCTCGTTGCGGGTTCTTCGGGGATTTCCGTGCCCGACTGGCAGGCGCTCGCGGCGACACCGAGCGCCGAAACGGTCAGCAGGTTGAAAAGCAGTTTCAAGGATGTTTCCTTCAATGTCTCAATCGATCGGTTGGGCCGGGTTTTCCTACTGCCGCAGCAGGTCGCGACCCACGATCATGCGCATGACTTGGTTGGTGCCTTCAAGGATCGAGTGGACGCGCAGATCGCGCCAGAACCGCTCGATCGGATATTCGCGGAGGTAGCCATAGCCGCCGAAGAGCTGCAGCGCGTCGTTGACGATCTTGCTGCCGCTGTCGGTCGCGAGGCGCTTGGCCATGGCGCTGAACTTACTCTTGTCGGGCGCGCCGTCGGTGACCTTGGCCGCTGCGAGATAGAGCAGGGCGCGCGCCGCCTCCAGGTCGGTGGCCATGTCGGCGAGCATGAACTGGGTGTTCTGGAAATCGGCGATGGGCGTGTCGAACTGCTTGCGATCCTTGGTATAGGCCACGGCTTCGTCGAGGCAGCGCTGCGCCCCGCCGAGCGAGCAAGCCCCGATATTAAGGCGGCCGCCATCGAGGCCCATCATGGCGAAACGGAAGCCTTCGCCTTCATCGCCGACGCGGTTGGCGACGGGCACGCTCGCATCCTCGAAGATCACCTGCGCAGTGGGGCTGGCGTTCCAGCCAAGCTTCTTTTCCGGCTTGCCGAAGGAGATGCCGGGCGTGTCCTTGTCGATCACGAGGCAGGTAATGCCCTTGGTCTTGTGATCGCTGGTGCGGACCATGGTGACATAGACGTCGTTGAAACCGCCACCGCTGATGAATTGCTTGGTGCCGTTGAGGACGTAGTGA
>QFNA01000145.1 GCA_003248395.1 Citromicrobium sp.
GTTGCCGAACGGCTCGGACTCAAACGCTTCTGGGTCGCCGAGCACCATGCGATGGACGGGATTGCCGGCGGCGCAACCTCGGTCGTCCTCGCCCATATCGGCAATGCCACCTCGACCATCCGCATCGGGTCGGGCGGGATCATGCTGCCCAACCACACCCCGTTCCAGATTGCCGAACAGTTCGGCACGCTCGATGCGCTGTTTCCGGGCCGCGTCGATCTCGGGCTCGGCCGCGCGCCGGGTGCCGGCCCCGAACTCCAGCGCGCGCTGCGCAAGGATCTGCACCGCGCCGCCGAAATGTTCCCGCAGGACGTAGCGGAGCTGCAGGCACTCATGCGCGGGGGCACGCCGATCAGCCCGACGCCGGGACTGGGCGCGCGCCCCGAATTCTGGATGCTGGGTTCCAGCCTGTTCGGCGCGCGGCTCGCCGCGAAGCTGGGCATGCCCTATGCGTTCGCCAGCCATTTTGCGCCCGACCAGCTCGATGCGGCGCTCGCCATATACCGCCAGAATTTCGAACCGTCGGACGATCATCCCGCCCCGCGCGTGATGGCAGCGATGAACCTGTTCTGTGCCGCCAGCGAAGAGGAAGCCCACACGCTGGCCAGCTCGCAAATGCAGGCATTCGTCGCGCTGCGCACGGGTAAGCCGATGAAGCTCCAGCCGCCGATCGCGGGCTATCGCGACAGCCTGCCCGCGCAGGCGCAGGCCATGCTCGCGCATATCGGCCAGGCCAGCGCCGTGGGCACGCCCGACCAGGTCGCCGCTGCCGTGCGCGAATTTACGCAGCGCACGCAGGCCGACGAGATCATCTTCGCCGGCCCGACATTCGATCCCGCCGCGCGGATCGCCTCGCTCGAACTGGCGATGGCCGCACTCGCCGATTGACGGGCGATCCGTCGTGCGCCGCGAACGCTACGGCACGCGCTGCGCATAGGATTGCAGGCCAGTCGAGACAGTGCCTTGCGGCGGCTGCGCAACCGGCCTAATCGCCCCCAGACGAGGGTCGCACTGCGCGACGATGTGATGATCCGGCTGCGACCAGTACGCATGCCGAAAACGAGAGGCTCCATGGGCTCCAAGACGGCCGCGAAGGCGAACAGCAGCACCCCGGCAAATGCAATCGTGAAGGAGCTGGTGCAGCAGATGCGCGGCTCCATGCTGCCCGGCGATACGCCCTTCGCCAAGGCCCGGCTGGAGGAAGCGGCGCATTATGTTGCCGCCGCAGCAGCGAAACGGACGTCGGGCGAACCGGCCATTGCGATCGAGAGCGTCAGCGACAAGCGCCGTTACACGCGCATCGCCATCATCAACGACGACATGCCCTTCCTGGTCGATTCCTGCGCCGCCGCGATCGCCGCGCTGGGCCTGTCGATCGATCGCCTGCTGCATCCGGTGGTCGCGGTCGAACGCGGCAAGGGCGGCAAGCTCGACACCATCCATGCCGGGGAGCCCGACGAGGCGGCATGGGAATCGATGATCTATATCGAGGCGCCGCGCGTCGAGGCGAAGCAACGCCGGGCCATCGAACAGACGCTGCGCGAAACGCTCGACGATGTGCGGGCCGCGGTCGACGACTGGCCCAAGCTGCAGGCCGAAATGCTCACCGACGCGCATGCGATCGAGGATGACGAGGGCCGCGCCCTGCTCGAATGGCTCAATTCGGGCATGCTGACCCAGCTCGGCCATGTCGAGCGCCACCGCGACGGCCGCCAGACCGATGCGCTGGGCATCTGCCGCACCAGCGCGAAAAAGCTGCTGATCGACGATTCGTTCGACCGCGCATTCAAGTGGTTCGAGGACGACAGGAACGAACGCTCGCCGCTGATCGTCAAGGCGAATCACGTTTCGCACGTCCACCGCCGCGTGCCACTCGACCTGTTCATCGTCCCGCATCGCGACGGCGCGGACGTCGTTTCGCTGTCGGTCCACGCCGGTGTCTGGACGAGCGCCGCGCTCGCCGCGCCGCCGCGCAACGTGCCGATCCTGCGCAACCGGCTCGACGCGATTCGCGAGCGGCTGAAGTTCGACGAGGGCGGCCATGCCGGCAAGGCGCTGGTCCACGCGCTCACGGCCCTGCCGCACGACCTGATGATCGGGTTCGAGGAAGAGGATACCGAACGCGTCGCCACCACCATGATGGGGCTGGTCGACCGGCCGCGGCCGCGCCTGGCGCTGGTCGAGGCCCCGCTTGCCCGCCACCTCTTCGCCTTCGTCTGGATGCCGCGCGACATGCTGGCGACGCAGGTGCGCCTGCAGATCCAGGCCATGCTCGAAGAAGGCGCGGCGGCCCAGCTGCTCGACTGGAGCCTCGAGGTCGAGGGCGGCAATCTCGCCATGCTCCGCTTCGTGCTCGACATTCGCGACGGGGCGAAGGCGCCCGACGAGCGCGTGATGGAAAAGCAGCTGCAGACCATGCTGCGCGGCTGGACCGAGGCGGTCGAGACCGAGCTGCTCGAGCTCGAGGAAAAGGGCCGCGCCGCGGCGCTCGCGCTGCGTTTTGCAGAGGCCTTCCCGACCGGCTATCGCGCCCGTTTCGGCGCGCGCGAGGCGGCAGAAGACATTGCCAAGCTGCGCTCGCTCGGCGTGCATGCAGAGGATGGCGAGGACGAGAGTGCACCGCACCGCGGGGCCAAGCTCTACCGCCCCGAATCGGGCGATCCGGCGCACCTGCGGCTCAAGCTCTACCAGGCCGAGGGCAGCCTGCCGCTGTCCGATGCCGTGCCGGTGCTCGAGAATTTCGGTTTCAACGTGCAGGGCGAGCTGCCGACCTCGCTGGACGACGGGCGGCTCGGCACGATCCACGATTTCACGCTCCGGCTGGCGCCGGGAGTCGAAGCCGACGACCTGCTGGCGCGCGCACCTGCGATCGAGGAAGCGGTCGCCGAAGTGCTCAATGGCCATGCCGAAAACGACGTGTTCAACCGGCTGGTGATCGAGGTCGGGCTGGGTGCGGCGGAGACCAACTGGCTGCGCGCCTTCTATCGCTACCTCCGGCAGGTCGGCATGGGTTTCACCATCTACACGGTGGTCGATGCGCTGGCGAAGAATGCCGAGATCACGCGCGCGCTGATCGAACTGTTCAATGCGCGGCACGATCCCGCATTCGGCAGCGAGCGCGAGGATGCGACGAAAGAGGCGAGCACGACCATCCGCCGCGCGCTCGCGCGGGTGAAGGCGATCAACGACGACCGGCTCCTGCGGCTGTACAATTCGGTGATCGGCGCGATCCTGCGCACCAATGCGTTTGCGCCCGCCGCGAACGAGGCGCTGGCGTTCAAGATCGACAGTTCGCTCGTGCCGAACATGCCCAAGCCGGT
>QFNA01000025.1 GCA_003248395.1 Citromicrobium sp.
CTACTCGCTTACCAAATATGTCGGCGGCCACTCCGATCTCGTCGCGGGCAGCGTCGCGGGCAGGAAGCGCTTCATCGATGCCATTCGCATGCTGCGCAACACGATGGGCGGCATCTGCGACCCCAATACGGCGTGGATGCTCTGCCGGAGTCTCGAAACGGTCGAACTGCGCATGCAGCGTGCGGGCGAGAATGCGGAAAAGGTCTGCGACTTCCTGTCCAGGCACCCGAAGGTCGAGGGCCTCGGCTACCTCGGCATGATCAAGGACGCACGCCAGCAGGACATCTACGACCGCCATTGCCTTGGCGCTGGCTCGACCTTTTCCCTGCTGCTGAAGGGCGGCGAAGCCGAATGCTTCCGCTTCCTCGACGCGCTCAAGATCGCCAAGCTGGCCGTCAGCCTCGGCGGGACCGAAACGCTCGCCAGCCACCCGGCCAGCATGACGCATCTCTCGGTCGCCGAAGGTCGCCGCGCCGAGCTCGGCATTTCGGAAAATCTCGTGCGTATCAGCATCGGCATCGAAGACGCCGAGGACCTGATCGCCGACTTCGAACAGGCGCTGGAGGCGGTCTGACAAGGATCGGCTTCCTCGCCTGTGCAGATACTCTCCCCGGCGACGGTCCGCGCCGGGGAGACGCTTTCGAGCACGATCTGGAAGTTGCTGCACTGCGCCCGGCCTTTGCAGCGGCGGCGCTCGAACTGGTGGAAATCGACTGGCGCGCGCCGCCAGGGTCGTTCGACGATATCGCCCTTGTCCTGCTCGGCACGGCCTGGGATTACCAGGACCGTCCGGACGAATTCCTTGCCCGACTCGATGCACTCGCTGCGCTCGGGATCATCGTCTGCAATCCGCCCGAGACCGTGCGCTGGAACATCGACAAGCGCTATTTGCAGGAACTGGCGATGCGCGGCGCAACGACCGTGCCGACGCTCTGGCTCGACGATGCAGGCGCGCCAGACATCCGCGCCGCCATGGCCGAATTCGACGCCGACCGGGTGGTGGTCAAGCGGCAGGTCGGCGCAGGCGCGCTCGGCCAGCACAGTTTCACGCACGCAAGCCTGCTCGACGACGGTTGGCGCATGGGTCGGCCATGCATGGTCCAGCCCTTCCTGTCCGGGGTGGTAGAGGAAGGCGAATACTCGTTCGTCTTCATAGACGGCGCTTTCAGCCACGCCGTGCTCAAGCGCGCGGCCGAGGGCGAATATCGTATCCAGTCGCTCTACGGCGGGCGCGAGACCGCGTATGCACCCGATCCAGCCGACCTCGCCGCCGCGCAGGCCGTGCTGGCCGCATTGCCCTTCCCCGCCCCGCTTTATTGCCGCATCGATATGGCACGTCTGCCATCGGGCGAACTTGCGGTGATGGAGGCGGAAATGATCGAGCCCTACCTCTATCCCGAACAGGCCCCGGCACTGGGCGAACGGCTCGCGGCGGCCGTATCGTCACGACTATCCTGAGCAGGTTGCAGCGTTCGCCCGGCGCGCCTGCTCCCGCCCGATTGCATTGCCGTGCCGAGCGATGCCAGCGCCACCAGCCCGATCGCAAACCACTGCACCACTGTCAGCACCTCGCCCAGCAGCACCAGCCCGACCAGCGCCGCGATGGCCGGCTCGGCGCTCGCCAGCGTGCCATAGGTGCCGGAGGGCATGCGGCGCAGCGCGACCATCTCCAGCGCATAGGGGATGGCGCTCGACACCAGCCCGACGGCGAGGCCCAGCATGATGATGTCCCGGCTGAGCAGCGAAGCGCCTGCCTGCGCGATGCCCACCGGCGTCGCCACCAGCGCCGCTATCGCCATCCCGACCGCGACGACCGGTGCGCCGGCGGCATTGCCCGCCTTCTTGCCGGCGATGATATAGACGGCCCAGCAAACCGCCGCCGCCAGCGCAAAGCCGATCCCGCGCCAGTCGAGCGCCGCAACCTCACCGCCCAGCGGCAGCAGCAGCGCGAGACCCAGCACGGCAAGCGCGATCCACGCAAGGTCCGACCGGCGGTTCGACGTCAGCACCGCCACCGCCAGCGGGCCGGTGAACTGGATCGCCATGGTCACGCCCAGCGGGATGAAACTTATCGCCTGGTAGAACGCCAGGTTCATGCCGCCCAGCGCCGCGCCATACAGCAGCAGCGCCCGCCAATCCGCGTTCAGCCTGATCCGCCACGGCCTGAACACTGCGCACAGGATCGTGGCCGAAACGACCAGCCTCACCATGGTCGCCCCACCGGGGCCGATTGCCGCGATCAGGCCCTTGGCCATCGACGCGCCGACCGAGATGAGGAGCATGGCGAGGAACAGTGTGCCCACCGCGACCAGATCGACGCGCGCGAGGGCCTCGCGCCAGTTAAGTGCTGCGAACATCGCTAAATCTCTCTTCATGAAACGGGGTGTATGCGCCTAAGGATAGGCGCTTCACGGGATAAAGGCGGTCTCATTCCGCCACTGCGCAACTGGATTTATCGTTTATGCCCCCTGCAAAGAGAGGAAATGCCGCGCTCGACGAATTCGACCTGCGGCTGCTCGAATTGCTGCAGGCCGATGCCCATGCGCCGATGGAGGCGATCGCGAGCCAGATCGGCCTTTCCACACCCGCCTGCTACCGGCGCGTCCGGCGCCTGCGCGAGACCGGCGCGATCAGGCGCGAAGCTGCGCTGGTCGATCCGGCGACGATGGGCTGGCCGATCTCCCTGCTGGTCTTCATCACGCTCGAACGCGAAGGGCCCGCCACCATGCGCGAGGTCATGGACAATCTCGAGAAGGTGCCCGAAGTGATCGAGGCGTGGAATGTCACCGGCGACCACGATTTCATCGTTCGCATGGTAGCCCGCGACATGGAAAGCTACGATGCGCAGGTGGTCGATCTTTTCGCCGCGGACGAGAATATCCGCAGCTTCAAGACCGTCGTCATCCTCCGCCAGGCCAAGCATCGCAGCCCGATCCCGTCTGCGCCGGATTAGCGAGCCCAGACAAAGCGCCATGGTGCTCCGAAGACGGAGAGCGAAACCTACACGCCCTGACGCTTCATCTGTTCGACGATAACCCCTTCAATCGCTGAGCGGGTCTGGCCGAGCAAGGGGCTGACGCGCCAGTTCTCCGCATCCTCGTCGGAAACGCGGCCAAGGTCGGTGAACTCGTCTTCCAGCGTGAAGTAGCTCCATCGGCCAGGCCCGCTGCCGCGCAGGAACGGGATGTCGTACAATGCCTCGGGGCGATAATCCGGGTCCTTATGCACGATTTTCCAGGGCCGCTTGCGCCGCTTGTGTTCGATATTGTCTGCCAGGATTCCCACCGGACCGAACAGCCGCCCCGATTGCAGGATCGCGGGGTCATACACAGGTGCATCATGCCGCGTGCGAAAGAATTCCGCGATATTCGCACCGTCCGTGGCATTCATCTGGCGACCGAACGCGAAGCTGCCGTCCGGCAAGGGCACCGAAAACACATCGCCGATTGCGATCCCCCTGAATTCGCGACCGAACCAGTCGAATCCGTTCTTGTTGAGCCTGGGGGGTTCTGGCGGGTGCAAGAGATGCGCTCCAATCAGTCGTTTCGGCGCCTCGACTCGTCTGTCATTTGGAACCGGAGTAGTCCGCCGATACGCGCTACCCCATGCGATAGTCGACCCGCTGGTAACACCCGCTCGCCCCGAACTCGCTACGCGAACGCTTCGCCCTCATCAGCATCGCCTTGGCCGCATCGCCAAAGACGCTGCTCGGTTGCGCATCGACCACCTCGACGTCTGAAATTTCGCCCCAGGGTGCGTAGGAATACCGCACGATGGCCCACCCTTCGATCAGGCGACGCTCGAATTCCATCGGATAGTGGAGGACCGGCTCCCGATCCCACCTGACGTATTCGCATGCGGCATCGGAGGTGGAGGGCAAGTCGGAGAAGGTGCTCGGCGCGGGCAGGATATCCGCATTGCGCCAATAGGGGATCGAGCATCCATGTCTCGGGAGGCGGCCGCGATAACGCGACCTTGCGACCGCCTCGATCGTCGCAGTGTCGAGCGCGGCATTCCCAGTTCCGGCAACCACGCGCACATTGCGGGTTCGACCGTCGGCTTCGATGTCGAAACTGGCCATCGTCCAGTCGCGAGAGCCACGCTTGCCCGGAATTTTGTCGAGGTCGGGGTGAGCGACCGATAGCGGCTCAACGATGGGCGCTTCCATGCAATTGCCCTGACCATAGATCCGCTGCCAGGCGTTTCGCGGCAGGCTCTGGTTATTCGCCGTAATATCATACGAAACCAGCTCGGCGAGGGGCGCATCGGCGAAGGGCGCAAACTTCGCAGTGTAGGAAATCCGGCAATTCGTCCGCGGTGAACTTGACGCGAAGCGGCTGGCGGCCAGCGCGGCGGAAAAGTCGTCGGTGTGGAATCGGTTGGCTTCTTGGTCGGGCGCTATGGAGATCGTGCGACCGTTTTCGTCTATCGCGAAGATCATCGTCACCGGTTCGCGCTGGTCCGCCCCGTTCGGCCCGAGCACATTCATGGGCCGTGCCAGTTCCACCACCTCGGGATCACCCGCATTCTCGCACTGTACTGGCCCCGGGAAATGCATGACTAGGCCACCATTGCCATCGGAATACGCCGCCGAAACATCGACGGGTGGCGGCGTGGCCGCGCCTGCAGTGGCGATGCCGGCTGCGACCCAAGCGATCGGAACGAATTTCATATGCTCCCCCATTCTCCCCTGCGGGTCTTGCCACAGCGCCCGATGATCGCAACCCGCTTATCGCCCTATTCGGCAATCACCCCGTCCACTCGCGGCGGTCCTCGGCCGCTTTCAGCACTTCATACGCCAGTTGCAGTTTCTGGAATTCGACTGCGGCTTCCTTGTCGCCGGGCTTGACGTCGGGATGCACGGTCTTGGCCTTCTCACGCCAGGCCTTCTTGACCGCTGCGAAATCGGCATCGGCCTCCAGCTCCAGCACCTCGAGGGCGCGCATCTCGTCCGCGCTGCGCGAACCATCGCCGCTCCCGGCCCAGCCATAATGCTGCGCTTCGGCATATCCGGCGTTTTCGCTGCGCTCGGCCTTGGCGCGCTGCTCCTTTTCCGCCTTGTCGAGCCCCTCGAAATAATCCCACTTCTGGTTGTATTCGGCAGCGTGCTTCTGACAGAACATCCAGCGTTCGGGACTGTTCGGCGATTTCGGGGCGGGACAATCGCCGGGTTCCTCGCAGCCATGCCTGTCACAAAGCCGCACCGTCGCAGCCTCGCGCTGCGCCTCATATCCGCGCCACCGCGGGAAACCCCAGTCGTTCGAACGGCGCGCCTTAGGCATGGGAAAACTTCTGGAGAAAATTGATCATCGATCTGGGCATGACAGCCAATCTAGAGGTGCAGCAAGCTGGCGCAAGCATGGAAAGCAACGATCTCGCTGCGGATGAGCGCAACCTTCCGTTCATCCAAGCGAACATAAAGGCGCGGACATGAGCAAACAGCTTGGCTTCTCGGCCGCGATTTCCGTGGCCGCTTGCGCGCTTGTCGCCTTGGCGTCGAGCCTTGGGGATCTCGATTTCGATGTCCCCCACCATCTGGCCAGCAATCCGTTTCCGATCGGGATTGTCGTGATCCAGTAGGAAAGACGGGTTCCGGCAACGCGCCGAAACCCGCCTCTAAACCACTCAGTTGATTGTCACGGTCGCCGCGCGGCGGTTCTGCGCCCATGCGGATTCGTTCGAACCCAGGGCAACAGGCCGTTCCTTGCCGTAACTGATCGTCCGGATGCGATTGGCGGGAATGCCAACGCTGACGAGGTAATTCTTGGCCGCATTCGCACGCCGCTCACCCAGCGCCAGGTTGTAATCGCGCGTGCCGCGTTCGTCGGCATGGCCTTCGATCGTGAAGCTGACGTTCGGATATTGGGCGAAATACTGCGCCTGGACCTGCAGCTTCTGCGAATCTTCCGCATCGACGTTGTACCGGTCGGTCTCGAAATAGATGACGGTGTTGGTCTGGCCGACCGCATCGATGAAGTGCTGCATCGATCCGGGTCCGGCGACATTGTCGGTTGGCGGCGGCACCGGCGTGGTGGTGCCGGTATCGGTCGGCGGCGGCGGCAGTTCTTCCGGTGCCTTTTTCGAGCACGCGGCAAGCGCCAGCGCTGACGAAAGCATTGCGACGGTTGCGATACGCGTATTCATATGGCTGTCCCCTTCTTTCAGACAACTTGCTTTGCGATAGGGTTGCCCCCGAAGCTGCGACCCTTCGAACCCTAGAAATGCATCTAGGGCAGGATCGGTCCCCAGGCCGGGTCGGATGCGTCGACCGGGGTCGGCAGGCGACGCTCGTTTTCGCCGGTCAGGTCGACCTGCCACAGCGAAGTGGCACCGGTATTTCTCTCGGTGCGGAAGAACTGGACGATCCGTCCGTTCGGCGCCCATGTCGGGGCCTCGTCCTGCCATCCGCTGGTCAGCGTGCGCAGGCCGCGTCCGTTCGGGCTCATGACCGCCACATTGAAATTGCCCGCGATGTGGGTGAACGCGATCTGGTCGCCGCGCGGGCTCCATTCGGGCGTCGCGGCACGCCCGCCGAAGAACGACAGGCGACGCTGGTTCGAACCGTCCGCATTCATGATGTAGATCTGCTGGCTTCCCGAACGGTCGCTTTCGAAGACGATCTGGCTGCCGTCGGGCGAATAGGATCCGCCGATGTCTATCCCGGCGGTATCGGTCAGCCTGCGGCTCTCACCGCCGCTCGCGCTGACGCGATAGATGTCGGTGTTGCCGCCAACCGCCATCGAATAGAGGATGTACCGCCCGTCGGGGCTCCATCGCGGCGCAAAGGTCGGATTGGCGCTTTGCGTGATCAGCGTCTGGTTGCCCGTGCCGATGTCATAGACATAGATGCGCGGATTGCCGTCGACATAGCTGAGATAGACGAGCTTGCTGTAATCCGGCGAATATCGCGGCGTCAGCGCGGTCGACCGACCCGTCGTGATGAACCGATGGTTTGCCCCGTCGCTATCCATGATCGCCAGCCGCTTGGTGCGGTTATCCTTCGGTCCGGTCTCGGCGATATAGGCGATCCGGCTGTCGAAGAACGGGCTCTCGCCGGTCAGGCGCGAATAGATCAGGTCGGCGCATTTGTGCGCGGCGCGCCGCCAGTCGGCCGGCGCGACGACCCAGCCTTCGGACACCAGCCTGCTCTGCAGCGCCATGTCGTATAGGTAACAGCCGACCGTCAGACGGTTGTCGCTCCGCGCGCGAACATAGCCGTGGACGAGCATTTCCGCCCCGCGGTTGGACCAGGTCCCCCATTCGGGGGCGGTGATATTGGCGAAGGTCGGCTTGGGCAGGCTGTCCGGCCCGGTCGGTTTGAACAGCCCGTTGTTGCGCAAATCGGCGGTGATGACGCGCGCCAGATCCGCACCCAGCGCTTCGGTGCCGTTGGCATTCGCGGGGGTCGGCGTATTGCGGTCGGTGGCGAAGGCGGGGATCGCGATACCCAGATCTTCCAGCGCGGTTTCGTCGGTTACGGTGAAGGTCAGGCCTTCGCTTTCGCCTTCCTGCATGACCGTCTCGACTTCCTGCCCTTCGGGAATCGGCTGGCCGAGATCTTCGTTCTGCGCCGCGAGCGGTGCCGCCAGCGCCAGGGTTGCGAATGCGATCAGTTGTTTCATCGTGACAGGTTCCTATCGAAGCGCGCGCCGCGAACCGACTTCCATGCCTCGTAATATTCATCGGGCAAGTCGAATGGTGCGGCCAGTTGTACGGCGCGGACGGCTACTTCCGCATGACGGTCCTTCTGGGCCTCGTTCGCGGCGTTCACTCCGCTTTGTGAAACGACACGCGGTCGACCCTTGAGCGATCCGTCGGGATTGAGATCGAAGGCGAGCACGGTCACCAGCAATTCGGCATCGGCGCCCGACGGGGCCTTGCCCTGCCAATGCGGCCTGACCTGGCGGGCGATCGCCGACACGATCGAGGCTTTCGCGCTCGCGCCGATTTGCGAGGCGGGCGTGCGCGTCTCGCTCGTGGTCGTGCTCGATCCCGATCCGGCCAGGAAATTGTCGCCGATCCGCGAACCGCCGCTACGCTCGGTCTTCTTCGGCGGTGCCGCTTCGCGTCGCGCCTCTCGCGGCGTTTCTCGCGGCGTATTGCGCGTAACTCGCGCCGGTTGTCGCGCCGTCTCGCGCCGCGTCGCGGCGGCGCGGGTCGGTGCCGGGCTGGGCCGCGTAACCGGGCGATCGACCTCGACCGGGCGCGCCGGCTCGACGACATCGGGCACCGGCGGTGCGACCGGTGCAGGCGTATCCGACAGTTGCGGCGCCTCGGCTGCGCGGCTTTCGGGCACCGGATCGGGCGCCGTCGCTTCCAGTCCCACGTCCTCCGCCAGATTGACCGTCATCCGTTCGGTAACCGGGATTTCGGGTGCCGGCATCAGCGCTTGGATCGCCAGCGCGGCGATCACGGCGAGGTGAAGGACCAAGGCGATGATCAGCCCGGTGCGTTCTTCAGACCTGATGCCAGACCTTTCCATCCCGTGCGCGCTATTGCCCTTCCGATGAACCGTTGTTGAAAGGCGAACTCGCCTGCCCGCCATTGGTGACGAGCGAAATGCGGTTCAGACCGGCGCGGTTCAATTCGCCCATCACCGCCATGACCCGCCCGTAATCCAGCCCGCGATCGGCGCGCAGCGTGACGTCCGGACCTTCGCCGTCGCGCGGAATCGCCTCCAGCGCTTGCGGCAATTCGCCAACCTGGACCTGCGTATCGTCGATATAGACGTATCCGTCGGTGTCGATGCTGATCGAAACCTGCTGCTGTTCCTGCGGCAGGGCACTGGCTCGGCTGTCGGGCAGGTCTATTGGCACGCCTGCGGTCAGCAGCGGCGCAGTGACCATGAAGATGATCAGCAGCACCAGCATCACGTCGACGAAGGGTGTGACGTTGATTTCGGACATCGGGCGCCGCCCACCGCGGCTGCGGCGACGCCGACCGCCCCCGCCGCCGCGCGATGCCACGCTCATCGCCATCAGAGCCGCTCCAGCTCGTGGCTGAAGGTCGAATTGAGCCGGTCGGCGAACCGGTGCAGCCGCGCTTCGTACCGGTCGACCCGGTGGCTGAAGCGGTTATAGGCGATCACGGCCGGTATCGCGGCGAACAGGCCGATCGCGGTTGCAAACAGCGCCTCTGAAATACCCGGAGCAACCACCGCAAGCGAGCTGCTTTCCTGCGCGCCGATCTGGAAGAAGCTGTTCATGATCCCCCAGACCGTGCCGAATAGCCCGACGAAGGGCGCCACCGCGCCCACGGTGGCCAGGAAGTTGAGCCGCTCGGCAATATCGTCGGCCTCTAGCGCGATCTGGCTATCCATCGCGGTGGCGATCCGTTCGCGCACCGCATCGGCATCGCGCACCTCGCCCTTGGTCGACCGGCGCCATTCGGACACCGCCGCCTGCGCCACGCGCGAGGGTGGCAAGTCCTTGCGCCCACGCTCCGCCATGAAGCGGTCGAAATTCTCCGCCTCCCAGAACTGGCCTTCGTAATCGATGGTTCGCTTGCGCATGCGCGCCATGCGAAGGCTGAACGAGACGATGATCGTCCACACCCAGATGCTGGCGAGGATCAGCCCCGCCATCACCAGTTGCACGACGATATCGGCGTCCAGGAACAATTCGATGGGGTCGAGCCGCGTCGGGGCAGCTGCGGCGAGAATGGAAAGGCTGGTCATCTATCCTCAGTCTTGTTGGCGAATGCGGCGAAAGCCTCGCGCCATGCGGTCGGCTGGCGAATGGGGCGGCCTCCGGGTGAAACGAAGCCGACGCGCAAATGTGCCTCGGCGAGCAAATCGTCGTCGCGCCGCGCGGTCTGGTGCATTCGGCACGACGCCGCTTTGAGCTCGGTGCAGCACGTCGCGATCAGCACATCGTCGTCGAGCCGTGCAGGGCGCACATATCTCAAATTCACTTGCGACAGGGCATAGGCACCCTCGCCAGCCTCGACGGCGGCTCGCTGGTCGATACCCAGCCGCCGGAGAAGATCCGAGCGGGCACGCTCGAACCAGCGCAGGTAACTGGCGTGATAGACGATCCCCGAAAGGTCGGTGTCCTCGTAATAGGCGCGCACGGCATACAAATGCGTGTCGCCATCGATGACGCCGTCAGGGAGATTGGGCCTCACGTCCATGGCTGGCGCGTCTAGCGTAGCGAGGAGTCGCGGCGCAATGCCAAACGACGAAGCGACTCTGGCACACGACTAACGGCGCGCAATCATCGGGCCGAGCGGCTGCCCGCCGAACAGGTGCACATGCAGATGCGGCACTTCCTGCCCGCCATGCGCGCCGACATTGGCCATCATGCGATAACCCGGCGCGACCAGCCCCTTCTCGCGCGCCACCTTGCCTACCGCACGCACGAAACCAGCGATTTCCTCCGCCTTCGCCTTTTCGCTGAAGTCGTCCCAGCTGACATAACGACCCTTGGGGATGACCAGCGTGTGCACTTCGGCCTGCGGGTTGATGTCTTCGAACGCGAAGGCCCAATCGTCCTCGTAAACCTTGTTGGCTGGGATCTCGCCGCGCAGTATCTTCGCAAAGATATTGTCGTCGTTATAGGGCTCTGTGGGGTCGATCGGCATTATTCGCTCCTCGAATTCTTCTCTTCAATCCCGGACACGCCCTCTCGGCGATCCAGTTCGGCCATGACATCGGCAAGGGGGATGTCCCTGTCGGCGAGCAAAACCAAGAGGTGGAACAGCAAGTCTGCCGCCTCCCCGACCAAATCCTCGCGGCTGCCGGAAAGGGCGGCGATGCATGCCTCGACGGCCTCTTCGCCCAGCTTGCGCGCCATCACCGGCGTGCCGCGCGCCAGCAATTGCGCGACATAGCTGGTTTCTGCATCCGCGCCGCGGCGGTCTGCGATGGTGGCTTCCAGACGTGCTAGCGTGTTCATGCGGGCTGTGTGGTTGATCAACTGCGCGCAGGCAAGCCCGCTTCGCGCAGCGCCGCATGCGCTTCGGCAATCGTATGCTGTCCGAAGTGGAAGATCGAGGCGGCGAGTACGGCGCTGGCATGGCCTTGCGTAACCCCTTCGACGAGGTGATCGAGCGTGCCTACTCCTCCGCTCGCGATCACCGGAACGGAAACGTTGTCGGCAATCGCGCGGGTCAGTTCGAGGTCATAGCCCTGCTTCGTTCCGTCGCCATCCATCGAGGTGACGAGCAGTTCGCCCGCGCCGAGGTCTGCGAGTTTCTGCGCATGTTCGACCGCATCGATACCGGTCCGCTTGCGTCCGCCGTGGGTGTAGATTTCCCAGCCGCGGAAGCCCTCGCCCGCGGTCCGCGCGCGGGCATCGACGCTGGCAACGACGCACTGGCTGCCGAATTTCTCGGCAATCTCCTGCACGAGTTCAGGCCGCGAGACTGCAGCGGAATTGACCGCGATCTTGTCCGCCCCTGCCAGCAGAAGCGCGCGCGCATCCTCGACGCTGCGAACGCCGCCGCCGACGGTCAGCGGCATGAAACACACCGCCGCCGTGCGCCGCACCATGTCGAGCAGCGTCCCGCGGCCTTCGTGGCTGGCCGAGATGTCAAGAAAGCAGAGTTCGTCCGCTCCCGCGCGGTCATAGGCCTGCGCCTGCTCCACCGGATCGCCCGCATCCTTGAGATCGACGAAATTGACCCCCTTCACCACGCGCCCGTCGCGTACGTCGAGGCACGGGATGACGCGGATACGGACGGTCATGGCTGCATTCCTACTGACCACGTGACGTAGACTACGCACATGAATGCCACCGCACCAATTATCGCGGGATGCACTCTCGACTTCATCAAGTTGAATTTGCGCGAGAGTGAGGTGATTGCGATTCCCATCAGGAAAATCACTGAATATTCAGCCGCCGAAATTGTGGTGCCCGAAGGATCGTCCGAGAGGAAATAGCTGACCAGGCAAGTCAGGGTGAGTCCGACTAGAAAGGCAACAAGATGAGTCATGCCCGCCCTGCCATCGCCAATGCTGCGGCAAGATCTAGCCTTCCGTCATAGAGCGCGCGGCCCGTGATCACGCCCTCTATTCCATCCTGCGCGTGAAGCGACAGGAGATGGATATCGTCTAGCCCCTTGACCCCGCCGCTGGCGATGACGGGAATGTCGACCTGCCGGGCCAGATCGACCGTCGCGTCGAGGTTCACGCCCTTCAGCAAACCGTCGCGCCCGATGTCAGTGAAGAGCAGTGCGGCAACGCCAGCATCCTCGAACCGGCGGGCGAGGTCTACTACGGGCACGTCGGATACCTCGGCCCAGCCCTCTGTCGCGACCATGCCGTCCTTCGCGTCCACCGCGACGACGATCCCGCCATCGAACTCGCGCGCCATGTCCTTGACGAATTCAGGGTCCTTCAGCGCTGCCGATCCCATGACGATGCGCGCTACGCCCGCGTCGAACCAGCCTTCGACATCCTCGCGCTTGCGGATTCCTCCGCCGAGCTGGACGTAGCCAGGAAATGCCGCGACGATCTGCGCCACCGCCTCGCGGTTCCGCGCTGATCCGGCGAAGCTGCCGTCCAGATCGACCACATGCACATGCTGCGCGCCTGCCTTGGTAAACAGAATGGCCTGCGCAGCAGGATCGTCGCCATAGACCGTTGCGCGGTCCATATCGCCCTCGGCAAGGCGGACAACTTCGCCCCCCTTGAGGTCGATGGCGGGGAAAACGATCATGGTTTCCACTCCAGGAATCGCGCCAGCAGCGCCAACCCGTCATGCTGGCTCTTTTCAGGATGAAATTGCACGCCCAGCAGATTGTCGCGCCCGACTGCGGCGACCAGCCCGCCGCCATGGTCAGTCATCGCCAGCACGTCGCTGCCGTTGTCGGCGTGAAAGTGATAGGAGTGGAGGAAATAGGCCTCGGCATTCTCGATCACCTCGTGCGATCTGGCATGTGGCGTCACCGCGACATCGTTCCAGCCCATGTGCGGCACTTTCACGGTCTCGTCGACCGGTTCGATCAGCCGGACTTCGCCCGCAATCCAGTCGAGGCCCGCCGTCTCACCGTGTTCCAGCCCGCGCGTCGCGAGTAGTTGCATGCCGACGCAAATGCCCAGGAAAGGCGCTCCGCCCACGAACACGCGTTCGCGCATTGCTGCGATCGCGCCATCGACTGCGCGCAGGCCTTCCGCACAGGCCCTGAACGAGCCCACGCCGGGCAAAACGATCCGGTCCGCGGCGCGCAGCACGTCGGGATCGTCGGTCACGGTCACATGGGCGCCGACCTTGCGCAGGGCATTCTCGACCGAGTGGAGATTGCCCGCGCCGTAATCGACGAGAGCGACGATTTCAGCCACCCAGTTGCCCCTTGGTGCTGGGGATGGCGCCACCCTTGCGGGGGTCCACTTCGACTGCGGCGCGCATGGCGCGGGCAAAACCCTTGTAGATCGCCTCGCAGATATGGTGGTTGTTGGCGCCGTAAATCAGTTCGACATGCAGTGTCAGCCCGCAAGTTTGCGCGACTGAATGGAACCAGTGCTCGATCAGTTCGGTATCCCATTCGCCCAGTTTTTCCTGGCTGAAGCCGGCCCGCCAGACGAGATAGGGACGCCCGGAGATATCCAACGCCACCCGCGCCAACGTCTCGTCCATGGGCGAATAGGCGCTGCCGTACCGCGCGATGCCGCCCTTGTCGCCCAGTGCCGCGGCCAGCGCCTGCCCCAGCGCCAGCGCGGAATCCTCGGTCGTATGATGCTGGTCGACATGCAGGTCGCCATCGACGGTCATCGTCACGTCGATCAGCGAATGTTTGGCGAACTGTTCGACCATGTGATCGAGGAAGCCGATACCCGTGGACACCCGATAGATGCCCGATCCGTCGAGGTTCACCTCGACCAGGATCTTGGTTTCGGCGGTGTTGCGTTCGATACGGCCTGTGCGCATGCCAGCCGCGCTAAAGGTGCGCGCCGCCGAGCGCAAGAAAATGCACGCTGCGATGGGCAAAGACGGCCTTAAAGCGCTTGACCCGCAGCAGTTGCGGTTTCACCTAGGCCCGCATGAGCGACGATACGCCAGACAGCCTGATCCCTTACGACACCATCGTGCAGGAAGCCCTGCGTGCAGTGGTCGGTCGTGTGCTCGGCGAAATCGAGGCCGGCGGCAGCGAGCTGCCCGGGACGCACCATTTCTACATCACGTTCAAGACACATGCGGCGGGCGTTTCGGTTCCTGCCAGCCTGCGCGAACGCTTTCCCGACGAGATGACGATCGTCCTTCAGAACAAGTTCTGGGATCTGAACGTTCGGGACGACGGGTTCAGTGTCGGCCTGTCGTTCAACCAGATCCCTGCGCAGCTCGACATTCCGTATTCCGCGATCACCCAGTTCGTCGATCCGGCGGTAGATTTCGGCCTGCAGTTCCAGGCTACCGTCGAAGACATGGCCCCAGCCCCCACCGATCCGGCAGGAAACGACGGTGCGGAACTCGGCGAAGATGCATCCGTTGGGGAAAAGGACGACGGTTCGAACGTCGTCACGGTCGATTTCGGTCGGAAGAAGTAATCGCGCGATCATTCGTTCGCGCTGGTGGGGCGCCAGACATGAAAGACAGGGTTTCGAGGGCTGAATTGCGCAGGCGCGTGCAGCAACTGCGGCAGGAACGCGGCTATGCAGAGCCGATCCGCAAGGCGTCGGACGAACCGGTCCCGGGCCCCACGGAAAATGCCGCCACCAACCTCTTCATGGCCGATCTTACCATGCGTGCGGCCTCCTACATCACGCTCGCCGCGGTGGAAAAGAGCATGCTCAAGGGCCGCTATGGCAAGGATCAGGCGAGGGAAATCCTCGGCAACCGCTCGCTCGGGCAAACCTTCATGGCATTTGGCCTGGCCAAACTCGCCACCCGGAGCGTGCCCGGCGCCGTGATTGTCGGCGGGGGCGCACTTGCCAAGACACTTTATGACCGGCGCAAGAGCCGTCGCCGTCAGAGACTCAAAGGCGACCGCAAGCTGGTCGAACCGACGCTCGACGATTGAGCCGAATCAGCGCGCCGCCCCGCGCCCCTCTTGATTTGACCCTCCGGCTTGCTCCAAAGGCGCGCATGGCCGAATCCGAAACCGTCGTTCCTGCGCACGGCCGCCCGGACCTTCACCGGCGCGGCCTCCTGTTCATCCTGTCCTCGCCCAGCGGCGCGGGCAAGACCACCATCAGCCGCATGCTGCTTGGGGCCGATCCGGCGATCAGGCTTTCGGTCAGCGTGACCACACGCCCGCCGCGACCCGGCGAAATCGACGGCGTGCACTACCATTTCGTCAGCGACGACGCCTTCGACCGGATGATCGAAGAGGACGATTTCTACGAGTGGGCTCCGGTATTCGGCTATCGCTACGGCACACCGAAAGGGCACATTCGCAATGCGTTGAAGGATGGACAGGATTTCCTGTTCGACATCGACTGGCAGGGTACGCAGCAATTGTACCAGAAAGACCAGCAGGATGTCGTTCGCGTCTTCATCCTGCCGCCCAGCATCGCCGAACTCGAACGCCGCTTGCGCAGCCGCGGAACCGATACGGAGCAGGTGATTGCCGCCCGGATGGAACGCGCGCGCAGCGAGATCAGCCACTGGGATGCCTACGACTACGTCGTCATCAACGAGGACGTGAATGCCTGTTTCGGCAAGGTCCGCGAAATTCTCGAGGCCGAGCGCATGAAGCGCCAGCGCCAGACCGGCCT
>QFNA01000026.1 GCA_003248395.1 Citromicrobium sp.
GCGGCATTTCGAGATAGCCTGCGATGGCCCGCGCGAGCGGCAGGTTCGAATTGGCGGCCATGATCTTCATGCTGGGGCGAATCCTCGTAGACGGCTGTGTCGGCTGTGCCGCACGCCTAGCCGAGCGTCATGGATATGCAACATGCGAAGGGCCGCTTTCCCCTTCGCAATATCACTTGCTGCGGTGTTCGCCCATGATCCAGCGCACCGTTCCGCTCGATGCACGCATCACGACGCTTTCGGTCGTCATCTTGCCGTCGCGGAGATATTTGACCCCGTCGAGCAGCGAACCCGGCGTGACCCCGGTCGCGGCGAAGATGCAATCGCCGCGCACCAGATCGTCGCGCGTGTAGATGCGGTCGAGGTCCTCGATCCCCCATTTGCGCGCCCGTGCCTTTTCGTCATCGTTGCGGAACACCAACCGGCCGTTGAATTGGCCGCCGACACAGCGCAGCGCCGCGGCGGCCAGAACCCCTTCGGGCGCGCCACCCTGGCCCATGTACATGTCGATCGTCGTGTCCTCGTCGGTCACCGCGATCACCCCGGCCACGTCGCCGTCGCCGATCAGCACCACGCCGCAGCCGATCGAACGCAGTTCGGCGATCAGTTCCGAATGCCGAGGGCGGTCGAGGACGCAGACGATGATGTCGGATGGCTCCACGCCCTTGGCCTCGGCCACCGCCTGCACATTCTCGGTCGGCGATTTGGCCAGGTCGATGATGCCGTCGGAGTATCCGGGGCCAACCGCCAGCTTGTCCATGTACACGTCGGGCGCATTGAGCAGGCAGCCTTCCTCGGCCGCCGCGAGCACGGCCAGCGCGTTCGGCCCGGCCTTGGCCGTGATCGTCGTCCCTTCGAGCGGATCGAGCGCAATGTCGATCTTCGGTCCCTTGCCCGGCGCTCCGCCGACCTTTTCGCCGATATAGAGCATCGGTGCCTCGTCGCGCTCGCCTTCGCCGATCACCACCGTGCCGTCGATATACAGCGTGTCGAAGGTCCGTCGCATGGCTTCGACGGCTGCGGCATCGGCGGCCTTCTCGTCGCCGCGGCCGATCAGTTTGGATGCGGCAACGGCGGCCGCCTCGGTCACGCGGACGAGTTCGAGGACGAGGACACGGTCGAGCGGATTTTCGGCGGGCGAGTTCATGGGTGGTTCAGTCCCTGGGGCGTGAGTGTTACGGCACCGGGTGGGTGCGTGGCGAATTCGTATGCGCCGCGCCGATAGACGCAGGAGTGGGGCATGTCGAGACGTTGGCTGATGCTTGTGCCGACGATCGCGACTCTGCTATTTTCCACTGCGACACAGGCGCAGGACACGCTGGAAGCGCAGTCGGCGCAGCCGCCGGAACGCATCGATCTCACCATCGACCCCGAAGCCACCGAGCCGCAGTTCGAAGACTGCAGCGACGAGCAGGAGGCCGCATCGCTTTCCGGCGAGATCATCGTCTGTCGTCGACGGGTCGGCGACGAGAACCGGCTCTATGACAGGAAAGAAGCGGAACGTCGCCACGCCGCAAGGACGCAAGGCCAGAAGCCGGTCGATCTCTTCGGTCTCCCGGATCATGGTATCGTGGTTGCGCGCGGCTGCTTTATTCCCCCATGTCCGCCTCCCGCAGCAATCCTGATCGATGTCGAAGCGTTACCCGAAGCGCCGCCCGGCTCCGACGCCGACCGGATCGCTCGCGGTCTCGCCCCGCTCGGCCGCGATTCGGCCCCTCGGGCCGGGACGGCAAGCGTTCCGCTCGAAGCGGGCGTCCAGGCCGATGCCGACGAACTCGGCCTCCCTCCCGCCCCGACCAGCGGGCAGGGGCAAGCGGTCAGTCCTTCAGGATCGGCATCACCAGAGGATCGGCCTTGAGGCTCTGGGAGCCGTCGAGCAGTTCCAGCGCGCGGGTCACATGGCGCTCCGGGCCCTCGTGCGTGACCATTGCGACCTGGACGTCGCCTCCATTCTCGTCGCGCCCCTGCTGGATCAGGCTCTCGATCGACACGCTGGCGTCGCGCAGCGCGGCGGTAATCTCGGCCAGCACGCCCGGACGATCGGCGACCGTAAACCGGATATAGTCCCGCCCGATCCGGTCGCCCGGATCGGCCGGCTCGCACGCCTGCAGCGCAGTGACCGGGACCGAGAACGGCGCACCGCTCTGCCCGCGCGCGATTTCGATCAGGTCGGCAACCACCGCGCTCGCAGTCGGCTTGTCGCCCGCGCCGGCGCCCTGGAACAGCAGCCGTCCCGAAAAATCGCCTTCGGCCACGACGGCGTTGGTCGGGCCGGTGACCGCGGCCAGCGGATGCCGGAACGGGACGAGGCACGGGCGGACGCGCTGGAGCAGGCGACACGCGCCATCCTCCGTCTCTGCCAGCGAGGCGATGCCCACCAGCCGCACTACGTAACCGAGCGTGTCGGCCTGCTTGATGTCGTTCGCGCGAACCTGCGTGATTCCTTCGGTACGCACCGCGCCGAAATCGATCTTGGTCCCGAACCCGATGGCCGCGAGGATGGCCAGCTTGTGGGCGGCGTCGACGCCTTCGATGTCGAACGCAGGATCGGCTTCGGCATAGCCCTTGGCCTGCGCTTCGGCGAGCATCTCGTCGAAATCCGCGCCGGTGCGCTCCATTTCCGACAGGACGTAATTGCACGTCCCGTTCAGGATCCCGTAAATCCGGTTGAGCGCATTGGCCGCCGTGCCCTCCCGCAGCCCCTTGACCACCGGAATTCCGCCCGCAACCGCCGCTTCGAAAGCGAAGGGCGCGGACTTGATCGCGGCCAGTTCTGCCAGCTCGAGCCCGTGATGCGCGACCATCGCCTTGTTTGCCGTGACGAAGCCCTTGCCCCCGTCGAGCGCGGCGCGCGCCAGCGTCAGCGCGGGTCCGTCCGATCCGCCGACGAGCTCGAGTACGACATCGACATCCTCGCGGTTCGCCATCGCCTGCATGTCGTCGACCCAGGAATAGGGCGTCAGGTCGACGCCGCGATCCTTGGCCCGCTCTCGTGCCGTCACCGCGACCACCTCGATCGGGCGACCGGCGCGCGCGGCGATCATGTCGCGATTGGTTTCGATCAGCCGGATAACCCCGACGCCGACGGTGCCGAGACCGGCGAGTGCGATCCTGAGCGGCTCAGCCATCGACAGCCTCCACGACGGGAAAGCCGAACGCTGCCCGGACGGTGTCGGGAACCCGCGCCGGTCGCCCTTCGGGCAGTTCGACATGCACCGTGGTCAGCGCGATGTCGGCGCGGTGCGAACCGTCGCCAGCCCCGTGCAGGGCGATATGCGTTTCCATGCTCGAATTGCCGATCCGCGCGATGGTCAGGCGCCCTTCGATCAGCTCGTCGAACCGGATCGGCGCGAGGTAGTCGACCTCTGCCCGGCGCACGTGGAATTCGACATCGCCCGGCATCCCGCGCTCGCGCGCGGCGCGGAAAAACTCGCTGACCATGATGTCGGCATATTCGAGGTAGCGCGAATTGAAGACGACCGCCTGCGGATCGACTTCGGCATACCGCACGCGAAATTGGTGGCGAAAGGGTTCCATGGCGCCCCGCCTAGCGCAGGCAGGGGGCTGGAGTGAACCAGTTTGTCTTGTCCGCGCCGAAGCGCAGCGTTCAGCCGCGATTGCGCGCGCAGGGGCCGAGCTGTTCGATCAGATAGGCATAGTCGCGCGCCGCCAGCGCACGCGATTCGGGATCGCGCGTCAGGTTCGATTCGGTCGGCAGTTCGGGCGGCAGCGTGCATGCCAGCCGGTACCAGGCGAGCGTGTCGCGCTGCGGTGCGCGCGCCGACTGGTCGACGATTTCCGTCCACGACACGCCCCACCGCGGCTCCTGATTCGGGCGGCGCACGATGGTGATCGAAACCGGCCCGTCATTCTCGGTGTCGAGGAACAGCTGGGTTTCGGATTCGCCCACCAGCGTCCCCTGCACCGCGAGCGCATCGCCGACCCCGGTCACGACCGGAGGTGCATCGGCCGCCACCAGCTCCGACAGGATCGGCCGCAGCCGCTGCTCCAGCTCGGGGGTATAGCGCAATTGCGCATCGGGCTCGACCAGCTGCAGTTCGCCCGGACGGTTCGGCACCGACCGCGCAAAGAGAATCACGTCGGCCTTCTTCAGCTTGGGCAGCTTGCCCTTCGCATCGTAGGGAACATCGACCAGATAGCGCAGCCCCTCGCCCAGCGGCGCATTGCCCGCAATCAGCGCCGTGGTCCGCGCTTCTATATAAAGCCGCGCGTGACCCGGTGCGAGGCCGGGCGCACGCTCTGGCTCGAGCGCAACCTGGTCGCGGATCTGCGCGCGCACCACCAGCGGCGCCTCGTCGGCCAGCGTCACGAGATCGGCATAGGTAATGGCCTCGCCCCCCGTCGCCGGTGGCTGGGCGGTCTGCGCCATCAGCGGGGCGGCTGCGGAAAGGGCGAGAGCGGAAGCGAAAAGGATCGGGCGTAGCATGGTCGGCATAAACCTCTCGGGACAGACTGGTTCCGCAATCGCGCGGCACCGGTTGCGCGGATGCGGACAGCCGCGATTTGTGCCGGGCATTGACAGCCCGGGGTGAATTGGCACTTAACCGATAAAGCGTTTGCCCGCACGGGGCATCGCAGCTAAGGGGTTGGGCAAGGCTGGGTAAATGATACAATATTGCCTGACGACTCCCTTTCAGGGATATTTCGGGAACGACCCTGCCTCTGTATCGTCGTTAAATCTCCGTTAACGCGGATATTTTGACGACTATACGAAATTCGAATTCGGCGCCTGCGGAACGGCAGTTCCCATCCCCGATGGCGCCAGCGAGGCCCGGTGAGAATCGGGCGTATACGATGGAGTGATGCAACCGAATGGCCTATGCTGACCAAGAGATGAGTGGCAGTCGCATTGTTGCGATTATCATCGTTGCCCTCATCCACATAGCACTCGGTTACGCGTTGATTACCGGTCTCGCCCTCGACGTGGCGAAGAGTGTGGTGGAGCGCGTGACGACCGTGGACGTGGAAGAACCGCCGCCACCGCCGCCCGAAGAAGAACCGCCGCCACCGCCAGAGGAAGTGCCCGATACGGCACCGCCGCCGCCGATCGTGGCGCCGCCTCCGCCGGTGAACGTGGCCACCAGGCCGCCGCCAGTGAACACGCAGACGCGCATTCCGCCGCCTGCTCCGACGCAGCTGCGCATTCCGCCGCCTGCACCGCCGGCCCCGCCGGCGCCGCCTGCCCCGCCTCCGGCCCCACCCGCTCCGTCCAAGGCGCGCGGTGCATCGGCGACTACCCGCGCCGCGCAGAACGTGACGGTGTGGAAGGTAACGTGACGATGCGGATTACCGTCGACGGCAATGGCCGTGTTTCGGGGTGCAACGTCACCGGGTCGAGCGGATCGAGCGATCTCGATACGGCGGCGTGCGAAGGTATGCGCAGGCATGCCCGCTACAATCCGGCGCTCGACGCGGCGGGTAATGCGATCTCCGATACGCTAAGCCAAACGATTTCGTATCGCCTGGACTAACTGATTGAACGCCCGGTCTTGGGCCTGAAAGCAATTATTTAAGAGGATATCTCGCTATGATTATCGAACTTCTAGCTGTCGCAGCATGGAACAGGGCGGCTTCGTCGCCTGGTCGATTCTCGCCGTGCTCGTCATCATGTCGGTCGGCTCGTTCTACATCCTGTTCACCAAGCTGTTCGAACAGCAGAAGATCCTGAACCAGTGGAAGGGTGTGCGCGGCAATTTCTGGCGCGCCAACACGCTCGACGAAGGTTCGAAGAAGCTCGACAAGAACAGCGCGTGGCGCCAGCTGGTGGACGATGCGGTCAATGCCCGCGACAGCCACCACAAGATGGGCGACAATCTCGAAGCGCATGACTGGCTGCACGGTTCGCTGGCCCGTTCGGAAGCTTCGATCAATGCGAAGCTTGCAGGCGGCCTGCCGTTCCTTGCGACCGTGGGTGCAACCGCTCCCTTCGTCGGTCTGCTCGGTACGGTTATCGGTATCTACCGCGCACTGATCAACATCGGTGCCGCCGGTTCGGCATCGATCGACAAGGTTGCCGGCCCGGTCGGTGAGGCACTGATCATGACCGCCATCGGTCTGCTCGTCGCCGTTCCCGCCGTGCTTGCCTACAACTGGCTGCAGAGCCGCAACAAGCGCATTGCCGAAATCATGAGCGGCTTCACCACCGATCTGCTCGCCAACATCGGCTCGGACGGCAAGATCCGCCCGGCTGCCCTGACCGCGACCTCGACGCAGCAGGCTGCTGCTGCGGCGCGCACTGCTCCGGCTGGTGCAAAGACCACGACGACGACGACCAATCCTGCCACCGGCACGACATCGACCACCACGATCAAGAAGTAACCGGATCGGGCGGGGATCACCGATTCCCGCCCCTTTCGTTTCGCGATCACCCAACTAGCTACGGACAGGACTAACCATGGCGATTTCCACCGGAGGCGGCGCAGAGACGCCGATGTCGGACATCAACACGACGCCATTGGTCGACGTGATGCTCGTGCTGCTGATCATCTTCCTCATCGCGGTTCCGGTCGCGATCCAGACGATCGAGCAGCTTGAAATCCCGGTATTCGAATCGACCGAATCGAAAGACAAGGTCGAAAACCTGCTGCTCACCGTCAGCACCAGCGACGAGCAGGGCCGCAGTGCCGGCGATGCCGGCTTTACCGGCGCATCGCGCAATGGCGAATGCCGCGTCTACTTCAACAATCTCACTCCGGTGACTTCGGAAGAACTCTACGATCAGGCGTTCGAACGTCTCGACCAGATCGTGCAGCGCTACGGCGGTGCCGACGCGATCCGTGAAGACCCCGAAGCCATCCCGCAGGTCCACATTCGCGGCGACGTGAATGCCCCCTGGTCCTGTGTTGCGGGTGCAATCTACAACGTGCAGGCGGCAGGCTATCCGGTCGTCGGCTTCATTTCGAACCCGGTCGACCCCAACGGTTGATCCGCGGTTCGCAAGTAAAGACTTAGGGAGATACCCTCATGGCAATGTCAGGCGGCAAGGATGATGGCGCCCCGATGATCGAAATGAACATGACGCCGTTGATCGACGTCCTGCTCGTTCTGCTCATCATGTTCATCATCACTATCCCGGTTGCGACTCACTCGGTCGATATCGACCTTCCGCAGCCCAACCCGAACCCGCCGCCGGTCGATGTCGAACCGGACAAGAACAAGCTCGTCATCTCGCAGCAGGACGAACTGTTCTGGAACGGCGAACAGATCACCGATGGCGATCTGATGAACCTCCTCGACCAGTCGGCCAATATGGAGCCCGAGCCCGAGCTTCAGTACGAACCCGAAGCTCTCGCCAGCTACGACCGGTCGGCCAAGGTCCTGGAGTACATCAAGGCCAGCGGCGTCACCTCGTTCGGTTTCGTCGGCAACGAACGCTATCGTGCCTTCGGCAAGTCCGGCGGACAGCCCTGAGCGCTACGGCGAAATTGAAAACCTGAGTTGAGGGGCGGAATTTTCCGCCCCTTTTCTTTTGTCCCATCGCCTTCACACCGCCGCGCCAATACCACCACTTCAACAAGCCCTTGCAATTTGTGTAATGTTATCACATGCTCTCCATCCGAGGAGAGATGCCATGCCCTATTCGCGCCAGTCCGCTCCGAGTTTCCGCCCCATGTCGGAAATGAACATCACCCCGCTCATCGACGTCATGCTCGTCCTGCTGATCATGTTCATCATGGTCATCCCGATCGCAACGCACTCGCTGTCGATCCCACTGCCCACCGGGCCGGGAAAATTCGCGAACGAGGACAGCAATACGGTCCATATCGACGCGCAGGACCGGCTGTTCTGGAACGGGCAGCCGCTCGACCGGCAGGGGCTGCTGAACCAGCTCGCCAGCGCCGCCGCCATGGATGAACAGCCCGTCATCCGCTTCGAACCCGACGCGCTTGCCAGCTATCGGCAGTCCTCCAGCACGATCGCGCTGATCAAGGATTCGGGCGTCGACCGCTTTGCCTTCGTCGGCAACGAGCGCTATCGCACATTCGATGCCGATTGATCGGCCGGGTCGGCGATCTTCGCACCGGCAGCCATATGATCATGGCGAGCCGATCCGCTGGCTCAACCTTGCGCCGCTCGCCGGCATTGCTGGCATCGCGGCAGCTCTCATCCTCTCGGCCTACGGGGTCACGCCTCATGCCGTGACGGTCAACCTGCCGACGCCCAACGCCATCCCGCCACCGATCGCCCAGCCCCGGATCGTCGAAATCGCGGTTTCGGAAAACGGTCGGGCCATGATCGACGGCGAAACGCTCACCGATACGGCTTTCGCGCGCAGGCTCGAACAATTGGCCCGCGCATCGCCAAGGCCGGGCATCAGCTTCACCCCGCACGACAGCGCGCTTTATGCCGACAGTCTGCGCGTACTTGGGCTTATCGAACAGGCCGGGCTGACCGGGCGGGATTTCTGCTTCGGATCGACCGAGCGCAATCGCCGTTTCGGCACGGCGCAGGACACCGTCGCGCCCGATACCGCCGAACGGCCGTCCGAGCGTTGGCCACCCTGCGACCCCTACGGCTTGCCCGTTGCTGGAGAATCGAGATGACTGCACTGCGCGAAGTGGATGGCTAGGAATGAGCATGTCGCATCAAGATAATAAGCAAGGCATCGACGCGCCGGCGCTCCCCCCTCCCTATACCCTCCGCTACCAGATACCCGATGTCGGAACCTACCAGCATCTCCGGCAGGCTTCCGGCCTTACGCCCTTCCCTCGCGCGGCTGCCGTGGTCGGCCTGTCGGGCACATTTCTCGGCGTTACCATCTCGTCCGAACACGAGATTGTCGGCATGGGCCGGGTGGTCGGCGATGGCGGGCTGTTCTTCCAGATCGTCGACATCGCCGTGCTGCCGGCGCATCAGGGCAAGGGGCTGGGCAAGGCGATCATGCAGGCCCTGACGCAGGGCCTCGCCGCGCGCATATCGGCGCGCGCCTATGTCAGCCTGGTCGCCGACGGGGAAGCGCATCGCGCTTCGGCCTCGAGCAGCAGTTCGTCGTCCACCGCACCTTGCGGCGTCGCCTCGCGTCCGATCATCACCATGACGGGCACGGCCAGGGGGCTGACCCGGTCGAGCTCGACATGGACCAGCTGCTCGCCCGCCCGGTCGAGCAGATCGCCCAGCCTGCCGATGTCGGTCATGCGCGTGCGCGCGTCGGCCCACGCCGCTTCCAGCAGCAGATGGTCCGGTTCGTACTTGCGCAGGACGTCGTAGATCAGGTCGGTCGAAAAGGTGACCTGCTTGCCCGTCTTGCGTTTGCCCGGATGCTGGCGCTCGACCAGTCCGCCGATCACCGCCACTTCGCGAAAGGCGCGTCGCAGCAGGTGCGAATTCTGCACCCACTCGATAAACTCGTCCTGCAGAATGTCGGGCGACAGCAGCGGCGCGGGATCGGTGACCGGCCTCAGGCCCCACACGGCGAGCGAGTAATCATTGGCGACAAATCCTGCGGGCAACAGCCCGCGGTCCTCCATCCGCCGGGTGATCAGCATGCCCAGGCTCTGGTTCGCGTTCCACCCCTCGAAGGTGTAATAGACGCTGTAATACCGCTTCGCATGGGGGAAACTCTCGACCAGCAATTGTCCGGGTCCGGGCATCCGGCTGCGCCAGTCCTGCATCTCCAGCCACTCGCGCACGTCGTCGGGGAAACGCGCCCAGCCCGCCCGGTCGACCAGCATGGTCCGCACGCGCTCGGCCAGATGGGTGGTCAGCGGCAAGCGCTGGCCGCCATAGCTCGGGATCATCGCGCTTGCCTTGGCCGCCTTCACCAGCACTTCCATGTCCTGAAGCTTGACGACCTCCAGGCTCATCCCGGCAAAGGCAAAGGTATCGCCGGGGCTCAGCGATGCGGCAAATCGCTCCTCGACCTTGCCCAGGCTGCGCCCGCCGCGTCCGCGGCCCGCGCTGATCCGCACCTCCAGCATCTCGCTGTCGATGATGATCCCGGCGTTCATCCGGTGGCGCTGGGCCTGTTCGGGATGGCTGAGCCGCCAGACGCCCTGCTTGTCGCGCGTGATCCGTTTGAATTTGTCGTAGGCCTTCAGCGCATAGCCGCCGTTCTCGACGAAGGAGAGCACGCGCTGCCACACGGCGTCGTCGACCCAGGCATAGGCCAGGCTCGAACGGATTTCGGCGAGCAGTTCGCGCTCGTCGAACGGCGCGGCGCAGGCGCAGCCCATCACGTGCTGCGCCAGCACATCGAGCCCGCCGGGGCGGAAATCCTCGCCATCGCGCTGCCCTTCGTCCACCGCATCGCGCGCGGCGGTGGCCTCGAGGAACTCGAACCGGTTGCCGGGTACCAGCAGCGCCCGGCTTGGCTGATCGAGCCGGTGATTGGCGCGCCCGATGCGCTGGAGCAGCCGGCTGGAGCCTTTGGGCGCGCCCATTTGCACCACCAGGTCGATGTCGCCCCAGTCCACCCCCAGGTCCAGGCTCGCGGTCGCGACCAGCGCGCGCAATTCGCCCCGCGCCATGGCCCCTTCGACCTTGCGCCGCGCCTCCTTCGACAGGGACCCGTGATGGATCCCGATCGGCAGCTTGTCCTCGTTCACGTCCCACAGGTTCTGGAAGATGTATTCGGCCAGGAAGCGCGTATTGGTGAAGATCAGCGTCGTCGTGTTGCGGCGGATCTCCTCATACAGCTGCGGCACGGCCCAGGTCGCCGCGTGGCCGCCCCACGGCACGCGCTCCTCGTCGGGCAGCAGGATTTCGACCTCGGCCGGAGCGCCCTGCTCGCCCTCGACGAGCTCGACCGCGTCGATGTCGCCCCACGGTGCGAGCCATTCGCGAAATTTCTCCGGCTCCGCCACCGTCGCCGAAAGCGCCGCCCGCTGCATATCGGGCGCGATCGCCTGCAGCCGCGATAACGCCAGCGCCAGCAGATCGCCCCGCTTGCCCGTCGCGAACGCATGTATTTCATCAACTACCACCCGCTTCAGCCCCGCGAACATCTCGAAACTGTCGGGATAGGACAACAGCAGCGACAGGCTTTCCGGTGTAGTCAGCAAGACATGCGGTGGTCGGCTACGCTGGCGTCTCTTGCGATCGGACGGCGTATCCCCGCTGCGGGTTTCGATACGAATGGGCAGGCCCATCTCCTCGACCGGCACAACCAGATTGCGCTGCACATCGTGCGCCAGCGCTTTCAGCGGAGACACATAAAGCGTGTGCAAGCCCGCGGGCACATCGTTGCCGCCTAGCCGAGACGAAGTGAAAGCAGCCAATGTGGGCAGGAACCCTGCCAGCGTCTTGCCCGCACCCGTATCCGCCACCAGCAAAGCATGATTCCCGGAATCGCTTGCTGCCAGCATGTCGGCCTGGTGGCGCCGCACGCGCCAACCGCGTCCGTTAAACCAATCGGTGATTTCGGATGGGACATTCACCTGCATCGCATATCAAGCGGTGCAGGTGCGCATCGGGTTCCGCGTTCCGACCATGGTACGGCGCACGGCGCCTCGCCGTGACAGCTATTCGTTTCCGGTAGGGTCGACAGCGAGATCCGCTGCATCGTCATATTCCTCGGCGCGGTCGCTATCGATCCGGTTCGGTGCCGTGACAACATTTTCGAGTTCGGCGGGTGATATCCCGAGCAGCTCGGACATGCGTGAGCGTTCCCGCTCACTTAGATCGGCATAGCTCCGTTCTGCCGGAAGCCCTTCCATGGCTTGGACTATCCCGTTTTCCATATCGCTCATATTGCCCATCATTGTCGGCATGGCCTGCATGCTTGCCTGTATGACCCGCGGATCGGAAAACAGCGCCAACTGCTCCCTAGCATAATGTGCGCCTGTAGGAGTTGCGAAGAAATTTGCGATGTCGGTTAGCTGTGCCGCATCGAAGCGAACCGCGTAAGCCTTCGCCAAGCCCTCGCGCATGGGGCCCTCAATGTTCGCAAACACGCCGCCCATGTTGCCCGTCATCGCCGCGACCATCGCATCGCCACGCTTCTCATGGGCTGGATCGAGCATGGTCACCAATTCCCGCTTCTCCGTTTCATCGAGCGCGGCAAGCATTTCCGGATCGACCTCAAGCCGGTTTTCGAGGACGAAATCGGGGTTCGAAAACATCGACATCATCGGACGGAGCATCTGGTCCATCATGTCGTTCATCAATTCGGTATAGAACCCGTCAGGCATCATCGTCAGCACAACGGCTTGCGCAGCGGGCACGCGAGCTTCTTGCTCAGCGGTCAGAGGTTCGCTCTGGAACAGACCGCTCATCATGCTGGCAAGTTCTTGCAATTCTTCGGCACTATCGGGCGCAACTTCTTCGGAATATTCGTCGCCGTCAGCACGCAATTCTTCTTCTCCTGCTTCGTCTTGAGCGAAGGCAGGGTTCGCAAGTGCAAGGGCAATCCCTGCAACAGCGACGTTCAGCAATTTTATCATAGTCATGCTTCCCTCAATCCCGGTCGCCCGGCTTCAGTGCCTGACGCTTTCTCCACGTTCCAGGCCACTCAGCCTCAGCTGCTCGTCTATCTGTGCAACGAGGCGCTCAAGCCCCGTCTCACTTTCACTCTCGGCCCGCGCGACAAGGACATCCTGAGTGTTGGAAGCACGCAGCAGCCACCAGCCGTCGGCATTGGTGACGCGCACGCCGTCAGTGCTGTCGACCTCATCGCTGCTGTGTTTCAGGCGTTGCTTCACCTCGTCGATAGCCGCGAATTTGCGATTCTCGTCGACCTGGAATCGCATTTCGGGCGTGTTGACCATTGCGGGCATGGCGCCACGCAGTTCGGTCACCGACCTGCCAAGCCGTGCGGCAGCGGCAATCAGCCTCACCCCAGCGTAAAGCGCATCGTCGTATCCATAATATTCGTCGGCGAAAAACACGTGACCGCTCATTTCGCCGGCCAGCGGCGACCCGGTTTCCTTCATCTTGGACTTGATGAGCGAATGGCCCGTCTTCCACATCAGCGGCTCGCCGCCGCAGGCGGCAACATGGTCGTAGAGCGCGCGGCTGGCCTTTACATCGGCGATTATGACCGGCTTATCCTCGCGCCCGGCAAGCAGGTCTTCTGCAAAGATCATCAACAACTGGTCACCCCAGATCACTCGCCCCTTTCCATCGACAGCACCGATGCGGTCACCGTCTCCGTCGAATGCGACACCGAAATCGAGCGACTTCTCGGCTACCAGCCGTTGAAGGTCGGCAAGGTTCTCCTCGACTGTCGGGTCGGGATGATGATTGGGAAAATTGCCATCCACTTCGGTATGGAGCAGATAGTGCTCCCCGGGGAGTTTCGCGACGAGCTTCTCCAGCGCAGGGCCCGCCGCGCCATTGCCCGCATCCCAGCCCACGCGAAGATCGGACAGCGCCGCGGCATCGATCCTGTCCATGGCCGACAGCATTTTGTCGACATAGGCATCCATCACATCGCGCTCTTCGACACTGCCCGTGCCGTCCAGCCATTCGCCAGCAGCTGCCCGGCGGCCGAGTTCGGTAATATCCGCTCCAAAGAAAGGCCGACCCTGGAAAACCATCTTGAAGCCGTTGTAATTGCCCGGGTTGTGGCTGCCGGTTATCTGGATGCCGCCATCAATGTCAACGGCTGACGCCTCGGCGAAATAAAGCATCGGTGTAGGACCCATTCCGATGCGGACCACATCGCATCCCGCCGAGGTCAGCCCCTCGACCAATGCATGTTCCAGCATGGGAGACGAAACGCGACCGTCGTATCCGACTGCCACTCGATTGCCGCCTGCTTCCACCAGCATCGAGCCGAATGTATGACCGATGGCCCGCGCGTCGTCCGCCCCTAGCGTTTCTCCTATGATCCCGCGGATATCGTACTCGCGAAGGATCGTCGGATCGAACTGGTGGCTGCTCACGGACCTTGCTCCTCAACGTCGTAAGGCAATTCAGCAAGCAGCAAATCGCGAGCTGCGTTCAATTCTTGCATCTTGGACATGTCACCGCCCCTGTCGGGATGCAGCATTGCAGCCAGATTACGATGAGCCTCACGGATTTCGCGACGATCAGCCTGCTGCGATACGCCCAGCAGTTTGCGCGCATTTGTCACCGCCTGTTGTCGGGGCGGAGCAGAGCGCAAATAATCCCAGGGCCACTTTCCCAGCGCCCAGCGAAAAAGCATCGATAGCGCCACCACAGCCAACAGCAGCTTAATCATGTCCCTGCCCCTTGCACTGCCGGTGATTTGCCGATCGGTAGACGCAGCGCGGCGACCAGCCCCCGCAATTCCTGCCGGGCGACGAGATGGCTAGTGCCCAGGTCGCCGAGATGCCCCTTGTCAAGCAAGGTAAGGCCGGAGGGAAAAAGCTCGCGATAAATGACCCGCTCTGAAAGTCCCTTGGCGGTGCGGAACCCGACACGTTTCGACATTTCGCCCAGCGCCTGCTCGATGCGCGCCATATTGCGCGCCTCGGTATAACCGGTGCGATTGCGCACCACGATCCAGTCCATTTCCGAACGCTGCTGCTCTATCTGAACGCGCCCCCGCTTGATGCGTGCTTCCCAGATAAGCTCGGCGTAGAACGACAGCTTCCTGACCTTGAACGTCTCGCCCTCGACCTGGCCAATGAGGTCGAAATCGACGAAACTGTCGTTCATCGGTGTCACCAGCGTATCCGCCTGTGTCGCCGCGAAGCGCGCCAGCGGATCGTCCCGGCCGGGTGTATCGATGATGATGAAGTCCGCACCCGCACTTTTCTCGCGCACGAAGGCGGCAAAGGTGCGCTCGTCCATATTTTCAACCGTGTGGCAACGTGCGTTGGGCAGTTCCACATTGCGCCGCGCAGCAGTCTCCGCACGGTTTTCCAGATAACGGCACAATGTCCGCTGGCGATGGTCGAGATCGAAGGCAACGACATCGGCACCCTGATAAGCCAGCGCTACGGCGACGTGGACCGCCGTAGTCGATTTGCCCGTTCCCCCTTTTTCATTGGCGAACGTAATCCAGTAGGGCGAAAAGTCGGACACTAGGGGCAGTTTCCAGCAATTGGTTGATACGACCCGACGACGAACGCTAGGGCTATTGCAACGATCCTTATCCAAGGGGATGCTAGCGTGCAAACCGCCCGAGAAATTGAAATGTTGAGGACTGAAGTCGCATCGCTTCGGAAAGACGGCGGCAAGCTTGCGCTCGTCCCGACGATGGGCGCGCTCCACGAGGGCCACCTGACGCTTGTGCGAGAGGCGCGCGCGGCGGCAAAGCACGTCGTCGTTTCCATATTCGTCAACCCGAAGCAGTTCGGAGCCGGCGAGGACCTTGACGCTTATCCCCGCCAGCTGGCGCGCGACGCGGCGGTTCTGGAGAAAGAGGGCGTCGCGCTGCTTTGGGCGCCGAGTTCGAGCGCGGTCTATCCAGCCGGTTACGCCACCAATATTTCGGTGTCCGGCGTGAGCGAAGGACTATGCGGCGCTGATCGCCCCGGTCATTTCGATGGCGTGGCGACGGTGGTTTGCAAGCTTTTCAACCAGGTGTTGCCCGACATGGCGTTCTTCGGAGAGAAAGACTGGCAGCAACTGGCGGTGGTTCGTCGAATGGCCGCGGATCTGGACTTGATGCTCCCACATGTTGCCGCGATTTTCGGGGTGCCGATCGTGCGCGAAAGTGACGGGCTCGCGATGAGCAGCCGCAACGCCTATCTCTCGGCCGATGAGCGAACGAGAGCGGCGGTCCTGCCGCAGGCCATGCACTCTGCGATTGAAGGGCTTGCCGATGGTGTCCCGGCCGCAACCGCGTTGACCAGATTGCGCGAGACCCTGATCGAAAGTGGCTTCGATAGCGTCGATTATGCCGAGTTGCGCGATGCCGACAGCCTCGAAGAAGCCAGCAACAGCCTCGATAACGCGCGCCTGTTCGTCGCTGCGCGGATTGGCGGTACGCGGCTCATCGACAATATGGCAGTCGCACCCACTGCCGCATTATAGCTTTGAAAAGAGTTTGGTGCGGTCGAGAAGACTCGAACTTCCACGGGCGTTAGCCCACAACGACCTCAACGTTGCGCGTCTACCAGTTCCGCCACGACCGCACACAGTCTCGCATCGGAAGCGAATCCGGACCGCATGGTCCGAGGGCTTCCGCGGGTAGGAGCGCGCCCCTAGCAGCGGCGATGTGCGCTCGCAAGCGTCTAATTCGTCAGAGCGGGGCCCAGCCGATGTCGGCGAAGACGGCGTTGCGCGGTACGTCGGTGCGGGCTTCGTCGATGGTGATGCTCTCACCTGGAGCGAGGGTCGGCTGCGACGGCTGCACCACCCAACTGAATATCTGCCGTTCACGGCCATCGCGCATGATGATCAGGATCGGTTGCAGTTTGCGGGATTCTCGCGCCGTATTGGTCACTTCAATCCGCGCGCTGAACAGCCAGGTCTTGTTCTCGAGTTCGCGCCAGCGTTGCGACTCGGCAGGAAAGTCAAGTTCGAGATCGGGCTGCGCCTCGCCGAAGAGGGGTTGTTCCATCGGCCACCAGCCAGGTGTGCCGAAACGTTGCATGGCCAGGACCGAACCAAGTGCGAGGACCGCGAAAATGGCGGCTGCCCAGGTCCAAATCCGCATGGTGTTGCGGTTGGGGCCGAAAAGCGGCCTGCGGTCGAAACGCGAGACTAGCTCGTCCGGGTCGTCGTCGACTATCCCGGATTGGGAAGGTACTTCGCGATCGTATCCGTGCGCGCGGTCGTAAGACGGAGGCACCGGACGATCGTCGTCGGCATCGGCATACTCACGGATCGGCTCGGTCGGCTCGCGGCGCGCGTCGTCTGCTGCCACCGCCGAATATTGGCTATCACCTTCCAGCCCCTCTGAACCGGCTGCAGCGTTCTCTGCGCCATCGTGGCGATCGGGCGCTTCCTGAAACCAGGAATGCTTGCATTTGGCGCAGCGAACCGTTCGACCGTCCATACCGATTGCCGTATCGGGAACGGCATAGCGCGTTTCGCAGGCAGGACAGGCGATGATCATCTTGCAACAGAGTCCTAAGCCGCACAGCGAATCGCGGCAAGGCGACGAGCTGTGCGCGAAAGGCCGTTGCGGCTTTTTTCCACATCGAAGGCCCGTTATAGGCCAGTCAGGGACGATGACGGGCACCATAAACTTCGAAAAAGCGCGACGGACAGCGCAATGAGCGTCGACGACAGGGAAATCGTGCGCTTCGACAATGTCGGCCTACGTTACGGCGCCGATCGCGAAGTGCTTTCCAATATCTCGTTCACGCTCTTCAGCAGCCGGTTCTATTTTCTTACCGGTGCGAGCGGAGCGGGCAAGACATCCTTGCTCAAACTGCTTTATCTTGCGCAGCGTCCTTCGCGCGGCGGAATCCGGATGTTCGGGAGCGACGTGATCACCCTGCCACGCGACAATCTGCCCACGTTTCGCAGGCGCATGGGCGTGGTCTTCCAGAATTTCAGGCTGGTCGATCATCTGTCGGCGTTCGACAACATTGCCTTGCCGCTGCGCGTTTCGGGAGTTCGCGAGGCGGATCTGGTCGAGCCGGTGACCGACATGCTCGAATGGGTCGGCCTTGGTGAGCGTAGCGATGCACGGCCAGCGACACTTTCGGGCGGTGAGCAGCAGCGCGTCGCGATCGCGCGCGCGGTAATCTCACGCCCGGAAATCCTCGTCGCGGACGAGCCGACCGGCAACGTCGATCCCGAGATGGCGCTGAAACTGATCCGCCTGTTCGAAGCGTTGAACCGATTGGGCACAACCGTCGTGGTTGCGACGCACGATGTGCAATTGCTACGCAAGGTTCCCGACAGCCTGATCATGCGGCTGGATAGGGGGACGCTGGCCGATCCCACGGGCGCGCTGCGATATCCGCCGCGGCGCACCGGCACCGGTGGAGAGGGCAAATGAAGCGCCCCCCCGTCCTCAGCCGGGCAGTGGACCGCGGGCTCGCCCCGTTTCGCGGAAAGCGCGCCACGCATCTGCTCCCCGATGCGCGCTTGGGCGGCCCGATGCCCTGGGTGCTTGCGATCATGGTCGCTTTGACAGTCCTGGCGGCCGGCGCCGCACTGGCCGTGTCCAATTTGGCCGCCGATGCACGCGGAGAACTGTCTGGCGCGGCGACGGTGCAGATCATCGAGGCCGACACGCAATTGCGTGAAACTCAGGCAGAGGCGGCTGCCCGCATTCTGTCGAACGATCCCGCAGTCGCGGGCGTGCGCATAATTCCCCGCGAAGACATCGAAAACCTGCTGTCTCCATGGCTGGGCGGAACGGAAGAAGGAATGGAAATCGTCCCCATGCCCGCCCTGATCGATATCAACCTGCGAGAGACCGCCAGCGGCGATACCTTGCAAAGATTGTCGGACAGCATCGCCGAAGTCGCGCCGCAGTCGCGGATCGACGCACAGGGGGTCTGGCTGGCGCCGGTGTTCGACGCCCTGACATCGTTGCGGCTGGTAGCATTGGGGCTGATGGTGCTCCTGTTCTTTACCGGCGCGGCGGCGGTCTGGCTGGCGGCGCGCAACGCGCTGGGGAGCAATCGCGATACGATCGAGATCGTCCATTTGCTTGGCGGCAATGACAACCAGATTGCCCGTGTGTTTCAGCGCAGTATTTTAGCCGATGCCGTCGTGGGCGCGCTGGTCGGCCTGATCATCGGCGTTCTCGCCATCATGTTTCTGGGCCGTCGCTTCGCAGCGCTCGATTCAGGAATGGTGGCAGGCGGGACACTGGGCACGCTCGATTGGATCCTGATCGCGCTGGTTCCGCTTCTCGGCGTCGTTCTGGCGGTCTACACGGCGCGCATGACAGTGATTGGCAGCCTGCGGCGCATGTTATGATCCTGCGATTTTTCGCCGCGCTCGCGCTCGTATATGCGTTCGGTTTTCTCGCATTTGCAGTGACGTTGCCAACGCCGCGCGCCGGGGTCACGACCGATGCAGTCATCGTATTGACCGGCGGCGGCGGCAGGATCGCCCGCGGGCTCGAAGTCATCGAACGCGGCGAGGCGGAGGAGATGTTCGTTTCGGGAGTCGATCCCGAGGTCAAGCCGGAGGAGTTCGCCGAACAGTTCGACGTCGCGCCGGACACGATGGAATGCTGCGTCACGCTCGGATTTCTGGCGGTGGACACGCGCAGCAATGCTGGCGAGGCAGCGCAGTGGATGGAAGATCGCGACTTCGACACGGCGCGGCTGGTGACCACTGATTGGATACAACAAGCTACTGGCATCCGTGGTGTCGCTGGGGATGTTCACGTGATCCTGCTGCGCAATGCGCTGTTCTATGTTGCGTTCTATCTTGGCTCGATCGCGATCACGCTAACGGCACTGGCAACGCTGCCGTTCTCGAAACCCGCATTCCGTCGCCGCATTCGCGACTGGCCGAGCTGGCAGCGCAAGTGCCTCAAATGGTTCATAGGCATCGATGTCCAACTCGACGGCGCGCCGGTCGATGGGCCGGTGCTTTACGCGATCAAACACGAGAGTTTTTTCGAAGCGATCGATGCTCCACGGCTGCTTCGCAACCCTTCCGTCTTCGCCAAGAAAGAGCTGTTCGACATTCCGGGCTGGGGACGCGCCGCAACGGCGTACGGCCTGGTCCCGGTCGCGCGCAACGATGGTGCAAAGGCGCTGATGAAGATGATCCGTTCGGCCAAGGCCCTATCGGCAGACGGCCGTCCCTTGGTCATTTTCCCGGAAGGCACCCGCGTTCCCCATGGCGAAACACGTTCCCTGCAAGCGGGCTTTGCGGGTCTGTACAAGATGCTCGCGCTGCCGGTGGTGCCGGTGGCCGTGAACAGCGGTCCACTCTACCATCGCGGCCTGAAACTTCCCGGCACGATTACCTACAAGTTCGGCGAGACGATTGCCGCAGGCCTGCCACGCGGCGAGATTGAAGCGCGCGTGATTGCGGCCATCAATGCGCTGAACGCATAAGACGCCGCCGCGGCGCGAGCGTAGAGGCCCTAGGGAAGGATGCAGCAAAACTGGGCGCGCAGGATGAAAGGCCAAGATGGCCTTGGAAAATTCCTTCTCCTCATTTTTTAACTCTTGCTTAAATTTGTTCTAGCTTTATTTAACTGTAGGGTAAATTGCAAAGGGAGCGAGGAGCTTCGCATGACTGCCACGACTTATCGATTCATCACACTCATCGTGTTGGGCTTTCTCACGCTGGGGGTAGCGCTGAACTTTGGATCGGATTTGCTGTCTGGAGAGCGCGATCCCGAAACATTGGCGCACATGTTTGCCGCATTGATTCCGCCAATATTTTATGCTGCCGCGATCTGGTCGATCGCGCAGGCGTTTCGCGCTTTGTCGAAAGGTGAAAATGCCGAAATCACACTAGCAAATCTGGTAGAAAGAGTCGGCGCTTGCCTCACTCTGGGCGCTCTGGCTTTTGTTTTCGGAAAGCCCTTGCTGCTCAAGGTGGTGTCGGGCTCCGCTCCACTGATGTGGTTCGACCCCGCTGCCATTACGCTGGGCTGTGTCGGCATACTTCTTTCGCTCTTGGGGCGACCATTGCGCATTGCAGCCGGTCGCAGAGCTGAATTGGCGGATTTCCTTTGATGGCGGTGGTGGTCACGCTTGATCGTGTTCTCAAAGATCGCAAATTGTCGGCAAAGGAGGTAGCCGACCGGATCGGCCTGAGTGAAACTCAACTCTCGCTGTTTCGCTCGAACAAAGTGAAAGGCATTCGCTTTGCAACACTTTCGAAATTGTGTTCGGTGCTCGAGTGCAAGCCGGGTGAATTGCTCGATTATGAGTATGATGAAGAGCGTCCAAGCCAGGGCTCGTGAATTTCCCGCCTCGACTAGGCGCGGGCAGCTTGATTTTTGGCCTTAATGATCCTTGCGGCCAAAATCGGGGCGGGCGTCATCCTGCCCTTCCTCGATGATCGATCGACGGATCGTGCGGGTGCGTTCGAACAGGTCATATAGTGTGTCGCCGTCGCCATTGCGGATCGCGCGCTGGAGCGCGGTGAGATCCTCCGTAAAGCGGCCGAGAACCTCTAGCACGGCATCGCGGTTCGACAGAAAGACGTCGCGCCACATGGTCGGGTCGCTGGCAGCGATGCGGGTGAAATCGCGGAACCCGCCGGCGGAATATTTGATCACCTCGCTGCGGGTGACATCTTCGAGATCGGAGGCTGTTCCGACGATGGTGTAGGCGATCAGATGGGGAATGTGGCTGGTGACGGCGAGCACGAGATCGTGGTGCTGCGGGCCCATGATCTCGACCTTTGCGCCAAGCGCTTCCCAGAACGCGGTAAGATCGGCGATGGCCTGTTCGGGCGCAGCTTTTGCAGGCGTCACAATGCACCAGCGGTGGCGAAACAGCTCGGGAAAACCGGCGTCGGGCCCGCTGTTTTCCGTGCCGGCGACGGGGTGTGCGGGGATAATCACGGCGTGTGGCAGGGCCTCGGCAAGCGCCTGCGTCACGGTAGCTTTGGAAGAGCCCACGTCGCTGACGATCGCGCCGCGCGGCAGGGTCTCTGCAATCATCCCGGCGGCGGCGGCCATTGCGCCGACTGGAACGCAGAGAATGACGAGATCGGCCTGGCGCACGGCATCGGCGGCCGTTTCGCATACCTTGCCGACCAGATTTCGCTCTGCCGCGCGCCGGCGCACGCTTGGGCTGGCGTCCCATCCGGTAGTGGCCACCTGTGGCAGCATCGCCTGTGTGGCGAGCCCGACCGAGCCACCGATGAGGCCGAGTCCGATAATGGCGACCCGCTCGATAGTCATCCCGCTTCTCCGCAAAGGCCGCGTAGAACAACAGTGATGGCATCCATCTGTTCAGGCGTGCCGATGGTTATGCGCAAGGCCTGGGGAAGACCCTGGCCCGGCAGATGGCGCACGGCATAGCCGGCATCGGCAATGGCCGCCATTGCCGTGTCCGCGCGGACGTTGCCTTCGAACAGGACGAGGACGAAGTTCGCCTTGGTCGGCACGGCGCGCAGCCCGTGATTGCCAAGCGCACCGACCGCTTCGGCGAAGCGATCGCGCACTGCACGGTTGGCCTCGCGCGAGCGGGCGACGAAGGCCTGATCCTCGAGCGCCGCGAGCGCGGCGGCCTGCCCGCTGGAGGTGACGTTGAAGGGGCCGCGAATGCGGTTGAGCACTCCGATCAGATCGGGCGATCCGGTCGCCCAGCCCACGCGTTCTCCAGCCAGACCATAGATTTTCGAAAAGGTCCGCGTGACGAGAACATTCGGATGCGCCGCCGCGAGCGCCATGCACCCGTCGTCCTCACCCAGTTCGAGATATTCGGCATAGGCCTGATCGACGACGAGCAGGACGTCGCGCGGCAGACCGTCATGGAGGCGGGCAACTTCGCCAGCGGACAGGAAGGTGCCCGTTGGATTGTTGGGATTGGCGAGAAAGACGACGCGCGTGCGCCCGGTCACGGCGGCCAGCAACGCGTCTACATCGGTGGCATAATCGATGTCCGGCGCTTCGACCGGGGTCGCACCGCAGCGGCGTGCGGCAATATCGTAAACCGCGAAGCTATAGCGGCTGAAGAGCACTTCGTCGCCCGGGCCGGCGAAACCTTGCGCGGCAAGATTGAGAAGTTCGTCGGAGCCAGTTCCGCAGACAATGCGTGCCGGATCAAGGCCATGCAGCGCACCGAGGGCAGAGCGCAACTCGATCGCATCGGGATCGGGATAGAGCGCCGGATTGCGCGCCATGGCCAATGCATCTTGCGCAGCCTCGCTACAACCGAGCGGGTTCTCGTTAGCCGAGAGCTTGATAAGCGTGCGCCCGTCGGATCCCTTGCTCCTTCCTGGAACATAGGCGTGGATCGCTTCGATCCAGGGTTTCATGCTCGGTCTGTCTGCCATTGCGGTTTACGCCAGTGGAGAAAAAACAGGGCTTCGACAAGCGGGAGCGAAGGCATTAGGGGCGGAGTTTCTTTCCTGCGCACATAGGTCCGATTTGAACGCTGCCCCGCAATCGCTGACACTGCCCGATCCGCTGCCGCTCGACGGCGGGGGTCATCTGGTTGATGCCAAGCTGGCGTACGAAACCTACGGCACTCTGAATGCGGACCGTTCGAACGCGATCCTGCTGTGCCACGCGCTGACTGGCGACCAATATGTCGCAAGTGCGCATCCGCTGACGGGCAAGCCGGGCTGGTGGGAACGGATGGTCGGGCCGGGAAAGCCGATCGACACCGACCGTTTTCACGTGATCTGCGCCAATGTGATCGGCAGTTGTATGGGATCGAGCGGCCCTGCGAGCGAGGCGAGCGACGGCACACCCTATGCCATGCGGTTTCCGGTGATCACCATTCGCGACATGGTGCGCGGGTTGGTTGGTTTACTCGACGCATTGGGGATCGAGCAGTTGCATGCGGTTGTGGGCGGATCGATGGGCGGGATGCAAGCGCTCAGCCTGGCTGCAAATTGGCCGGAGCGAGCGGAGCGGGTACTCGTGATTGCGTCGAGCAGTCGCCATTCGGCGCAGAATATCGCGTTTCACGAACTGGGTCGCCAGGCAGTGATGGCCGATCCGCGCTGGCAGGGGGGTGATTATTATGGTGGCGAAGCGCCTGACAGCGGACTTGCTGTGGCGCGGATGGCCGCACATATCACATATCTGTCGGAAGAGGCACTGACGGCGAAATTCGGACGCAACCTGCAGGATCGGGAGGCAAAGACGTTTGGTTTCGATGCAGATTTCCAGGTCGAATCCTACCTGCGCTATCAGGGCAGCGGGTTTACGCAGCGCTTCGACGCGAACAGCTATCTCTACATCACTCGGGCAATGGATTATTTCGACCTCGCAGAAGAGCATGGCGGCACGCTGGCCGACGCCTTTGCGGGGACGCAAGCGCGCTTTTGCCTCGTCAGCTTCGACAGCGATTGGCTCTATCCCACGAGCGAGAGCCGCCATGTAGTACACGCATTGAATGCAGCGGGCGCAGCGGTCAGTTTCGTCGAACTGGGCGCGCCGCACGGCCACGACAGCTTCCTGCTCGATGTGCCCGCGCTGGATCGTGTGATCGGCGGATTTCTCACGTGATGTTGCGGCCAGACCTTGGAGTGATCGCCAGGCATGTCACGCCCGGCAGCCGGGTGCTCGATATCGGCTGCGGCGACGGTGCGCTAATGCTGGCTCTACGCGAGCGCGATTGCGATGTGCGCGGGATCGAAATCGACGGCGACTGCGTCGAGCGCTGCGTCTCGCAGGGGCTCAGCGTGGTTCAGGGCGATGCCGATCGGGACCTTGGAGATTATCCGGACAAGGCGTTCGACTATGCGGTGCTGAGCCAGACGCTGCAGACCGCCGCGCGGCCCGATCGCATGCTCGACCAATTACTCCGGGTCGGTACGCGCGCCTTCGTCAGCTTCCCCAATTTCGCCCATTGGCGCACGCGCGCCGCGCTGATGTTCGGCGGCCGAATGCCGGTAACGCGTGCAATTCCCGTAAGCTGGTACGAAACGCAGAATATCCACCACGTGACCGTCGCCGATTTCCGCGAGCTGGCGGCGGAGAAGAGCGCGCGCATTGAGCGCGAATGGTTCTTTGCCGGGCAGCGGCAATTGGGGCGCATTGCCGCAAACGGGCGCGCCGAGTTCGCCGTGTTCGAACTCAGTCGCTAGGAGGGGCTGCGGTCGGTTTACCGCGCCCGAAAATGCGTCTTAGAACGCGGCGGGCGATAATCAGGAGCCACACGATCAGCGCGAGCAGCACCAGCGCAATCCCGCCGGCTACATAGGGATATTCGTAGGCTGCATAAAGCAAGCCCGCCGTCGCAACATCTTCGACGGTCGATACCGCTACGTTGCTCACCGGTTCGGGACTGGCGTTGACGACACCCCGCGCACCTGCCTTGCCGGCATGGGCCGCGAAGCTCGCCCCGCCTCCGAGAAGAAATGCGACCACTTGGGTTGCAGGATCGGACGGATCGACAATCGCCAATGCCAGCAGGGCACCACCCACTGGACGGATAAAGGTGTGCACCGCATCCCAGGCACTATCCAGCCACATCACCTTGTCGGCAAAGAATTCGGCCAGCGCAGCCAGCGCGGCGACGCCCATGACCCAAGGATTTGCGAGGACATCGAGGCTTTGCAGATTTTCGGGCAATGGAATGGCTCCGAGCCGCATGGCAAGCCCGGTGGCGAAGATGCTGAGGTAAAGGCGCCAACCCGCCAGCAGGCTGACACTGCCGGCAATGCCGATGATCTCCATCACGCCCATCCGATCATCTCCCTCGCAACCTAGCGCACGCTGTCATCGTGCATATTCGCCTATATAGCGCGTTTCGCCGCAACCTGTCCTGCCAAAAGCCCCATCGGCAATCTCGCGCGCGCGGTTATTGGCATTCACAGTGTCGCCTGTGATCTGGGCGAGGCGGCATCCCGGACGCGACACAGTGCCGATCGTCTCGACGGCGAGAATGGTGCGGCCTTTACCCTGCTCGGTCGCATCGCTGTAGCGGAAAATGCCTGCGAAGGGTTCGCCGTCTTTCATTCGCCATTCGATGGTGTCGCCGAGATTGTTGAACCCGCCGTACGTTTGAAAGGCATCGTCTTCGGCCCCGAAATCCATATCCATCCGTCCATCGCCATCCTGCGCAAAGATAGCCACTCCGCGATTGGCGGGGCATTTCCATTCGGTGTAACTGCCTTCTTCAAGCTCTTGTTCGGTTATCGTGCAGGCGTCGATGTCGAACTCGGCATAGGTCGAAGAGAAGCCGTCGCCATTCCCGCTTGGTGACGGTCCATCGGATCCGGCCGGTTCCGAGCTGTGACTGTCCTCGGGCATTGTCGGCGCGGTCGCGGCAACCTCCTGTTCCGATTCTGACGCGGCCTTCCGGTCGGAGTCGGCAGGCTGCCGCGAGTCACAGGCCATGAGCGCAATGGAAAGACAGGTCAGGCAGGCTAGGCGGATCATCGGGCATCTCCGGATGTTCGTGTGCCCTCAAAAGAAAACGGCGCACCGGTGGAAGTTCCGCTGCGCCGTTCTGGCGTTCGTTTGTCCTGACAGGCGTCAGAATACCTCGAACAGGCCTGCCGCCCCCATTCCGCCACCCACGCACATCGTGACAACACCGTATTTGGCGCCGCGACGCTTGCCTTCGATCAACACGTGCCCGGTGCAGCGCGCACCCGTCATGCCATAAGGGTGGCCGATGCTGATCGAGCCACCGTTGACGTTGAGGAGATCGTTGGGAATGCCCAGCTTATCACGGCAATACAGCACCTGCACGGCAAAGGCTTCGTTGAGTTCCCAGATACCGATGTCGTCGATCTTTAGATCGAACCGTTCTAGCAGTTTGGGAATGGCATAAACTGGCCCGATGCCCATTTCGTCTGGCTCCGTGCCGGCAACCGCCATGCCTACGTAGCGACCGAGCGGCGTCAGGCCACGCTGTTCGGCGAGTTTGGCTTCCATCAGGACGCTGGCGCTCGAGCCGTCGGAGAGCTGCGAGGCATTACCTGCGGTTATGCTGGTGCCGGGGCCCATGACCGGCTGAAGTCCGGCGAGACCTTCGATCGTCGTCGAAGGACGGTTGCCCTCGTCTTTGGCAATTGTGACTTCGGCGTCGGAAACCGTGCCGGTTTCCTTGTCCTGCACCTTGTGCGTAGTGGTGACGGGGACGATCTCGTCGTCGAATTTGCCCGCCTCTTGCGCCGCAGCAGTGCGCTGCTGCGACTGGAGTGCGTATTCGTCCTGCGCTTCGCGACTTATCCCGTAACGCTGGGCAACGGTCTCGGCAGTCTGCAGCATCGGCATGTAAATGGCGCCGTGCATTTCCACCAGCTGCGGATCCATCTGGACCCGCATATCCTTGGTCTGGACCAGACTGATCGATTCCTGCCCACCTGCAGCCACCACATCCATGCGATCGGTGATGATCTGCTTGGCCGCGGTTGCAATGCTCATCAATCCCGACGAGCACTGACGGTCGATCGTCATTCCGCTGGTCGTGATCGGACATCCTGCGCGCAAGGCGACTTGCCGGGCGAGATTTCCCGCCTGAGTCCCTTGCTGGAGAGCAGCACCCCACAGAACATCATCGACTTCGCCGGGCTCGATTCCGGCGCGCTCGATCGCAGGCTTGAGCGAGTAGGATCCGAGCGTCGCGCCGGGCGTGTCGTTGAAGCCCCCCTTATATGCGCGGCCGATGGCGGTGCGGGCGGTGGAAACGATAACTGCGTCGCGTGACATGGGAAAATCCTTGGATAGCTGGAAAAATGTCGAGACTCGCCGGGGAGGAAGCTTGCGTCAGACGAAGAACTGCGTGATCCATTCAGTGATGAGGGCAGGTTTCTCTTCGCCCTCGATCTCGATCGTGATTTCGACCGTCTGCTGCCATTGACCCGGGCGTTTTTCGGTCATTTCCACGAGTTTCCAGTGCCCACGGATTCGCTTACCCGACCGAACCGGGTTGATGAAGCGCGTCTTGTTGCCACCATAGTTGACGGCCATCTTGATGCCGTCGGGGCGAGGCACGTCGCTTTTTTCGGTCAGGTGGGGAATCATCGACAGGGTGAGGAACCCGTGCGCGATCGTGCCGCCGAAAGGCGTCATCTTGGCCGCTTCCTCGTTCACGTGAATGAACTGGTGATCGCCCGTTGCATCGGCAAACTGGTTGATACGCTCCTGACTCATCTCGACCCATTCGCTGGTGCCCAGTTGTTCGCCGACCTTGGCTTCGATTTCCTGCGGGCTCATAGCGCCTCTCCTTCGTCAGAAATACACGATTTCGCGCGACTCCTGCCGCGCATCCGGCACCCGTCATGGCGAATGAGACAGAGCGGCGCAACTGCTCCGCAAATGCCCTTACGGCACGGCGGGATCGCCTGCGGCAAGCTGTGCGGTCGCCTGCCGCCGGTCGGCGAGAGCAGACTTGCGATTGGCCTCCGTCCGCGCCGATTCGCGCCGTTTGCAATGATTGACCAAGGCGATCTGCAAACCGACCAGCATCAGGAAGAAAGGCTGGTAGGCAATGCCCTGGAAGGTCGCCCCCACGAGGTAGATCACCTGGGCAAATTGCAAGGCGCTGGCCAGCGGTGCCTGCCACTGTTCCGATCGCGACGAACGGTCGCGGTACGCACGCCTTACGCGCTCGAGCTGGAACAGCCCGACCAGATGCAGGGCGGCCCACAAGAAAAGGCCCGGCCAACCCTGCTCGCCGAGCATTTCGAACCAGGAAGAATGATAGGCGCGTGCCGCCTCGGTCACCTCGACATACTCGACCGAGGTCGAATTCCCTTCCACCGAGGTTACCGGCATCTGGTAGGTAAAGCTGTTCCCGCGATAGGCATCGAAGCCGCCGCCGAGCGGTCGTTCCTGGCAGGAAGGGCAGTGCGACAAGCAGGAACGCGCCCGCGGCCGCCAAATACCGTAGCCGGTGCTTGACGTCGCGCAGCATCATCAGCGCCAGCACCGCGATGCATACCAGACCAGTACGCGCTTCGGTCCCGACCGGAATCAGGAGGCATGCAAATATCAGCGCGAAACCGAATAGCTTCACGCGCCAGTCGGCCGGGTAGATCGTGCCCTGGCGCATGAGCCAGAGAATCACGGGAATGATCGCCACCGATGCCGTGGCGAGCGTCGAGCTTTCGTAGATGTTCGAATTGTCATTAACGAAAAGATAGAGGCTTTCGTACCCGCCACCGCCGAGCACCGTCTTGAGCCCGGCGGACACGATAATGGCCGACGCCGTCAGGATCATGACCAGCGAGGCGGATTCGATGCGTAGACGCGTTGTCAGCGTAAAGGGCAGGAAGATCGCAAAGACGAGCGAACGCCAGACCCAGTCCCATTTGGCTTGCGCCGTGTCGGGAAAATCGGCCCACTGGAGAGTGATGAAACACCAGACAAGAAGAGCGACGAGAAGCGCCTGGCGCAGCGTGAAGCGGGTGTTCGCCTTGGGGTCGAAAAAGATCCATCCGCAAAACGCGAGGACGAACGAGATAAAGGAAAGCGGTGCCGCCTGCGTGAGGGACCAGCCGATTTTCTGGGGAGCCAGAATGTCGATGTAGATGTAGGTGAGCACCCACAGGAACGGTCGTCGCAACCCGAGGACAAACATCGTCACAACGACAAGGAACAGCGCAAGGTCAAGCATCGCGCGTTTCCTCGCGCAGCCGCTCGCGCCGTCGACGACGCTGACCCTTGCGATCGACCTCTTCTTCCGGAACGATATTTCCGTCCTCGGCGAGCAAATCTTCGCGATCGAGCGAATCGCGCGGCAGCAGGCGCGCGAATGCGAGCAGGATCAGCGCATGGGCCAAGGCAAGGGAAAGATAGTCGATCAAGCGGTGCGAGCCTTTATTGCGCAAGACGCGCTAGCGAAAGAACGTTGACGCGCCGTTAAGTCTAATATGTCAGGAAAACAGGGCAATGACACGCATCCTCCATATCCTCGACCATTCTTTGCCGCTGCACTCGGGCTATACGTTTCGGACGCGCGCGATCCTGAAGGCCCAGCAGGCGGCGGGAATGGAGGTGCGGGCCGTGACGGGACTGCGGCATTCGGCAGATGGACCGCCTGAGGAACTGATCGATGGGCTAGATTTTGTTCGCACGCCCGGCCACGTGGCGGGGCCGCCGCTGCTGAGAGAATGGCGTGAGATCGAGAACCTGCGCAAAACCATCGAGCACGTCGCTGGCGAATGGCAGCCCGACGTTCTGCACGCCCATTCGCCAGCGCTCTGCGGCCTCGCCGGGCTGCGGGCAGCGCGCAATCTACAACTGCCGTTCGTCTATGAAATCCGTGCGTTCTGGGAAGACGCTGCGGTCGGCAACGGCATTGGGCGCGAAAGTTCGATCAAATATCGGCTTACGCGCGCGCTGGAGGACCATGTGGTGCGAGGTGCGGATGCTGTCGTAACGATTTGCGAAGGATTGCGCAGCGACCTCGCACGGCGTGGTCACGATTGTGAAAAGATGACAATCTCGCCCAATGGTGTCGACATGTCGCTGTTCGGCGCACCGACTGCTCGCGATGTAGAATTGGCGGCAGCCGTTGGTATCGGCAGCGGGCCGGTGATCGGCTTTATCGGCAGTTTTTACGATTACGAGGGGATCGACGACCTGATCGCGGCAATGCCTGCCCTTCGCGAGCGGCATCCGGCGGCGCAATTGCTGCTGGTCGGCGGCGGGCCGATGGATCAAGCCTTACGCGTGCAGGCGACAGAATCGCCAGCGCGCAGTGCCATCACATTCACCGGTCGCGTGCCGCACGACGAGGTCGAACGCTATTATTCGCTGATCGATGTGCTCGCCTATCCGCGGAAGAAATCGCGGCTGACCGATCTGGTCACTCCGTTAAAGCCGCTGGAGGCGATGGCGCAGCAACGGATCGTCGCGGCAAGCGACGTGGGCGGGCATCGCGAACTTATCGAGGACGGGCCCGACGATCCTGCCGCGCTTGCGCGGGCACTGGGGGACTTCATCGAGCAGCGCGATTCATGGCCAGCGATGCGCGTGGCCGGGCGCGAACATGTCGCGAACCGACATGACTGGTCGCGCAATGTCGAGCGCTATCGCGCCGTTTACGACAGACTGCTAGAGAAGAGACACGCCAGGGAGGGGCAGGCATGATGGACGATTCGCAGGTATCGCAACGAAACTGGTTTCGTCCCGCGGTAGCCGCGTGGTTTGCCCTGTTGCTTGGGGGCGGTACGCTCGCGATCCTGCTGGCCATTCCGCGCGAATCGCTCGAGTGGCGTCTCGGCGCCGTCGGGTTGGCGGATTTGCACCCGGTCTTTGCGCCACCGGTCGGGGGAGCCGGCCTGCTCCCGCTGGTGCTCGTCGCGACATTCGCGGGTGCGCTGATTGGGCTACTGATCGCGAGCCGGATTGCGCGTCAGGACCGGCCTCGCGTCGCATTCCAGCATGCGGCGGACCTTCCGCCGTTCGAGGCCGACGCGGCTGAGGTGGACGTCGTCGAGGAACACGACGAGCCGGCGCATACGGACATGCCTGCGGTGGATATCCACGAAGAGCAAACCCTTGCCAGGTCCCGGCCCCCGGAACCCGTCGCAGCCTCTATCCCGGATGAGGCGTTCGGATTTGTACCGGACACGCCGGGATCATTCCGCAAGGAGCCTTTGGGGGAAATGAGCCTTGATGGACTCGTGCAAAGGCTCGGGCGGGCCCTTGAAACCCATCGACACCACGCGAAGCCGCTGGATCGTGAAACGGAGGCGCGATTGCGCAATGCGTTGATCGGTCTTGGACAGGATTCTGTCAGACGCTGAATGCCATTTTGCGAATACGAATTCGTTTTGCTGCAATGCGGCAATAAACGGGATTTCTTCACGCATGTGAAATTTTGCTAAACCGTCTGCCGGTTGCAAAATCTCTTTCTTGCCTTCAAAAGCCAGTTTCGCGAAATTTTGGCGGTTGCTCATGCGGCGCCGCACAATTCGGCTACCTGCCCGAAAGGCCCGCTGGCCTCATGGCGAGGCAGGCGAGGAGGAGGTCGCTTCGGCGAATGAAAGGTCTGACTTTTTCGCAACCAAGGAAACAGGGTCTGTACGATCCGCGCAACGAACATGACGCGTGCGGGGTCGGGATGGTTGCGCATATCAGGGGGAAAAAAAGCCACTCAATCGTCAGCCAAGCGCTGGAAATCCTTGCCAGTCTAGACCACCGCGGGGCGGTGGGGGCCGATCCGCTGCTGGGCGACGGTGCGGGCATCTTGCTGCAAATTCCCGATCCGCTGATCCGGAAATGGGCGAAAGATCAAAGACATGAGCTGCCCCGTCCCGGCGATTATGCCGTTGCAATGTGCTTTCTGCCCCGTGTCGATGAAGCGCTTGATTTCGTCGAGAAACAGCTCGAACGCTTTGCAGAGAAGGAAGGACAGCGTGTCATCGGCTGGCGCGACGTCCCGACCACGCTCGACGGGCTGGGCGACGCAGTCGTCGCGTCGATGCCCGTCATCCGCCAGTGCATCATCGCCCGCGGCCAGAACTGCACCGACCAGGACGCTTTCGAACGCAAACTGGTGGTGATCCGCAAGCAGACGCTGAACCCCCTCGCCGCGCTGGAGGAAAAGCACGGCATCTCGGGACTGAGCAAGGCCTATATCCCGAGCTTTTCCAGCCGCACGGTGGTGTACAAGGGGCTGCTGCTCGCCAACCAGGTCGGCAGTTTCTACGACGATCTGCGCGATCCCGATTGCGTGTCCGCGCTCGGCCTCGTCCACCAGCGTTTCAGCACCAACACCTTCCCCAGCTGGCGACTTGCCCATCCCTATCGCTTCATGGCGCATAATGGCGAGATCAACACGGTTCGCGGCAATGTGAACTGGATGGAGGCGCGCCGCCGCACGATGGAAAGCGACCTTCTGGGCGCCGACCTCGACAAGATGTGGCCGCTGATCCCGCATGGCCAGTCGGACACCGCTTGCCTCGACAATGCGCTCGAACTCCTGCTGACGGGCGGATACAGCCTTGCGCACGCGATGATGATGCTGATGCCGGAGGCCTGGGCGAAGAACCCGCTGATGGATCCTGCACGCCGCGCGTTTTACGAATACCATGCCGCGCTGATGGAACCATGGGACGGCCCCGCCGCCGTGTGCTTCACCGACGGCCGCCAGATCGGCGCCTGCCTCGATCGCAACGGATTGCGCCCGGCGCGCTGGTGTACGACGAAGGACGATCTCGTCGTGCTGGCATCGGAAAGCGGTGTGCTGCCGTTCGCCGAAGAGGACATCACGCGCAAATGGCGCCTCCAGCCGGGCAAGATGCTGCTGATCGACCTAGAGGAAGGCCGCATCGTCACCGACGAGGAACTGAAGACCGACCTTGCCGCGGCAGAGCCTTACGAGGCTTGGCTGGAAAAGGCGCAGTACAAGCTCGGCGATCTCGACCATATCGAGCCCGACCTGTCCGAAATCGCCGATAGCGAAATCCCGCTCCTCAACCGCCAGCAGGCCTTCGGCTATACGCAGGAGGATATCTCCCGCTTCCTCGAACCGATGGCCGCCAATGGCGAAGACCCGATCGGTTCGATGGGCACCGACACGCCGATTGCAGTGCTGTCCGAGCGCAGCCGCCTGCTCTACGACTATTTCAAGCAGAACTTCGCGCAGGTCACCAACCCGCCGATCGACCCGATCCGCGAGGAACTGGTGATGAGCCTGCTGTCGATGATCGGCCCGCGCCCCAACCTGCTCGGCCGCGACGGTGGCACGCACAAGCGGCTGGAGGTCAGCCAGCCGATCCTCACTAATACCGATCTGGCGAAAATCCGTTCGGTCGAGGTGGCGCTGGACGGCGCCTTTCGCACCGCCACCATCGACATCACCTGGGATGCCAGCACCGGTGCCGACGGGCTGGCCATGGCGCTGAAGGAAATGTGCTGGGCGGCGACCGAGGCGGTGCTGGGCGATGCCAATATCCTGATCCTGTCCGACCGCAACCAAGGGTCGGAGCGGATCGCCATGCCCGCATTGCTCGCCACGGCTGCGGTCCACCACCAGCTGGTGCGGCAGGGGCTGCGGATGCAGACGGGCCTCGTCATCGAGACTGGCGAAGCGCGCGAGGTGCACCATTTCTGCGCGCTGGCAGGCTATGGTGCGGAAGGCATCAACCCTTATCTCGCTTTCGAGACGCTGGAAGATTTGCGCGCACGCAAGCTGCCCGATCTCGATCCGGAAACCGTGCAGAAGAATTTCGTGAAGGGCGTGGGCAAGGGCATCCTCAAGGTCATGTCCAAAATGGGCATTTCGACCTACCAGTCTTATTGCGGGGCGCAGATCTTCGACGCGGTGGGCCTGTCGTCCGAATTCGTCGACGCCTATTTCGCCGGCACCGCCACCACGATCGAGGGCATCGGCCTGAAGGAAGTGGCCGAGGAAACCGTGCGTCGTCACGGCCAGGCCTTTGGCGACAGCCCGCTCTACAAGGGTATGCTCGATGTCGGCGGTATTTACCAGTATCGCATCCGCGGCGAGGAGCATGCCTGGACCCCGCAGAACGTCGCCAATTTGCAGCACGCAGTGCGCGGCAACGACCCCAAGAATTACGAGGAATTCGCCGCCTCGATCAACCAGCAGTCCGAGCGTTTGCTGACGATCCGCGGGCTGATGGAGCTGAAGAAGGCCGAGCGTCCGCTCGATATCGACGAGGTCGAACCGGCAGCCGAGATCGTCAAGCGGTTCAGCACCGGGGCGATGAGCTTCGGTTCGATCAGCCACGAGGCGCATTCCACGCTGGCCATCGCCATGAACCGCATGGGTGGCCGTTCGAACACTGGCGAAGGCGGCGAAGAGCCCGAACGCTTCCGGCCGCTGGACAATGGCGATTCGATGCGCAGCCGGATCAAGCAGGTCGCCAGCGGGCGTTTCGGCGTGACGGCGGAATATCTCGTCAATTCGGACGATATCCAGATCAAGATGGCGCAGGGCGCCAAGCCCGGCGAGGGCGGGCAATTGCCCGGCCACAAGGTCGACAAGCGGATCGGCAAGGTGCGCCATTCGACCCCCGGCGTCGGGCTGATCTCTCCGCCGCCGCACCACGATATCTACTCGATCGAGGATCTGGCGCAGCTGATCCACGACCTCAAGAACGTCCAGCCTTCCGCGCGTATTTCGGTGAAGCTGGTGAGCGAGGTGGGCGTGGGCACGGTGGCCGCGGGCGTGTCGAAGTCCAAGGCCGACCACCTGACCATCTCCGGCTATGAAGGCGGTACGGGTGCAAGCCCGCTGACCAGCCTGACCCATGCCGGTTCACCATGGGAAATCGGCCTTGCCGAAACGCAGCAGACGCTGTTGCTCAACGATCTGCGCAGCCGCATCGCGGTGCAGGTCGACGGCGGGCTGCGCACCGGGCGCGATGTCGCCATCGGCGCGTTGCTGGGTGCGGACGAATTCGGCTTTGCGACCGCGCCGCTGATCGCCGCCGGTTGCATCATGATGCGTAAGTGCCACCTCAATACTTGCCCGGTGGGCGTGGCGACGCAGGACCCGGTCTTGCGCAAACGCTTCACCGGCACGCCCGAGCATGTGATCAATTACTTTTTCTTCGTCGCCGAAGAGCTGCGCCAGATCATGGCCGACATGGGCTTCCGCACGGTGGAGGAGATGGTCGGTAGGGTCGACAAGATCGACATGAGCCGCGTCCGCCGCCACTGGAAGGCGCATGGCATCGATCTCGCCCGCATACTCCACGCGGTCCCGCACGAGGAAGGTCAGCCCCTCCACCACACGCTGACGCAGGATCACGGCCTTTCCGCCGCGATGGACGTCGAACTGATCGAAGCCTGCAAGCCCGCCATAGAAAGCGGGCAGGCTGTCCAGATCAGCCGTACAATTCGCAATGTGAACCGCACAGTGGGCACCATGCTTTCGGGCCGGATCGCCGAAGCGCACGGGCATCACGGCCTGCAGCCCGACACGATCCGCATCGATTTGACCGGCGTTGCCGGACAAAGTTTCGGCGCTTGGCTGGCCCATGGCGTGACCATGAGCCTGACCGGCGATGCCAATGACTATGTCGGCAAAGGATTGTCGGGCGGGCGCATCGCCGTGAAGCCCCCGGCAAGCGTGGGGCGCGAGCCGACCGACAATATCATCGTGGGCAACACCGTGCTCTATGGCGCGATTGCAGGCGAAGCCTATTTCGCAGGGGTTGCGGGCGAACGCTTCGCCGTGCGCAATTCGGGCGCGGTCGCCGTGGTCGAAGGGACCGGAGACCACGCCTGCGAATACATGACCGGCGGTGTGGTCTGCGTGCTGGGCAGGACCGGGCGCAACGTGGCGGCCGGGATGAGCGGCGGGATCGCCTATGTCTACGATCCCGATGGCGAGTTCGAGAAGTTAGTGAACCATGCGCAGGTCGATGTGCTCGACGTGCAGCCCGGTGACGGGGAAGGCGCGGAAAAAAGCTGGGGCAAGCCGCAGCAGCGTGCCGTCAATGTGGACAATCCGGGCATGGGCGATCCGCTCTATCACGATGCCGAGCGGCTGAAGGTGCTGGTCGAACGCCACCACCTGCACACCGGTTCGGCCCGGGCCAAGGCGCTGCTCGATAATTGGGCGAAGGAACTGACGAACTTCCGCAAGGTGATGCCGCGCGATTATGCGCGGGCGTTGAAATCGCTCGAAACCGAACGCGAGGAAGCGGCGATGGAGGCGGCGGAGTGATGGCCTACCCCTCCAACCGTCATCCCAGCGAACGCTGGGATCGCTCTCAACTCATCCCGACCGCAGCCTACGCTGGGGCTTCGGCCAAATCGGAGATTTGACCTCGTGGGCAAGGAAACCGGCTTTCTCGAATACGAGCGCGAGGATCGCACCTATGCCGATCCGGCGGAACGCCTGACCAATTACAAGGAATTCGTGGTCCCGCACGCGAAGGACGCGCTGCAGAAACAGGCTGCGCGCTGCATGAATTGCGGCATCCCTTATTGCCACAACGGCTGTCCGGTGAACAACATCATCCCGGACTGGAACCACCTGGTCTATGAAGACGACTGGAAGACCGCGCTCGAGGTCCTCCACTCGACCAACAACTTCCCCGAATTTACCGGCCGCGTCTGCCCCGCGCCCTGCGAAGCGGCCTGCACGCTCAATATCGTCGATGCGCCGGTGACGATCAAAAGCATCGAATGCGCCATCATCGATCGTGGATTCAAGGAAGGCTGGGTCAAGCCGCAACTGCCCGAAAGGCAGACGGGCAAATCGGTCGCGGTGATCGGTTCGGGGCCGGCAGGCCTTGCCGCCGCACAGCAGCTTGCGCGTGCGGGCCATGCGGTGACCGTGTTCGAGAAGAGCGACCGGATCGGCGGGTTGCTGCGTTACGGCATTCCCGACTTCAAGATGGAAAAGCACCTCATCAACCGACGCGCCGTGCAGATGGAGGCCGAGGGCGTACAGTTCCGCACTTCCAGCGAAGTCGGCGTGGAGGTCAGCTTCCAGGCGCTGCAGGAGAATTTCGATGCGGTGGTGCTGGCTGGCGGGGCAGAAGAAGCGCGCCAACTCGACATTCCAGGGGCGGAGCTTCCCGGCGTGCGACTGGCGATGGAGTTCCTGACCCAGCAAAACAAGCGCAATGCGGGCGACGACGAAGTGCGCGCCGCGCCGCGCGGTAGCCTGACCGCGACCGGCAAGCATGTCATCGTGATCGGCGGGGGCGACACGGGTTCGGACTGCGTCGGCACCAGCAACCGGCAGGGCGCAGCGAGCGTGACCCAGCTCGAAATCATGCCCAAGCCGCCCGAGAGGGAAGACAAGACACTGACCTGGCCCGACTGGCCGCTGAAACTGCGCACCTCCTCCAGCCACGAGGAAGGCGTGGACCGCGATTGGGCCGTACTGACCAAGCGCGTGGTCGAGGAAGGTGGCGATGTCGCCGGGCTCGAATGCGTGCGGGTCGAATGGCAGGACGGCAAGATGGTCGAAGTCGAAGGCAGCGAATTCACGCTGAAGGCCGACCTGATCCTGCTCGCCATGGGCTTTACCGGGCCCAAGCGCCGCGGGCTGCTCGACCGGGCGGGCGTGGAACTGGACGGTCGCGGCAATGTGGCGGCGGATACGCAATGGTATCTCACCAGCGAGCCGAATGTCTTCGCCTGCGGCGATATGCGGCGCGGGCAGAGCCTCGTCGTCTGGGCCATCCGCGAAGGCCGCCAGTGCGCGCGTGCGGTGGACGAGGCGCTGATGGGCGTGAGCCAACTGCCGCGCTAACGTGGTAAACTCAGGAAAAGACCAGCTGGTCGTCTTCGCGTGGCAAGGTGCATTCGGCGACCGCTAGCGGCTCGAACGCCGTATCTGTCGCCCGAATGTCTGACAGCCCCGCAATGTTGAAATGGCCGAGGCTCGGCGCTTCGTCTGCGCGGCGCTTCTTGTTCGGATTGACCGCACTCAGATAGAGCGAGTCATTGCGAAGGAACAACATGTGCGGCGCGAGTTCCAGCTCGGTCGAATTATACCTAGCCCGAACAAGCGTGCGCGTTTCGATGGCATTCGCGAGTACATCGCCCGAAGTAGCGAGAACGTTCACATTGTGCATTGCACCACGAATGGCATCTTTGCCGCAAGATGCAACGGGCATACGTATCTTGTCATAATCTGGCGCGCCGCGATTTCGTCAGACGGCCCAATCGATTGCGCCGCGACCGTGTTCTGTCAGAAAGCGGTTCGCGCGGCTAAACGGTTTGCTGCCGAAGAATCCGCGATGGGCGGACAGCGGGCTGGGATGCGGGCTCGCGATGACCTGGTGCGGACCGTTTTCGAGACCGGGGATTCGCTTGGCCTTGGCCTGGGCGTGGCTGCCCCAGAGAATGAATACGCTCGGAGCATTATTCTGGACGACTGCCGCGACGCAGGCATCCGTAATCGAGTCCCACCCCTTGCCCGCATGACTGCCCGCACTACCGGCCTCCACAGTCAGCGTGTTGTTGAGCAGCAGCACGCCCTGCCTGGCCCATCCCGTCAGGTCGCCGTGCTCGGCACGCGGAATGCCGAGATCGCTTTCCAGCTCTTTGTAGATATTGACCAGGCTGGGAGGGATTTTGATCCCGCGTGGGACCGAGAAACTCAATCCCATGGCTTGGTCGGGACCATGATAGGGGTCCTGCCCGAGGATGACGACTTTCACCGAATCCAACGGTGTCAACTCGAGCGCTTTCAGCCGGCATCCCCGCGGTGGATAGACAGTCTTGCCCGCATTCTCTTCGGCACGCAGCCAGCCGCCCAGTTTCCGCGCCCCCGTCGATGCAAGAACCGGATCGAGCGCTGCATGCCAGCTTTCAGGTATGGCATCGGTCATGCAGACGTTTGTGAAGGCGATTGTTGCATGTGGCCAGTCGGCCCTTCCCAGCAATCCCCGATATGCGTAAGGGCCTTGGCATATGGCAGTGCATTTTCATGAAGAAGACTTGCCCGCAGGCGTGCTTGCCGACGGGCCTGTGGCAGTCGACACCGAAACGATGGGCCTGGTTACCGCGCGTGACCGGCTCTGCCTGGTCCAGATCAGCGACGGGAATGGCGACGAGCACCTCGTCCGTTTCGGGCCGAGCAGCCGCTATGACGCACCCAATCTCAAGGCGGTGCTAGGCGATCCGCAGCGCCTGAAGCTGTTCCATTTCGCGCGCTTCGATCTGGCCGCGCTTGAATATTATCTCGGAGTCATGGCCACGCCTTGCTATTGCACGAAAATCGCGAGCAAACTGGTTCGCACCTACACTGATCGGCACGGGCTGAAGAACCTGGTCGACGAATTGCTGGGCGAGAACATTTCAAAGGCGCAGCAAAGTTCCGACTGGGGTGGACCCGACATCAGCGATGCGCAGAAAGACTACGCCGCGAGCGACGTGCGCTATCTCCACCGCATGCGCGAGGAACTGGATCGCCGCCTTCAGCGTGAGGGCCGGACGGAACTGGCACAGGCTTGCTTCGATTTTCTGCCCACCCGCGCGAAGCTGGACATTCTCGGCTGGGCGGAGCACGACATTTTCAGCCACGCCTAGCGCGCTGGCCGACTGGAGCAGGCTATGGCTTTCCGCAAGCGCAGGATCGAGACGCAGGAGGCGCAGCAGCGACGTTCGCGTCGCCAGCACTTCGCCGCGCCCGGCGGCAGCCACGACCGGCTCGTAAAATTCCTGGCGACCGCACTCCCGATGGGGGTCGGAGTGCTGGCCGCGATGATGGTGATCACGCCGCTTAGTCCACGCGGCGAAATCAGTTTTCTGCTCGACCGCAACAAGGTGGCAGTGATCGACGAGCGACTGCGCGTCGACAACGCCTTGTACCGTGGACAGGACAACAAGAGCCGTCCGTTTTCACTGACTGCGGGCGAAGCTGTGCAGCGGTCGAGCGCAGAAGGGATCGTGCGGATGGAGGAGCTGGTCGCGAGCCTGCTGATGGACGAAGGCCCGGCCCGCGTTACAGCCCCGGGGGGACAATACGATCTCAACGAGCAGACCGTGTCATTCGGAGGAGCGATGCGGATGAGCGCCGCCGACGGATACCGGATGACCGCCTCGGGCGTGTCGCTCGATCTGCGCGACAAGACGCTTGTCGGTGCCGGCGGCGTCGAAGGCGCCATCCCTGCAGGCACGTTCCGCGCCAACCGGCTGGAGGCAGATCTTCCAGCCCGTACAATCACCCTTACCGGCAATGCGCGCATGCGCATGGAACCCGGCAAATTGAGGATGCCATGATGCAGCAGCATTTGCCGACGATGGCCCGTTCCACGCTGATCGGATTTGCCCTGACCATTGCGGCGATGGGCGGCATCCAGCTCAGCGCACAAGCGATTGCAGGCCACAATTCGAACGCGCCGGTCTCCTATGCGGCGAACCGGATCGAACTGCAGGATCGGCAGAACCGTGTCGTGCTTTCGGGCGACGTGCAGATCACCCAGGCCGGACTACAGCTCAATGCCGCGCGGACCATCGTGAACTATTCCGACGCCGGCAGCCTCAGCATCCAGCGCATCATGGCAACGGGTGGTGTCGACGTGCAGCGTGGGAACGAGCGCGCGCGAGGCGATACGGCGGTGTATGATTTCAACCGCCGCATTATCACCATGGCCGGCAATGTGCGCCTCAATCGCGGTGGAGACACGTTGAATGGCGGCAGGCTGGTGATAGATCTGGCAACCGGCGTGTCGAGCATCGACGGTAATGCCAGCGGGTCATCGTCGGTCACAGGATCGTCGAGCACTTCCGGCGGGCGCGTGACGGGTACGTTCTCCGTCCCGCAAAATTGAACCGGAACTAGCGCCGCCCCGCACCGGCGAGCTGGGCAAGCGACGTGAGGCCCTGCGCGAGCAGCAGCTCGGCTGCCTGGCTGTTTTTCAGCATCTCGCGATGGAGCCGCGTGAGACCCGTCGTCAGGCGGTCGAGCCGTGGGCCGCGCCACCGTTTTACCTGTTCGGCGATATCTCGCTCTTCCTTCCAGAAGATGCCGAGCCGCGCTTTCTCGCCCTTGTCGAGATCCTGATAGCTGCGGTTGCCGAGCGCGGCAGAAATGCGTGCCAGTTGCGCCGCCCGGCGCTCGACCGCGAGCAGCGTGCCGACGGGATTGAGCCCGACCTGCCGCATTCGCGCGATCTCTCTACCGACATCTTTCCCGCGCCCCGCGAGGACGGCATTGACCAGCGAAGCGAAGCCGTCCTCCTCGCTGCTCGCGCCGATTGCATCGAGATGCTCCATAGTCCCGGGTCGCGGCGATTGGGGCGAAGCGTCGAGATAGGTGGACAGCTTGGTCACTTCGCTTTGCGCCAGCCGGACATCGAGGTTGGCATTGCGCGCGATCCGCTCTGCCGCCGCGCCGTCGAGCTTGACGCCGCAGGAATCGCCCATTGCACGCACGGTTTGGGTTACCGAACGCAAATCGGGCGGATAGAACATGGCGACTACCGCATCCTTGCGCTTTTCCAGCAGTTTGGCGGTCCGCGATTTGTCGGTTGCCGAGGTGGCCACGACTATCACCGGGCAGGCGTCGCCCGCCCCTGCGTCGCTCGTCTGGATCAGCGTTTCGAGCGCGGAATGCGCTTCGTCTCCGGCGACGCGGCACCAGATATGACGCGAATCCCCGAACAGCGACGACGAACGGGCTTCGTCACCGAGTCGGGCGGGATCGGCTCGCAGATCGGCCCCGGATATCTCGACCCGCTCTCCTGGATCGCGGAGCAGTCCGACGAGGTCATTCGCGGCCGCGCTGGCGCCTGCCTCGTCCTGACCGCAGAAAAAGAAGATCGAGCAGGTTTCCGCAGCGCCGCGCGCCTTCGTTGCAAACTCGTTGCCCCGGATTTTCACCTGTTGCGCAGCGCGAGCGCCACGCTCGTGACGATGCGCGAGGCCACTTCTTTCGAGAGATTTTCGAGCGCGGTCTGTTCCGCGGCGATCGTGGCATATTCGCTGGAAACAACGTCGATCCCGGCATCGCTGCCCGCCGTGTCGTCGAGCAGGATTTCGCCAGTGGCGGTATCGACCAGCTGGTAGCGTGCGCGCAATGTTCGCCTTTCGCGACTCACTGTGTCGTCGGCGAGAATCGCGAGCCCCTCGAGGCTGTCGTCGAGTCGGACGACCAAGCGGTATTGCGGCGTGGCGTCGCCTGCAGCTCCAAGGAGGTCGGTTAATTCCTGCCGCACGAGCCAGCCGGCGCGCCCTTCTATCGGCGGAACATCGACGGCAGAGAGGCCCTGCGCGACCGTGCCGCTCCCACCGCCGGCATACATGGGCGACAGACCGCAAGCAGAGAGCGTGGCGAGTGCAAGGGTGGCGAGGATAATACGCATCAGGTGACGATATTCACCAATCTGTCGGGCACGACAATGATCTTGCGCACTTCTGCCCCATCGATAGAGCGCTGCACATTCTCCGATGCGAGAGCCATGGCTTCTAGGTCTTCCTTGGACGCGCCCTTGGGGGCGGTGAGCGTGTCGCGCAATTTTCCCTTGTGCTGGACGGCGATGGTGACCTCGTCCTCGACCAGCAGAGCGGGATCGACTTCGGGCCATGGGGCGTCGGCGACCAAGCCGTCGTGGCCCATTTTCGCCCATGCTTCCTCAGCGAGATGGGGCATCATCGGAGCTACGAGCTGGACCAGCGTGCGGATGGCGGAGGAGCTGCTGGCCGAAGGCGAAGCCTTCTCCACCGCGCCGGTCAGCTCGTAAATGCGGGCCACCGCTTTGTTGAACCCGAGGGTCTCGATGTCCCCGGCGACAGCCGCGACCGTCTGGTGAGTCTTGCGATCGAGCGCCTTGTCCTCGCCTTGAGTGTCTTTGTCATAGGCTGAGAATAGCCGCCAGAGACGGTTCACGAAACGCGCGCAGCCTTCGATGCCCGCTTCGGACCAGGGCAAGTCGCGTTCGGGCGGGCTGTCGCTGAGCATAAACCACCGCACCGCGTCCGCACCATAGGTGTCGATGATCGTATCTGGATCGACGACGTTCTTCTTCGACTTCGACATCTTGATGACGCGGCCGGCCGTGACCGGCGCGCCGTCGTCGATGCGGACCCAATCGGCGCCATCCTTGCGGACCTCGCCAGGGCTCAGGTAGCTGCCATCGCCGAGTTGATACGTTTCGTGCGTCACCATGCCCTGCGTGAAGAGCGAGGCGAAGGGTTCCTGCACGTCAATCACGCCGATCCGGTTTAGCGCCCGGGTCCAGAAACGGGCGTAGAGCAGGTGCAGGATCGCGTGTTCTATGCCACCGATATATTGCTCAACCGGCAGCCATTTGGCGATCTCGTCCCTGTCGAAGGGCTTGTCTGCCGGCTGGCTGGCAAAGCGGAGGAAATACCAGGAGCTGTCGACGAAAGTGTCGAGCGTGTCGGTTTCACGGACCGCCTTGCCGCCGCAATCAGGGCAATCGACATGCTTCCAGCTCGGATGCCGTTCGAGCGGGTTGCCGGGGGTCTGGAAATCGACGTCGTCAGGCAGCGTGATCGGCAAGCTGTCCTTGGGCGCAGGGACCACACCGCAGGTATCGCAATGGATGAAGGGGATCGGCGTACCCCAGTAACGCTGGCGCGAGACGCCCCAGTCGCGCAGCCGCCACACGGTCTTGCCTGTGCCGCGGCCCTGCTCTTCTATCCGGCGAATGATCTCTCGCTTGGCCTCCTCGACCCCCATTCCGTCGAGGAAGTCGGAGTTCACCAAGACGGCCCCAGAATCATTGGTGCCCGCTTCGGCTTCGCCATCGAGAGGCATTTTGGCATCTTCCACGCTTGCAGCAACCACGCGCGGGATCGGAAGGCCGTATTTCGTGGCGAAGTCGAAATCGCGCTGGTCGTGACCGGGAACGGCCATGATTGCGCCGGTCCCGTAATCCATCAGCACGAAATTCGCGATAAAGACCGGCAGGTACTTGCCGGTGAAGGGATGCACCGCGCCGATGCCGGTATCGAAGCCGAGCTTCTCCGCGGTTTCGAGTTCGGCAGCGGTGGTGCCGCCCTTCTTGCATTGCTCGATGAATTTCGCCACGTCGCAGTTCTGCGCAGCGACGCCCTGCGCCAGCGGGTGATCGGGTGCAACGGCGACGAAGCTGGCGCCGAAGATCGTGTCGGGGCGCGTGGTATAGACCGGCAGCTTGTCGCCGTTCGACAGGTCGAAGCTGAATTCGAGCCCTTGCGACTTACCGATCCAGTTTTCCTGCATCAGTCGGACCTTGTCAGGCCAGTTCTTGAGGCTGCCGAGCCCTTCGAGCAGTTCCTCGGCGAAATCGGTGATCTTAAGGAACCACTGATTGAGCTTGCGCTTCTCGACCTCGGCACCGCTGCGCCAGCCCTTGCCATCGATCACCTGTTCGTTGGCCAGCACGGTCATGTCGACCGGGTCCCAGTTGACCTCGCTTTCCTTGCGATAGACGAGTCCCGCCTCGTACAGATCGATAAAGAGCGCCTGTTCGTGGCCGTAATACTCGGGCTCGCAGGTCGCCAGCTCGCGGCTCCAGTCGAGCGCAAAGCCGAGGCGCTTCAACTGCGCCTTCATGTGGGCGATATTGTCGCGGGTCCAGCCGCCCGGATGCACACCCTTTTCCATCGCGGCGTTTTCCGCGGGCATGCCGAAGGCGTCCCAGCCCATCGGGTGCAGGACCTCGTGCCCGGTCGCTTTCTTGTAGCGCGCTAGTACGTCACCCATCGTGTAATTGCGCACGTGACCGATATGGATGCGCCCGCTGGGATAGGGGAACATCTCGAGCACAAAGCTCTTGGGCTTGTCTGACTTGCTGTCGGCGCGGAAAGTCTGCGCGCGCTCCCAAGCTGCCTGCCAGCGCGCGTCGGCGGTTGCGGGATCGAAACGGGTGTCATCCATGCGCGAAGCCCTTAGGCAATTCGCGCGCAAATGGAACCCGCCAAGCGACTATTCCGCGATCGCCTCGCGGCGCAGCTGGCGGGCCTTGGTGAGGATAATATCTTCGAGCTTCTGTACCGTTGCGGCCTGCACCGGTGCATCGACCCAGCCCCCACCTTGTGCCACCTGGCGACTGGCAGCGACGCGCAGGGCATCGGCGCGCAAGTCGCGGTCGAGAATGGTGACGGTCATCTTGACGCGCTCACCGGGATTTTGCGGATTGGCGTACCAGTCGGTCACGATCACACCCCCTGCACTGTCGGTCTGCAGCAACGGCGCGAAACTGACGGTTTCGAGAGCGGCGCGCCAGAGATAGGAGTTGACGCCGATCGTCGAAACCTGCGCAGCGGCCAGATCGGCCTGCGGACGTTCGCGCCCGCCACACGCTGCCAGCCCCAGGCTGCCCACCGCAAGCGCAGCGATGGTGGCGGGGCGGGAAAAATTACGGATTGCGATCATCGACGGTCCTCGGATCCTTGTTATGTCCTGCGGCTCTATAATGGCTGCATACGCGCGGGCAAGCGCTGGCTGAATTGACGGCACCCCATAGCCAGCCGAACGCGTGAACTCGCGCTTAATCGGCTGGCCGGTCTCGCGATTGTGGACACGGTGCAACACATTGCAAAGAGAGTCCGAACCGAATGCGGAAAAACTGGCGATTTGCCCGTCTTAGGCCTAGTGTTCCGAGACTGACCGAGTCGCAAGGGGGATTCGTTCGGGAACCATTCAGCGGGATCTCACTATGAAGATAGGGATTTCGCCGGGATTGCGGGGGAATTTTTCACTCGCACCGAATAATTGATCGGGGATGCAGGTTACGTCATGCGCAAACAGTCTGACAGCAAAGGCAAGGGTCGGTTCGTTCCGGTCATGCTGGCCGCTGCCGGTCTGGCATTTGCCATTCCAGGCGCCAGCCTTGCCGTGAGTTCCGAGACTCGCGCGCCATCTGCCGAGGTGCTCGAATATCTGCCGTTCACGCCTGCGGGTGTCGATCCTGCGCTCGCGGAAAAAGTCGCGGCTGTGATCGGCGAAGATGCGCTGCGGTTTACGCCAGCATCGAAAACGCGTGTCGATCGCGAACGC
>QFNA01000027.1 GCA_003248395.1 Citromicrobium sp.
ATGCTCTCTCCGTAAAATACGTTTGCACGAGCGCCTAGAGGCGACAATGCCGCAACGTCAATCGCGGTGGGCGCTTATCAGGAACTCGATATTGCCTTCTGGGCCGGTAATCGGGCTTTCGACGATACCTTGAACTGCAAAGCCACGACCCTCAATCCACTCGCGAACTTCGTCGCAGACACGGGCATGGAGCGCCGGATCGCTGACCACGCCTTTCTTGCCCACCTCCTCGCGCCCGACCTCGAACTGGGGTTTGATCAGTGCAATGACACGGCAATGGCCTTCGACCAGGTCGAGGGGGCGTTCGAGCACTTTGGCGAGGCCGATAAAGCTGGCATCGCAGACCACCCATGACACCGGCCGATCGATCATCTCGGAAGTCAGAATTCGTGCACTGGTCTGCTCCAGAACAGTCACGCGATCGTCCTGACGCAGTTTCCATGCAAGCTGGTTGGTGCCGCTGTCGACTGCGAAGACATGCGCCGCTCCGCCCTGCAGCAGCACATCCGTGAACCCGCCGGTCGAACTGCCGATATCCATCGCGGTGACGCCGCGGGGGTCGAGCCCGAAGTGTTCGATGGCGTGGGCCAGTTTGATCCCGCCGCGGCTGACCCATGGATGATCGCGGCCGCGGATATCGAGCGGGGCGTCCTCCGCGATCTGCTGGCCCGGCTTCGCCATCTTCTGTTCGCCCGAGAATACGAGCCCCGCCATGACCAGCGCCTGCGCACGCGTTCTGCTCTCGACCAGACCACGGTCGACGAGTATTTGATCGAGGCGGCGTTTCTTGGCCATTGGAAACTTGGCGCTTAACGAGCATTGGAGGCATATGAAACCGATCTATGGACAATTTGCCGCCGCCTGCGCGCTCACCTTCGGCCTCGCAGCCTGCATTCCCCCTGCACCCGAACCGACGCCTGCCCCCAGCCCGGCACCGGTCGTCACGCCGACACCGACACCCGCGCCGGTCGTCCAGCCGCGTCCGGACAACTGGATGGATGCGCGCCAGACGCCCGGAAACTGGAGCTATGGCGCCGCATCGGGCGGCACGATGGCGCAGTATTCTTCGGGCAATTCACCTGTCTTTGCCCTGATGTGCAACGCAGCCTCGCGCCAGATCAGCCTGACCCGCCTCGGGTCGGCAGCTTCGACGGGCCAGATGAATATTCGCACCGAAACGAGCGAGCGGGCCTTGCCCGTCCAGAGAGGTGCGACGGCAAACGCGCTTTCGGCCACGCTCCAGCCGCGCGATCCGCTGCTCGACGCCATGGCGCTGACCAAGGGCCGCTTTGCCGTCGAGACCGCGGGTAGCGCGCCGCTCTACCTGCCCGCGTGGGCCGAGGTGACGCGCGTTATCGAGGATTGCCGGTAAGAAAAAATGGCCCGGACCATCTTCCGAGCCACAAAGACCGATTCTGACGTGGGAAAACTTTTTTTCAAGCCTTGTTTTCGCACGGCTAACGAATCAAATATGTCGTCAAGATCAGCGGCGAACGCGGTCTTGGGCCCCGGTGATACGGCGGCTCTTAGCTCACAAGCGCGAAAGGAGGTGATCCGATGTCTCATGGTTCAGCAGAGAGGTCGGCAAGTTTCCGCGCGAGGTACTATCGGTAAAACAATACCCTTAGAGACTTCGTGAGCGGCACTTCCCGCCGCTGACCATGCGAAGGGCAGCACACCCGAGGGTGTCGCTGCCCTTCTCATTTTGTGCGTCAGACCTTGCCCTGCTCCCCGCCGCGCTTTAACCGCGGCGACATGGATTTCGCACACCTCACCCACCCCGCCCCGGTTCCCGGCGAGACCCGCCAGCAGGCGCTGCAGGACCCCGGCTTCGGCAAACTGTTCACCGATCATATGGTCGTCATTGATTACGACGCCGACGCTCCAGATTCAGTGGGAGGCGGATGGCATCGGGCCACGCTGGGGCCGCGCGAGTCCATCAGTCTCGACCCGGCGGCGGCGGTCCTGCACTATGCGCAGGAAATCTTCGAAGGGATGAAAGCCTACAAGCAGGCTGACGATAGCCTCGCCCTGTTCCGGCCCGAACAGAACGCGCGTCGTTTCAATGAGAGTGCGCGGCGCATGGCGATGCCTGACCTACCCGAGGAGTTATTCCTCGAGTCGATCCGGCAGCTGGTCGCCAAGGATCGCGACTGGGTGCCTTCGGACCCCGACGGCTCGCTCTACCTGCGCCCCTTCATGTTCGCATCAGAGGCCTTCCTCGGCGTGCGTCCGGCGCGGCAGTACAAATATATCCTCATCGCCAGCCCTGTCGGACCATATTTCAAGGGCGGCGCCAAGCCGGTGAAGATCTGGGTCAGCCGCAACTATACGCGCGCCGCCCCGGGCGGGACCGGTGCGGCGAAGACCGGCGGGAATTATGCGGCGAGCCTCGTCCCGCAGGCCGAAGGGATCGAGAACGGCTGCGACCAGGTCGTCTTCCTCGACGCGGTCGAGAAGAAATGGATCGAGGAACTGGGCGGCATGAACCTGTTCTTCGTGTTCGACGATGGCACGGTCATCACCCCGCCGCTGACCGGCACGATCCTGCCGGGCATCACCCGCGACAGCCTGATCCAGTTGCTGCGCGAAGAAGGACTGCAGGTGCGCCAGGAACCCTATAGCATCGACCAGTGGCGCGCCGATGCGACGACGGGCAAACTGCTCGAAACGATGGCCTGTGGAACGGCGGCGGTCGTGACGCCGGTCGGCACGGTGCTCGGCCCCGATGGCGAATTCACCATCGGCAGCGGGGGCACCGGACAGATCACGACCAAGATCCGCAACACGCTCGTCGGCATTCAGAAGGGCACGGTGGAAGACGCGCGCGGCTGGATCACCAAGCTGGACTGATCCGTGCCGGACACCCAGACGTTCACCGTTGCTGCACTCTACAAGTTCACGCCGTTCAGCGAACCAGATGCGCTGCGCGATCCCCTGTTCGCAATCTGCGACACCAACGGCGTCAGGGGCACCCTGCTTCTCGCCAGGGAAGGTATCAACGGAACAATAGCCGGTACGCCGCAGGCGATCGCGGCGGTGCTCGACCATATTCGCAGCCTCCCGGGCTGCCGGGATCTGGAGGTCAAGTTCTCGACCGCCGCGCAGATGCCGTTCATCCGGCTGAAAGTGCGGGTGAAGTCGGAGATCGTGACGATGGGGGAATCCGACATCGATCCCCGCAAGAGCGTCGGTCGATATATCGCCCCTGAAGACTGGAATGCGCTGATTTCCGATCCCGACACGCTCGTGATCGATACGCGGAACGATTACGAGACGGCCATCGGCAGTTTCGACGGGGCGATCGACCCTCACACCCAAAGCTTTCGCGATTTTCCTGCGTGGTTTCGCGACCATCGCGACGATTTGCTCGCGGGCAAGAAGCGGGTTGCCATGTTTTGCACCGGAGGCATCCGCTGCGAGAAATCGACCAGCTTTCTCCGTGCGGAAGGCGTCGAGGACGTCTTTCATCTCGAGGGCGGAATCCTGAAATACCTCGAGACGATACCCGAAGCCGAGAGCCTTTGGCAGGGGGAATGCTTCGTCTTCGACGAACGCGTGTCGGTCGGCCATGGTCTTCGGCAGGGCAATTATAGCCTGTGCCGCGCCTGCCGCCGCCCCTTGAGCGAAGAAGACCGCGCGGCCGAAGAGTTCGTCGCGGGCGTCAGTTGCCCGCATTGCATTGACGAGCGCGACGAGAAGCAACGCGCGCGGTATTCGGAGCGGCAGAAGCAACAGCAGATCGCGCGCAAGCGCGGCGTCGAACATGTCGGTGCGCGGCTGTCGAAGCGCCGATGAACGATCTGCCGATCCTCTACAGTTTCCGCCGTTGCCCATACGCGATGCGCGCGCGGATGGCCCTGATCGCAAGCGGGACGAATTGCGAAGTCCGTGAAGTGAAACTCGCGGCGAAACCAGCGGAATTGCTCGACGCTTCGCCGAAGGCAACGGTGCCTGTGCTGGTGCTGCCGGATGGCAGCGTCATCGACGAAAGCATCGAAATCATGCGGTATGCCCTGGCATTGTCTGACCCGGAAGGGTGGCTGGCCGGCGATGCCGAACGCTGGATCGAGACCAATGACGGTCCGTTCAAGCATCACCTCGACCGCTACAAATATTATACCCGTTATGACACCGATCCGCTGGAACACCGGGCCAGTGCGCTTGCGATCCTGGAAGAGCTCGACCGGCAACTGGATGGGCGAGCCAATCTATGCGGCGAGGCTCGCACGCTGGCCGATGTCGCCCTGTTCCCCTTCGTCCGACAGTTCGCCAACCATGATCGCGAGTGGTTCGACGCCTTGCCGCTCCGCAATCTGCATGCCTGGTTGAAGCGGCACCTGGACTCGGGGCTGTTCGCATCGGCAATGACGAAGCGCGACATCTGGAAATCCGGCGACGCGCCTGTATTCCTTGCTGACTAAAGCGGCGGCAATCCCAGCTCCAGATCCTGTAGCCAGACATGAGCGACAGCGTCGCTCGGGGCGCGCCAGTCGCCGCGCGGGCTCAAGGCACCGCCAGCGCTGACCTTCGGACCATTGGGAAGCGCGCTGCGCTTGAACTGGCTGAATTCGAAGAAGCGCTTGAGGAAATTCTCCAGCCATTTTGCGATGGTCGCAATATCGTACTGGTTCTTCGCGTCTTCCGGAAAGCCTATCGGCCATTTTCCGGCAGCGAGATCCTTCCATGCATGATGCGCGAGAAAGGCCACATGCGTGGGCGACTGACCCCATCTGAGGATGTGGTGAAGGAAGAAATCGTTGAGTTCGTAGGGTCCGATGATAAACTGCGTCGACTGGATTTCGCCATCCTCGCCCGCAGGGACGAGTTCGGGACTGATTTCCGTCGCGACGATATCGTCGAGTACGGCATCGACATCCGGATCGAACTGATTGGTCCGTTCGGCCCAGCGAATGAGATACTGGATCAGCGTCTTGGGGACACCGGCGTTGACACCGTAATGGCTCATCTGGTCGCCGACGCCATAGGTGCACCAGCCCAGCGCTAGTTCCGAAAGATCGCCGGTGCCGATGACGAAGCCCGAATGGTGACCGGCCAGCCGGAAAAGATAATCGGTACGCAGACCCGCCTGGACATTCTCGAAGGTGACGTCGTGTACCGGTTCGCCATCGGCAAAGGGATGACCCATATCCTGCAGCATCCGTTCCGCCGCCGGCCTGATGTCGATTTCCTCCGCGGTGATTCCGAAGGCCTTCATCAATCGCCAGGCGTTGGTCTTCGTATTGTCCGAAGTTGCGAAGCCGGGCATGGTATAGCCGCGGATGTCGGTGCGCGGACGATCGAGCCTGTCCATGGCCTTGGCCGCAACGATCAGGGCATGCGTGCTGTCCAGCCCGCCGGAAATACCGATGACAAGCGATTTTGCGCGGGTGGCCGAAATGCGGCGCATCAGTGCATCGACCTGAATGTTGAACGCCTCGTAACAGTCTTCGTCGAGCTTGTGCTCGCGGTTTGGCACGAAGGGGAAACGGCGCACGGGTCGTCTCAGCCCGTAATCGCCCGGCCGGCAGGCGTGAGTGAACTCGATCCTGCGATACCAGTCCTCCGGCCTGCCGGCAGCCTCTGCGGCATCGTTGAAGGTCTGCATGCGCATCCGTTCGCCGAGGATCCGCGGCGTGTCGACATCGGCGATGCAGAGCTCCGGCTCCAGATCGAACCGGACGCTTTCGGCGAGAAGGTCGCCCAGCTCGTAGATCATGCCCTGCCCGTCCCAGGCCATATCGGTGGTGCTCTCTCCGTGACCGCTTGCCGAATAGGCGTAGGCACAAACCGAGCGGCTGGAGCTTGCGCGGGAGAGCAGGTGCCGTTCGTCCGATTTTCCGATGGTGATGTTCGATGCGGAAAGATTGAGCAGGATGGTCGCGCCAGCCAGCGCCGCCAGCGTCCCGGGAGGATTGGGTGACCAGAAATCCTCGCAGATCTCTATGCCGAAGCAGAAGCCCGGCAGATTCGATGCGCTGAACAGGAGATCGGTGCCGAACGGAACGTCCTCGCCACCGCAGGCGATCATCAGGCCAAGGCATTCCCGCCCGTGAGCGAACCAGCGCTTCTCGTAAAATTCGCGGTAGTTGGGAAGATAACTCTTGGGAACGGCGCCGAGAACCTGGCCGCCTGCGATCACCACGGCGCAATTGTAGATGCGGCCATTGCGACGCAGCGGCGCACCAATAACCAGCACCGGCGTAAGCGAGCGCGATGCCTCGACGATCTCGCCGAGACACCGATCGACCGCATCGAGCAGCGCCGTCTGCAAATGCAAATCGTCGATGGCGTAGGACGAAAGGCACAGCTCGGGATAGAGTAACAGGTCGACGTTCTGGCCGTCGGCCATCTTCGCCTGCTCGATGATACCGCTGGCATTGAAGGCGACATCTGCGGTCCGCACCTTGGGCGTGCTCGTGGCGACGCGCACGAAACCATGGGTGTGGAGGTCGTAGAACGGATGGGTGTCACTCTTGCTCATGGAGACCTTGTGCTGGTGGGGTGAAGGTGCGGCGGGGGGTGCGATCCAGTCTTCGGGCTCGCAGATACCGAGTTCGGCCAGCTTGCGCTGGGCATCGGGCCGCGCGATGCGCCCCTTGCTTTCCCAGCCGAAGACCGTTTGCGTCTTGAAACCATGGCGCGCAGCGAAGTCTGCGGCAGACAAGCGCGGGCGCTGCGCATTCCGCCAGTGTTTGAGTTTTTGTCCCGCGCGATGCATCGCCCTCGATTATCCGGAAAAGATAATCGTGGCAAGTTCAGGCGGCGAGCAGTTTCTTGCTGGATGGATTGGCTTCGAGGAGATCAATCAGCGCGCGCTCCTCGCGAGTCAGCCATTGTGTCGCGCGTGGCAGCTTGAGGGTCTTGCGCCATTCCTCTTGATCGTCGAGCAGGTCGATGACTGCCGGGTGGATGTAGCTCTTACGCGTCACCGCCGGGGTATTACCCAGTTGCGAGGCTACGCATTCGAGCAATTCCTTCATCGGCATCTTGCCCTCGCCGTCCTTGAGGCACTCCATGCCCATGACGCTGGCGTGCCAGGTGCGAAAATTCTTGGCGGTAAACCGCTCGCCCATCGTCTCTTCCAGATATTCGTTGACGTCCGACGATCCGACCGAATGGACCTCGCCATCGTCTTCGAGATATTTGAAGACATGCTGGCCAGGGAGGTCCTGCATGTTCCGCACCATCCGGGCGAGGCTGGCGTCACTCAGCTTGACCTCGCGCATCTGGCCCGACTTGCCCTTGTAACGAAGCTTGAGTGTCTTGCCGGTAACCTCGGCATGACGTCGGCGCAGCGTTGTGGCGCCATAACTCTTGTTCCGCGCCGCATAGCCTTCGTTACCGACCCGCACGGCGCCCAGATCGAGCAGGCGCACCACGCTGGCGACGGCACGTTCCCATGTCAGCTTGCGCCCGCGCAGATCATCATCGACGCGCTTACGGATCAGCGGCAGCAAATTGCCGAAGGCGAGGCACTTGTCGAATTTCTCGCTCTCGCGCGCCGCGCGAAATTCCGGGTGATATCGATATTGCTTGCGGCCCTTTGCATCGACACCGGTGGCAAGGATGTGGCCGTTAGGGGCCGGACAGAACCATTCATCGGTATAGGCCGGAGGGAGCGCAATGGCATTGAGTCGCTTCTTCTCCGCCGCATCCTTGATCAATTTCCCTTCGGGATCGTAATAGGCCCAGCCCTTGCCCGCACCCTTGCGCGTTATTCCCGGCAATTCATCGTCGACATAGATGAGTTTGGTCATGGCGTAGCGATAAACCTTGGCCGCGCCGATCCGGTTCCCCATCTTGCCATTTGCAACGAAATCGCAGCTCCGAAAAATGTCAAACGGAACAAGGAATTGTCATGGCAAATCGCACCTATGTCCCGCCCGCAGTATGGACGAACGATACGGAAAACGGCGGGCGCTTCGCCAGCATCAATCGTCCGACGGCAGGTTCACGCGAGGATCGCGATCTTCCCGTTGGGACGCACGATTTTCAGCTCTACTCGCTCGCGACGCCCAATGGCGCGAAAGTAGCGATCATGTTCGAGGAACTGCTTGAGGCCGGTCATTCCGGGGCGGAATACGATGCCTGGACAATTTCGATCAGCGACGGCGATCAATTCACCAGCGGCTTCGTCGACGTTAATCCCAACAGCAAGATTCCCGCGCTACTCGACAAAAGCGGCCCTGAGCCGGTCCGCATCTTCGAAAGCGGCGCAATTCTGATGCACCTGGCGGAAAGGTTCGGCGCGTTCCTGCCCACTGACCATTCCCGGGCAGAGGTGCTGAGCTGGCTATTCTGGCAGGTTGGCAGCGGGCCGTTCATCGGTGGCGGTTTCGGCCATTTCTATGCCTATGCACCGGAGAAATTCGAATACGCGATCAACCGCTATGCGATGGAAACGAAACGGCTGTTCGACGTGGCAAATCAGCGCCTCGGACGGTGCGAATATCTCGGCGGAGACGCTTATTCGATTGCCGATATCGCCAACTTCCCCTGGCTGGCAGCGTTTGTCGAGGGCACGATCTACGATGATGCCCGCACATTCCTGTCGATCGACGAATACGAGCACGTCGTGCGCTGGGCGAAGCAGATTGCCGAACGCCCCGCCGTGCGCCGGGGCCGGACCGTGAACAAGACCTGGGGCGACGAAAATACCCAACTGCCCGAGCGTCATTCGGCAGCGGATTTCGATGGCAAGCATATCTAGCGGACTTGTAAGAGGGGCGCAGAAAAACTCCGCGATTTCACCGCTTCGTAGCGAAACTGTCGCTGGCCTTTCAACAAGCCGAGCCAGAAGCGACCCGAATCACATATTCGGGGGCTTCAAGACATGCGTGGCACTTTTCAAATCGTCCTGCTCGGCGTAGGCTCCTTGCTTCCCTACCAGGCGGCGCAGGCGCAGGAGCAGACCGAGCAAGCTGACAACGTCATCATCGTGACGGCCCAAAAGGTCGAGCAGCGCGCCGTCGATGTTCCGATCACGATTTCCGCGCTGAGCGGCGAAAACATCGATGAGCTCGGCGTCAGCGACCTCGACGAGCTTTCGAACTACGTGCCCGGCCTGAACATCCAGGAGCAGAGCGCCAACAATCCCGGCATCGTTATCCGCGGCATCACCTCGGATTCGGGATCCGCGCAGCAGGGCCCCCGGGTGACGCTCTATTACAACGGGGTGGACATATCGCGATCGCGCGGTTCGTATCAGGCGATTTACGACCTGGACCGGGTGGAAGTCATCAAGGGACCGCAGGCAACGCTTTTCGGCACGGCCTCTGCAGTGGGCGCGATCAGCCTGGTTTCGGCCAAGCCGCGAGGGGGCTTTTCTGCCGAGGTGACCGGCGGCTACGGCAATTTCGACCAGACGCTGCTGAGCGGCCACGTCAATGCGGGTTCCGACATTTTCGCAGGGCGCATCGCGTTCGAATGGCGCACGCGCGACGGCTATGTCGAGAACCTGGCCACGACTCAGGAGGAGGATCTCTATTCGCAGGATCAGCTCGGTGTCCGCGGGACGATCCGCCTCACGCCCAACGACCGTTTGACCGTCGATCTGGTGGGCACGTACGACCGACAGCGCAACGGCGGCACCCCGTTCATTTCGGGCACCTTGCCGACACAAGCCGGCCCGGCCGATCCGTTCGGCGGCGCGAACCTTGGCGGGTCGCCCTATTCGCAGCAGGTTCTCGGCAACAGCCAATTGGGGCTGGTGCGCGATGTCTACGACCTCAATCTGACCGCGAGCTATGAGCTCAGCGACGACGTCACCTTCACCACGGTCAACGGCTATCGCGAGTTCGACAGTGCGGAAGTCTTCGACGCCGATGGCTCGGCTGCGCCCTATCTGGAATTCGCCGAGATCGCCGAGGGCGACCAGTTCAGCCACGAAGGACGCTTCGGCTACGATAGCAGGCATTTCCGGGGCTCGCTCGGCTGGAACTATTTCACGGAAGACGGCATCCAGAACGTGCCCTTCGCAGGCGAAGAAGGCACATTCCTGCAATGCCTCGCCAATATCGCAGCGGCGGCGGGGCTCGACCTGCCCTGCGTCGCACCCGACGGCAGTGTGCCCGCCGCCCAGCTCACATCGATTCTGACCGGCGGAGCTCTCACCGAAATTCCCTATAGCTCGACCTTCGAGAACCAGGGCCAGAACGACGCCTATTCGGTATTCGCCGATGTGACCTGGATCCCCACCGACAGCATCGAACTGACTGCCGGCCTGCGCTATCTGTGGGAAAACCGCCGCTCGGGATACACCACCGACGTACCTGTTCCCGTACTGCCAGCGCTGCTACCGGCACCGTTACGCGACCAGCTGCTGGCCGCCCTGCCCAGCCTGAATTTCTCGCTGATCCCGGGCCAGGTCGACACCGGCGGTGAAACCTTCACGGCGAGTGGCGAATACGATGCTTTCCTGCCGCGCTTCAACGCGCTCTACCGGCTGTCCGACGATTTGAACGTCTTTGCGACCATTTCCAAGGGTCGCCGCTCCCCGGTGGTCCAGCTGGCAGCATCACGCGACGCCGCGGGCAACAGCATCCCATCCTTGCAGCTCGTGCCCGAAGAGACCGTGTGGAATTACGAGGCGGGCCTCAAATTCGCATCGAGCGACGTATCGGGCTCGCTTGGCGTCTATTACCAGAAATACGACGGGTTTCAGGTCACCGTCCTCCAGGATGATGGCTCATCGCGGACCGAGAGCGCGGGCACGGCCAGCAATCTGGGCGTCGAAGCAGAGATCAATATTCGCGCAAGCGAATGGCTGAACCTGTTCGGCAATGTCGGATATATCGACGGGGGGATCGACGAGAACAACGATTTCGCACCGCAATTTTCCGGCGCGCGTTTTCGCTTGCAGCCCGAATGGCAAGCCGCGGCAGGTTTCACCATCGACGCCCCATTGGCCAACGGCGTGCGGATTTTCGCCACGCCTTCGATAACCTATCGCAGCCGGATCTTCTTCGAGGTGCCGAATAATCCGGCCATCTCGCAGGGGCCGGTGACCTTGCTGAATGCCAAGGCGGGAATAAGCTTTGCCGACGATCGATACGAAATTGCCGGATTTATCCGCAATGCGACCGATGAGGACTATCTGCTCGACGCCGGAAACACCGGCGGTTCCTTCGGCATTCCGACCTTCATCCCGGCAGAGCCGCGGTTTTATGGTGTCCAGCTCACCGCGCGGTTCGGGGGCTGAGCGTCACCTCTTGGGAGAATGGCTGGGGTGGCAGGATTCGAACCTGCGCATGCCGGTACCAAAAACCGGTGCCTTACCGCTTGGCTACACCCCAGCAAGCGAGCGCTCCTATAGCGAAGCGCGTGGCAATGTGAAGGGGTAAGGGGAAGATTCGCGAGCCCGCCGATCGCGGAAATCCTCTCCGCGATCACAGCGAGGCGAAGCGCGTCTCAGTCCTCCACCTCTGCCTCGCGCTGCAGCCTTGAATCGACGAGCTGATCGCCCTGCTCGAACCCGCCCCCAAGGGCGACGAACAGGGTTGCGCGGTTCTGCATCGCAGCCCGCCTCGTCGCCAGCAGCTGCTGCCTGGCGCTGAAGAGGTTTCTCTCGGCATCGAGCACTTCGAGATAATCCGCCACCCCTTCGCGGTACCGCAGCTGCGCGATGCGCGCGATCCGCTCCTGTGCCTCGACAGCGCGTTGCAAGGTCGCGACCTGTTCGTCGAGATAGCGCCTGCCGGCCAGGGCATCGGCGACTTCCCTGAAAGCGCCCTGCACCGTCCGGTCATAAAGAGCCACCTGCTCTACCTCGAGCGCACGGGCGAGATCCAGGTCCGCCTCTCTCGCCCCCCAGTCGAAGATCGGCAGACTGATGCTCGGGCCGAAACTCCAGGTGAAGCCGTCGTTTGCGAACAACCCATCGAGACTGGTCGAGCTGAGCCCGGCGCTGCCGGTCAAAGAGATCGAGGGAAAGAACGCCGCCCGTGCTGCACCGATATTGGCACGCGCCGCGCGCAGCTGCTCTTCCGCCTGGACGATGTCAGGCCGCACGAGGAGCAGTTCCGATGGCAAGCCTGCCTTCAGCCTGCGATCGTCGAGTTGAGCGGCCAGTGTCAGGCCAAGCGGAAGGTTTTCCGGAACCTCACCGCCGACGAGGACCGCGAGCTGGTTGTTGAGCTGGGCGAGCGCGAGCCGTTCGGACGAAAGCTGCTGCTCGGCCTGGGTCAGCAGGGTTTCCGCCTGGCGAAACGGCAGCGCGGAGGTGACGCCTGCATCGAGGCGCAGCCGCGCGATCCGCAGGCCTTCCTGCCGGCTCTCGGCCGTCGCTTCGGCGAGGCGGATCTGCTGCTCGGTTTCGAGAATCTCGAAATAGGTCGTCGCGACGTCGGCGATGAGCGAGAGGTAGAACGCGCGCTGCGCCCACACGGTCGAAAGATACTGCGCCCGCGCGGCTTCGCTGAGATTGGCAACGCGGCCCCAGAAGTCCAGTTCGAAGCCGGTGACGCCGACGCCGACCTGAAACCGGTTGGTCGTGATCGAATCGGTGACGGGTTCGCCATTCGCATCGACGCTCGACACCGGCTGGCGGGTACGCACGCCGCTGCCGTCGGCGACAACCGACGGCAGACGGCGACTGTCCTGAATGCGATATTGCGCCCTCGCCTGCTCGATCCGCGCCGTCGCAGCGACGAGATCGCGATTGTTCGCCAGCGCCGAAGCAATCAACGCCTCGAGGCGCGGATCGGCGAACCAGTCGCGATAGGAAAGCTGTGATGCGACGACGCTGCCATCGGGCCGGAGATCTTCGGCGAAGAGCGGCGCGGTCGCGGCTTCGGGGCGCGTATGGTCGGGGGCCATGTTGACGCAGGCGGTCAGCGACGTCGCCAGAACGGCTGCGCTCAAATGGTGGAATTTCATGCGCTGTCTCCAGCCGGAACGTCTATTTTTTCGCCCACACCGTGGCCCGTAGCCTTGGGATCCTGCCGACTGAGATTGCGGCGAACCAGCAGGTAGAGCATCGGGATCAGGAATATGCCCAGCGCGGTGGCGGCGATCATGCCGCCCGCGACGCCGGTACCCACGGCAATGCGGCTCGCGGCGCCCGCACCACTGGCGAGGATCAGCGGGACCATGCCCATAGTGAACGCGAGCGACGTCATGATGATCGGGCGCAGGCGCAGGCGGGCGGCGGATTTCACGGCGTCGATGCGGCGTTTGCCGTTCTCTTCCTCCTCGATCGCGAATTCGACGATGAGAATGGCGTTCTTCGCCGCGAGACCGATGATCGTGATCAGACCCACGTTGAAGTAGATGTCGGCCGACAAGCCCCGGAGCATCGAGAACAGGACCGCGCCCAGCACGCCCATCGGGACGATCAGCAGCACGGCGAACGGCACCGCCCAGCTTTCATACAGTGCGGCAAGGACATCTCGTCGAGCGCAGCGCCCGATGATTCGCCCGGAGCGGCCTGGCCCGAAAGCGTCATCGCGGGATAGCCATTGTACCGGGCCAGACTGTTCGGCGCGGCTGACCATTCGGCTTCGGCAAATGTGCCGAACGGCACGAGTTCGCCCTGCTGGTTGGGGATGCGCAGGGCCATGACGTCCTGAGGGGTCATACGGTATTCGGCATCCGCCTGCACAAGCACCTGCAAAACCCGGCCATCGAGATTGAAGTCGTTGGCATAGGCCGAACCGAAATTGATCGACAGCGCATTGCTGACATCGGTCAGCGAAAGACCGAGCGCACGGGCCTGCACGCGGTCGATCGTCACCTCGACCGTCGGGCTCGCCGCCTGATCCTCGGGACGCAGACCAGTGATCAGCGAACTTTGCGAAGCCATTCCGAGCAACTGGTCCCGCGCAGCCGTAAGCTGTTCACGACCTACCCCTCCGCGATCCTGTAGCTTCAGCGAAAAGCCGCTCGCCTGGCCGAGTGACTGGATCGACGGCGGTTGGATGACGAAGGCGATGGCGGAATCGAGCGCCCCGAACTGGCCCATGGCCTGCTGCATGATCGATTCGGCACTGCTTTCGGGCGCGGTGCGCTCTTCCCACGGCTTGAACGAAGAGAACATCATCGCATTGTTCTGCCCCTGCCCGAAGAAGCTGAAGCCGCGAATGACGACAAGGTTGTCGACCTCTTCGTGCCTGGACCGCGGTGATGAGGTAGCCCTGGTCCTCTGTCGGCAAGAAGCCGCTCGGCAGGCGAAAGAACAACAGCACGGTCACTGCAGCGAGCGCAAGGAACACTGCGAGTGCCCGGAACGGCTTTGCGAGGATCGTGTCGTTGGCACGGCCGTATTTGTCGGTCATCCGCGCAAACCACTGGTTGAACCGCGCAAAGAAGCGGGTCATCGCGCCTCGCGCCCGCGCCAGCATTCCGCGCCAGCCGGATTGGGGCTCACGCGCCTCGATCGCGTCACCTTCAGCCTCGTCTTCGGGCAGCGGCGGCTGGTCGCTATCATGGATCGGTTTCAGGAAGGTCGCGCACAGCGCAGGTGTCAGCGACAAGGCGAGGACGGCAGAGAAGAAGATGGAGATTGCCAGCGTGACGGAGAACTGGCGATAGATTCCACCCGTCGAACCGGGGAAAAACGCCATCGGTATGAACACCGCGATCAGCACCAACGTGATGCCGATGATGGCGCCCGTAATCTGGTCCATCGCCTTGCGTGTGGCCTGCAGCGGCGGGAGCCCTTCTTCGCGCATGATCCGCTCGACGTTTTCGATCACCACGATCGCGTCGTCGACGAGGATACCGATCGCCAGCACCATGCCGAACAGCGACAGCACGTTGATCGAGAAACCGAACAGCCACAATCCCAGGCAGGCACCGGCGAGCGCAATCGGAACGACGAGCGTCGGGATGAGTGTGGCGCGCCAGTTCTGTAGGAAGAGGAACATGACGAGGAAGACCAGAACCATCGCCTCAATGAGCGTCACTACGACCTCGTCGACCGAAGCTTCGACGAAAGGCGTGGTGTCGTAGGGAATGGACCAGCTGACGCCGTCAGGCAGACCAGCAGATATTTCGTCCATGCGCGCCTTGACGCCTTCGGCCGCAGCCAGGGCATTGGCTCCGGTCGCAAGCTGGATCGCCATCCCCGCCATCGGTTCGCCGTTGAGCGACGTGCCAAACGCGTAGGTTTGCGCGCCGAGTTCTACTCGCGCGACCTCGCCCAAGCGGACAACGGCTGCGCCCGTATTGGCGCGAAGGATGATGTTTTCAAACTCCTCGGGCGTCGAGAAGCGGCCTTCGGTGGTGATGCTGGCGGTGATCTGTTGCCCGTCGACATAAGGCTGGGCACCGATTGAACCACCCGCAGTCTGGCTGTTCTGCTCACGCACGGCGGCGAGGACGGCACTGGGCGACAGATTGTACGACGCCAGCGCCTCCGGATCGAGCCAGATGCGCATGGCATAGGGCGAACCGAAGAGAGTGACATCGCCCACGCCTTCGACGCGGCGCAGTTCGTCAACGATCTGGTTCGATGCGATGTTGCCCAGATCAGTGGTTTCCAGCGCCCCATTGTCGGAGGTAAGCGCCACGATCATCAGGAAGCCAGCGTTGGCCTGTCGGACCGTAATGCCCTGCTGGCGAACGGCTTCGGGCAGACGGGCCTCGACCGTACTCAGACGGTTCTGCACCTCGGTTTGCGCGATATCGATATCGGTGCCGGCTTCAAAGGTGAGGGTGATGCTGGCCGTCCCGTTCGACTGGCTCGAGGACGACATGTAGAGGAAGCCCTCGACGCCGTTGAGCTGCTGTTCGATCACCTGGGTGACGTTATTTTCGAGCGTCTCCGCATCGGCACCGGGATAGGTGACATTGATTGTCAGCGAAGGCGGTGCGACCTCGGGATATTGTTCGATCGCCAGCGACTGCAGCGCGATAAATCCGGCGAGCAGGATGCCGAGCGAAACGACCCATGCGAAGATGGGTCTGTCGATGAAAAAACGAGCCATGGATCAGTTTTCCCGGGCGGTGTTCGGCGCCGGTGTCGGCGTGGCCGCGGGAGATCGTTGTCTCGTCGAATTCTGCCTGGGCTGCGCCTTTATCGCCTGGACCGGCGCGCCTGGGCGGATTTTCTGCAGGTTGCTGATAATGACCGTATCACCGGCCTTCAGCCCTTCCTCGACAATCCAGCGCCCTTCGACCAGCGAGCCAAGCTTGATCTGCCGCACCGCTGCAAGGCCATCGCCGTCGATGACGTAAACCGAGCCACCTGTATCGCTGACCGTTACAGCGCGCTGGGGTACGGAAATGCCGTTCTGGCGTTGACCGGCAAAGATGCGGGCTCGCACGAATTCACCCGGCAGCAACAGGCCCGACGGATTGGGAAATTCGGCGCGGATGCCGACAGTGCCGGTTTCCTCGTCCACCGAGAATGCGAGAAAGTCGATGAAGCCTTCGACCGGATGGTCGGTCCCGTCCTGATAGGCGAGGCGGACGGGAACACGATCGTTCTCGTCGAGGTCGATTTCACCTGCTGCAACGGCACGCCGCAATGCGAGCACCTCGCTCGCCGACTGGGCGAAGCTGACATAGACCGGCGACATCTGTTCGATCGTCGTCATCAGCGTGCCTTCGGCCTGGCTGACCAGCGCACCTTCGGTAATGTCGGCGCGCCCGGCCCGACCGGAAATCGGCGCGCGCACAGTGGTGTAGCCAAGCTGGAGATCAGCGGCCTCGAGTTGGGCGCGGATTTGGGCAACATTGGCTGCCGCCTCTCGCGAAGCCGCGACGGCGGCATCGAATTCCTGCCGACTGATGGCGTTTTCGGCGACCAGGGGACGGTACCGTTCGACGACGGCGCTGGCGTTGGCGGCGGTGGCGCGCGCGCGGTCGAGACTGGCCGCGATCTGCGCACGGCTCGCACGCAATTCGCGCGGGTCGATCCTGAACAGTGGCTGCCCGGCCCGCACGTCGCTACCTTCCTCGTAGAGCCGCTGCTGCACGATCCCGGTGACGCGCGCACGAACCTCGGCCGTTCTGACGGGCTCCACGCGACCCGGCAATTCGATCACATTGGGGATCGCCTGGCTGGCAACGGTGTAGGTCTGCACCGGCACGGCCTGCTGCTGCGGAGCCTCTTCGGGCTGCGAACAGGCAGCGACGAGCAGAGTTGCGGCGAGGCCGGCGAACAGACGTGTCATGAGAAAAATCCTGGTCAGGTTGTGTGCAGGTGCGAAGGTGTAATATTGATTACACCATGGAGGTGCAACCCCGATTCGATGGTACGTGGGAGAGAAAATTGAACGCATTCGAATGCGATAGGCTGGAAAATCGCCGCACTGCGATCGTCGTCGCCGCGCGTGCCTTGTTTCTGGAACAGGGCTACGAACGCACGACTCTGGGGCATGTGGTGGAGCGCGCCGGTGGTTCGCTCGCCACGGTCTACAAGCTCTTCGGCAATAAGGACGGTTTACTGCGTGCCGTCGTTTTCGAGAATGCCGCTTCGGGCGAAACCCTGATCCGTGATGCGGCCTCGGCCGGTCTCACACCTGCGGCCACGCTGCATCGCATTGCCCACGAACTGCGCGACCATTTCCTTGCGCCCGATATCGTCGCTTTGATGCGGATGGTCATTGCGCGGAGCGTCAATGACGTGGACGTGGCGCGATCATTCTACGAACGAACGTCGGCCACGACTCAGTGTGCCATGAGCGATGTGTTCAGCGCCTTGCAACGCGATGCACTGATGCCGCCATCGGACGTGGACGTCCTCACCGACGCCTTTCTCGGTTTGATCCTGAGCGATGCGTTGCGAGACGCCATTAGCCATGGCGCGGCAGAACCACTCAGCGGCAGCCAATTCGATGCCAGGACGGAACTGTTCCTGCGCGGAGCGGGGATCGCGACTGAATCCGGCGAGTTGATCACGGCTTAGGAACCCATTGTCGCTCCAGAGCTTCCATTAATCAGAGAGAAATGTCCGATTCGATTGCGCGCAGTTGCGGCGCATCCTGGCCTCATGTTCCCGGTCCCGGATCACAGGAAATTTCGCTCGCGAGCCTGCGCCGGTCCCGCGCGGCATGTCACTTTTGGAGATGGATCCTGTCAAAGCAAAATTCTCTCAACGTCTCGCGCCGGGGGGTCTTGGCTGGCGGAATGGCGACCGCTGCAGTACCCCACGCGACTCTGGCGCAAACACCATCCAAAAGTTCGAACGTGACGAAGCAATTGGCGCGGGTGCGGCTGGTAGTAAATGGCCAGTCGCGCGAACTGGCGGTCGATACGCGCGTGACCCTGCTCGACGCATTGCGCGAGCATCTGAAACTGACCGGCACGAAAAAGGGTTGCGATCACGGGCAATGCGGCGCGTGCACGGTGATCGTCGAGGGGCGGAGGATCAACTCCTGCCTCAGCTTGGCTGTCATGCATGATGGCGACGAAATTACCACGATCGAAGGGCTCGGCACTCCGCAGAACATGCATCCCATGCAAGCGGCCTTCGTCGAACATGATGGCTATCAATGCGGCTATTGCACGCCCGGCCAGATCTGTTCCGCCGTATCCGTGCTGAAGGAAATCAGCGAAGGCATTCCCAGCCATGTCACCGGCGATCTGACTGGCGGCATGACCGCAACACCGGAAGAAATGCGCGAACGGATGAGCGGCAATCTGTGCCGCTGCGGTGCCTATTCCAACATTGCCAAGGCGATGAGCGAGGTGGCCGAGGGATGAGAAGCTTTACTTACGAACGCGCCCCGGGTGGGACCAATCTACTCGACCTGATGAAACTCGAAATCGAGCGACCGGCCCATCTGGTCGACCTGCAGGATACCGGTCTCGACCGGATCGAGGGCACCGAAGACGGCGGCTTGCGGATCGGCGCACTGGTCACAAATACCGACCTCTCCGCCAACGAGATCGTGCGCCGCGATTATGCGGTGCTGACCCGCGCCATCCAGGCCGGGGCCAGCGGGCAATTGCGCAACAAGGCGACAACCGGCGGCAATTTGCTGCAGCGGACGCGTTGCCCCTATTTCTACGACACCGAACTGCCGTGCAACAAGCGCCAGCCCGGGTCCGGCTGCGGTGCGCAGGACGGGTTCTCGCGCCAGCTCGGCGTCGTCGGGACATCCAGTGCGTGCATCGCCACCAATCCCGGCGACATGGCCGTGGGACTGCGCGTGCTCGACGCGGTGGTCGAAACGATCAGGCCCGACGGGGAAACACGCTCGATCCCGATTGCGGATTTCCATCGCCTGTGGGGCGACACGCCGCATATCGAAAACGCTCTTGAGCCGGGCGAGCTCATCACCGCCGTGACCCTGCCCGCGCCGCCGGCCGGACAGCACTTCTATCACAAGGTGCGCGATCGGTCCTCCTACGCTTTTGCGCTGGTGTCGGTCGCGCTGGTGTTGCAGGCCGACGGCACTGGACGCGTGGCGTTTGGCGGCGTCGCGCCCAAGCCTTGGCGGGTCGCAGCCGCCGATGCCGCGCTTCCCAATGGCGCGTCCGCGGTGATCGAACGCGCCTTCGCCGAGGCCCGACCGACGCAGGGCAACGCCTTCAAAATTACCCTGGCCGAACGCACGCTCGCCGGCCTGCTGGCAGAAGCGAGGAGCTAAGCCATGGAATTCAACGCACCAGCAGGCGACAATTTGTTCGACGACGCCAGGATCGTCGGCAAGCCTACGTCGCGGATCGACGGCCCGCTCAAGACGACCGGGACGGCGCCCTATGCCTATGAACGCCACGATGTGGCGGCGAACCAGGCCTACGGTTTCATCCTCGGCGCTGGCATTGCCAAGGGCCGGATAACCAGCATGGATGTATCGGCGGCGCGCAATGCGCCCGGCGTCCTGGCCGTCGTCAGCGCGGCCGAAACCGAACCGCTGGCCAAGAGCGATTTCAACAATGTGCCCCTCTTTGGCGGGCGCGACATCGTGCATTATCATCAGGCGATTGCGATCGTCGTCGCCGAAACGTTCGAGGAAGCCCGCGCCGGTGCAGGACTGATCAAGGTCGATTATGCGAGGCAGGACGGCGCATTCGAGCTTGGATCCAACATTGTCGACGCTCCTGTTGCGAAAGGCCAGGACCGCAAGCCCGACGACAAGCGAACTGGAGACTTCGATACGGCCTTTGCCAATGCGCCCGTCAAGATTGACAGGACGTATGACACGGCAAATGAATCGCATTCGATGATGGAGCCACATGCGACGATCGCGGCGTGGGATGGCGATCGCCTGAATCTCTGGACTTCGAACCAGATGATCCAGTGGGCCAAGGACGGTATGGCCAAGATATTGGGCATGGAGGCGGAAAAGATTCGCGTCGATTCTCCGTATGTCGGCGGCGGGTTCGGGGGCAAGCTGTTCATCCGTGCCGATTCCGTGCTCGCCGCGCTGGGTGCGAAGGCGGCGCGCAGGCCGGTGAAAGTCGCGTTGCAACGGCCCCTGATGCCGAACAACACCACGCACCGCGCCGCAACCATCCAGCGCGTGCGCCTCGGCGCAGACCGAGATGGAAAGCTGACGGCGGTCGGGCACGAAAGCATTTCGGGCAACCAGAACGGCACCGATGGCGAAAACGGCGTGATGCAGACTCGCCAGCTCTATGCCGGCGCAAATCGCCTGACCACGCAGTACATTGCCACACTCGACCTGCCCGAAGGCAACGCCATGCGCGCGCCGGGGGAGGCGCCGGGGCACATGGCGCTGGAGGTGGCTATGGACGAGTTGGCAGAGGAACTGGGCATGGACCCGGTCGAACTGCGTATCGTCAACGACACGCAGGTTCTGCCCGACGATCCGGAAACCAAATTCTCCGACCGCAATCTGATCCGCTGTCTGCGCGAAGGAGCGGAGCGTTTCGGCTGGTCCAAGCGGAATGCCCAGCCGAGTCAGGATCGTGAGGGTCGCTGGCTGAAGGGTCTGGGCATGGCTGCCGCCTATCGTGGCGGGCCGACCGAGAAATCCGGCGCACGCGTGCATTTGTCCCGCGGTCGCATCATTGTCGAAACCGATATGACCGATATCGGCACGGGCAGTTACACGATCATCGCGCAGACCGCCGCCGAAGTGATGGGCGTGCCGCTGGGTGCCGTCACCGTAAGGCTCGGCGATTCCCGTTATCCTGTTTCATCGGGTTCGGGCGGACAATGGGGCGCAGCAAGCTCTACCGCCGGGGTCTATGCGGCCTGCATGAAGCTGCGCGAAGCTATTGGCGAGAAACTCGGCTTCGATGCCGCTTCGGCCCGGTTCGAAGACGGGCGCATCACTGCGAGCGGCAAAAGCTTCGCACTGGCCGATGCGGGACAATTGAGCGCCGAAGACGACATCAGTTTCGGCGATTTCAAGTCCGGATACTCGGTCGGCACATTCGCGGCGCATTTCTGCGAAGTGCATGTCGATGCCTTTACGGGTCAGAGCCAGGTCAAGCGGATGTTGTCGGTCTGCGATGCCGGGCGGATCATCAACCCCGTCTCGGCGCGCAGCCAGGTGATCGGCGGTGCCGTCATGGGCGTGGGCGCTGCGTTCATGGAAGAACTTGCAGTCGACAAGCGGTTTGGCATGTTCATCAACCATGACCTCGCCGGTTACGAAGTTCCGGTGCACGCCGACATCGAAGAGCAGGAAGTTGTGTTCCTCGACACTCTCGATCCCGTCATATCGCCGATGAAGGCCAAGGGGGTCGGCGAACTCGGTATTTGCGGCACCGGCGCGGCAGTGGCCAACGCGTTTTACAACGCGACCGGCGTGCGCGTGCGCGAATATCCGATAACGCTCGATAAGTATCTGGATCGCTTGCCGGCACTTGCATGACGGGCGATTTCGGCAACGACCATGCAGCGTTGAAAGCAGCTTGCGTGCCGGGCACCGCGCTTTGCACCATTGTCGGTATCGAAGGCAGTTATTCGCGCAGGCTCGGCGCCCAGCTGGCGGTCGGCAGAGATGGCAGATTCGCGGGAAGTCTGGCCGATGGCTGCCTCGAGCACCAGCTGGCGAGCGACGTGCGCGACCTGCGCGCACCGGAAACCCGCCGCTACGGCCAGGGATCGAAGACCATCGATTTTCGGCTGCCGTGTGGAAGCGGTCTCGACATTCTGCTCGATCCCACGCCGGATAGCGACGCCTGCCAGACCGCAGTCGCGGCTTTGGAAAGCCGGGCAGAGGTATCCATTCCGTTGCCTGATCTCGCAAGACTCAGTCGCAGAGCCTATCTGCCCTCCCCCGCGCTCAGGATTTTCGGAGAAGGTCCGGAGCTATCGGCTCTGGAGTCGATCGCGAAGGCGGCAGGTTTCGACGTCCAGTCCTTTGGCAAGGACAGCATCGGGCCGGACCGCAACCCCATCACGGATATGGCCGATCGTTGGACTGCAAATATCCTGCTGTTTCACGATCACGAATGGGAAGATGCCATCCTCAGCCACGCGCTCGACAGCGCCTCGTTTTTCATCGGCGCACAGGGTGGATCGAATGCGAGAAAGCAGCGCGTGGAGAAGCTGAAATCCGTCGGCATTCCAACATCGCAGATCGATCGGATACGCAGTCCGGTCGGCGCAATAGCCTCGAACCGCACGCCGCAAAGCCTAGCGCTTTCCATCCTCGCGGAAGTTGCGGCCGATTACGAGAACCTGCTCGACGAAGCCATTTGCGCCTTCGCAGCATAGACTCGTGCACGCGCGAGATCTTCGGGCGTGTCGATGTCCATCACATGCCAATCGGCAGCAGGCTCTACGACAGCGGCCCCCAAAGCCAGCAATTGCGCACGCGCACCCCGGTCGTCCGAGAGATTTTCCAGCCGCGCAAGATCAGCCGCCCTGAAACACGCTGGCACGCCCGGCCTGCCGCCATACGCCGTCGCTGCGGCTTGCCGCGCTGATGCGCAGGTGTCGACAAGACGGGCGAGATGGGAAGATGTCACGAAAGGCATATCGCCCAGAACGACGAGCACCCGGTCGGGTGCGTATGTTTTTGCTCGAGTCAGTCCCAGTTTCAGAGAGCGCGACTGGGACGGTGCCTCATCACCGACATCGCAGATCTCATAGCCTGTCAGAAGGTTCGCGACCGCTGGCGAGCCGGTGACAGCAATCCGGGCCGTGGCGGATACCGATGCAAGAGTTTGCGCCGTCCAGGAAATGACCGGCTTACCGGCAAGGTCAGCCAAAAGCTTCTCGCCGCTTCCGAAACGATGGGATTGCCCTGCGGCCAGAAGAAGTATGACGGTCGAAATGGTCGATTAGGCGATTTGTCGACAACTCGTGAGGAATGTTGACGCGCTCACCTGTCAGGGTCGGAATAATCGATCCGGCTTCGGCCTTCTGCACGCTGGATCGAATCCGTAGCGTTGGCATTCTCGCTACCCACTCGCCCGATCCTGCTCTGGATACGATTGTTGATCCGCGAATCGACCCGGTTCCTGATGCGGCCATCAACGCGCGCATCCGGATTATACAACCTCGGATCGATCACGTCCGCGACCAGTTCCTGCTGGTCTTCGAGCGATTCTTCGTCTTCGGACCAGACGAAGTCGGTCTGCGGCTGGGTCACCGAATAGCGATTTGTCCTCTGATCTCCTGCGTCAGCAGGAGATTGCTGCGACTGGGCGACAGCAGCGCTGCCCCAGGCAAGAGCGACGATTGCGGAGAAAACAGCGGGCAAAAAGGATCTGGCGAATGTCATTGCGTCATTCCTATTGACGAACCAGCTCAGCGAAAGAGACCCTGCCGAAGACTCCCGAGATCGCGTCCGAAGGCCGGACCACCAAAGCAAGCGCCTGGTTGACGCAGCCGGAATCGACGGTGAAGGAGCCGCGAACCACCTGCTCGCCCTGCTGGTTATCCATTTCGATCCGACCCAGTTCGCGGCCATCGGCACAGGTCAGCGTCCAGTAGGGCTTTGCCGATTCCACGCCGTCCAGGTCGGAAACGCGCGCGACGACTTCATACGTTCCGGGCAAGAGCATCTGGCTTTGCGCCAGCACGCGACCGCCCGATCCGGGCGACGCCGAAAATTCGACCAGACCGCCCTCGCCGGCCCGCTGGATTGTCGCGAATACACCGGTAGAATCGAATGTCCGCCAGTCGAAAATACTCGGCTGCTGAACCAGTGCCGAAAACGAGGAGTCACGCGATTGTGTGCGGCTAGCGTCGGTCCTGAACGTGGCATAGTAGTTCCACGCTGCGTCGAAACCCTCGGCGGTGGACAGCGCATTCACCAGCGCGGTCCGATGGACGTCCTCGACTTCGTATCCGGCCTTATCCAGCCCTGCAAAGAAACTTGCCGCTGCGCGAGGTTCGAAATTCCCTCGACCGGTGAATGTGACGAAGGATTCGCCCCACATCGGTTCGGCTGCGACCATCTTGACCACGCGCGACCGGATCTTCGGCTCCGCCAGAGCCGCAGCGAGAGTTGGGAAAAGCACCTCGGTGGCGCGCGATGACGTGCGCAGGGCCGTATCATAGCGCCCGAGAGCGGTGTCGATGTCGCCCCGATTGACGGCTTCTTCGATAGCCCAGATGTGCGCCTGCAATTCACGTCGGGATAGCCTCCTCGACTGCTCGAACAGCGCATTCACCTTCGCAGCGTCACCCTTGGTCTGCGCTTCGAGGGCCAGGACCGTGAAAGCTTCGACAGCGGTCGCATCCTGAATGATCGCTTCGCGCGCGATCCTAGCCGCGTCCGACTTAGACTGGTTGGCGAGAGACATTTCGAGGCTGTGCTCGGCGAGTTGGCTGGTCACCTTGCCATCCCATGGCGCCAGAGCGTGAGCCCGCACCGGGTCCCTCTTTACGACGACATTCGCCATCGTATCCGACACGCTGAAGTATGCCGCACCGACTGTGACTGCAGCAAGCGCGATGCGAACGGCCCACTGCGCAGGCCGTCGCTTCGTCAGATGCGCAAAAGCGTCGCTCAAGCCTCGTCCATCGCTTTGTCGTCGCGGCCATAGCCGTAGCCATAATCATAGCCGTAGCCGTAATGGGCGCGGTTCTGCTCGAACTTGGTGAGAACGCCGCCAAACACGCGCGCATTGGCGACTGCGAGGCGCTTGAGGGCGGTCTTCACCAGTCCCGACCTGATGCCATGCGATTCGACGGTGAAAACGACGCCTTCGACGCGGCTTGCAATCAAGGGCGCATCGGCGAGGCCCATGACCGGCGGTGCGTCGAAGATGACGTGGTCGTAGGTTTCCAGCAGCCGTTCGATCAATGTGGAGAACCGCGTGCCGGTCAGCAGTTCGGCTGCATTGGGCGGGATCGGACCGGCGGTCATGGCGGAGAAACCGAGGTCCTTCATCGGGAATATCATCGTCTCGATGTCTTCCTCGCCGGAAAGATAATTGCTCAGCCCGCGATCATGGGTGACACCGGCATAGTGGTGCACCGAAGGCGACCGCATATCGCCATCTACGAGGATGACCTTGCGATCGGCGCGTGTGAGGGTCGTGGCCAGCGCCAGTGCCGTGGTAGACTTGCCCTCGGCAGGCCGGGTTGACGTGACAGCCAGCGAACTGGGCACACCATGCTCGGTGGTAAACGCCAGGTTCGTCTGGATAGCGAGATAGGCGTCGAACAGATCCGATTTCCGGTCGGCCAGCGCTTCCTGCGGCGTCTCGTTCTCGATCATGGGAACCGAGCCGAGAAGCGGCAGTCCAAGCCTGCGCTCGAGCTCACCCGGATCGGCAATCGTCTCGTCGAGCTGTTCACGGGCAAATGCCAGGGCAGACCCGATGCCGAGACCGGCAAGGATCGAAATCAGGAGGTTCAGGAGCGTCCGCGGACTAGACGGGCTCTGTGGGACATCCGCAGGATCGACAATTGCAATGTTGTTCACACCGACGCCGCCAGCGACGCCGATTTCCTTGAACCGCTGCAGCAAACCATCATACAGCGCGCGGTTCGTATCCACTTCCTGCTGGTAGATATTGTACTGGATGCTGCGATTGCGGAGGTCGAGAAATTCCGACTTCAGGCGCTCGACCTGTTGCTCCAGCGCCTGCTCCTGCTGCAGCGCGGCACGATAATCGGTATTGAGCGAACCCGAAACGCGCGATTCCTCGCGGGCGATGGAGGCGTCGAGCGCCTCGATCTGCGAGGCCAATTCTCGTGCTGCCGGGAACCCCGGTTCGAATTGGACCATCATTTGCTCGTATTCGGCAGCCAGTTCAGCCCGACGCTGCCGCAGATTGTTGATGGCAGGGTTGGTCAGCGCCTCGACAGACGCACCGCTGCGGCCAACTTGCCGCGAACGCGACTCGGCCGCAATCCGTTGGGCAGTGGCCTGAGCCAGAGCGGCATTCAGCGTTGCCAGATTATCGGCCAAGATCGATCGCTCCTGCGCGGAGCCGGCCTCGTTGGTCGCTCCGGTAGGTAGATTGATGATCTCTTCGTTCGCGGCGTAGGCCACCAACTGGCGCTGCGATTCGTCGAGGCGATCCTTGTATTCGGCAAGCTGCGCCTGCAACTGATCGCGGCCGTACGATGTCGACTGGACCTTGCGTTCGAGGTTGCTTTCGATGAAGTTTTCGGCCCAGGCATTGGCCACTCGCGCCGAAAACCCAGCATTGGGGCTGGTAAAATCGATATTGACCAGGCGCGACAATCTGGTCGGTTCTACCGAGAGATTGGCCAGCAGGATCTCGCCGGCAATCCTCTGTCGTTCGCGACGGCCCGATGCGCCGAAGCGGTCGCCATTCAATGCGAAGGCCTCGCCCTCTGCCCCCCCCCCAAACATTTCGAAAAATTTGGGATCGTCGATGAGGCGCAATTCCGCCGCCACACGTTCCGAGAGCGTCCGCGCTCGCAACAAGCCATATTGCGTCTGGTAGAATTCCTGGTCGGACACGCTGGTTTCGCGTTCGACACCCTCGAACTCGGTAACCTGATCGGCTTCACGCGAAATTTCGATCGTGGACGTCGCCGTATATTGGGGCGTCATCAGCAAAGTGATGATGATTCCGAGCACGACGCAGGCAGCGACGGCGCCAATGATGAGCCACTTCCAGCGCAGTGCAATCTGCAGATACTGCCGGATGAGCGGCGTACCTTCAGGCTCGGGTTGCGCAACCTGATAGCCGGCATTGGCTGGCCTGACTTCGCCCCCTGGCTGGTCGACGTTCATGGGTGATGTAAAGATGTTCATGAGAGCACCTGAAAAATTATCGGATGATCGCCACGAGCGGGCTCGCGATTAGGGGTGCAACAGAAACGATGTCCCGGAACATGCGCCTTTGCGGAGAATCTCCGACGACAACAACGTCGTTGGCATGGATAGCCGGATCGGCATAGACACCACGCCTGATGGCAGCGATATTGTACATGGCCGCCATGCGCTGGCCATTGACGGTGCGCAAGATGACGACATCGTCGAGTTTCGCGAATTCCGACAAGCCCTTGGCGGAGGCGACAGCTCGAAGGAGCGTCATCTGGTTCGTCACCGGATAGAGGCCAGGCTCGACGACCTGTCCATCGATCGTCACGACCTGGCTGACCGAACTCTTGATGTTGATCGTCACATCGGGGTCGCGAACATAGCGACCGCGCAGAGACGCCTCGATCGCATCGGACAGTTCGGAAGCGGTCCGACCGCCGGCATCCATCGTTCCGACCAGCGGCATGGAGATGCGTCCGCCGGCATCTACCTGCATCTCGCCGCTCAATTGCGGAACGTTGAAAACGCGCACTTCGATGAGATCGAGAGGGCCGATAAGTGACGCGCGATCGGGAGCAACGAGATCGTCTCTGCTCGGGTCGGGAAGTCCCGTAGCCCCTTCGACGACGGTTAGGTTTGCTGTCGACTGGAGCGGCTCTGTCTTGGCACACCCTCCCAAGCCGATTGCAACGGCCGACAAAAGGAATAATATACGCATAGTTTCCAATGAGGCGAACTGAAGAGTGGCCTGCCAATAGACCATACGGGGTCTTTTGAAACCCCTTTGTGCCAAATCAGAAAAAGCAAAGGTCTAAATCAGTTGACCACATCCCATGCCGATGGCCGGCACGCAGAAGCGCCAGCCATTGCACCAAGAGCCGCCTCACGATTTCAGCTTGTCAGTGCCCATGCCGTTTCACACCGCGACGACGCAGAGCAATGCGTTTCTTGCGACGCCATACCAATACAGCCCAAACCAGCATTGTTAGCGCGACGGTCGCCGCAATAGTCAACGCAATTATTTCTCGTAAGTCGTCTGACATCCAGCCCACCATAATCGCACTAGAGGCTGCGGCAGTATGTTCTGCTGCGTCACCCCCGCTGTCGCGCGCCCCCATTTCGATCTTCGCTTAACCAGACAGCGGCGATCACTGCAAGGGCCATCATCATCGGGGTCCGTATCGGATAATCGAAGAGGCTGGCTGCAAGCATCAACCACAACAAGCTGGACGCTACCCGGGCCAGAAGGACGCCGTCTCGAAGCGGCGCGCGCCAGACCTTGAAAGTCCTTATGCCGATCCAGCAGATCGCCAGAGCAAGCAAAGCAAGTCCGAGTATGCCGCCGTCGAGCACAATTTCAAGAAAATCGTTATGTGCATGATTGACATATTCCCTGCCCAGCACGGCATCCGGCTCGGTGATCCTGTACACGGGGTCGAACGCGCCGAAACCGCTACCTGCAGGCCAGTACCTGCCGATCATCTCGACGACCGTCGGATATATCTGGGTCCTCAAATCATCCCCCATTTCCAGTACATTGGCCCGATCGACTGATTCGGCCCTGCCCAGATAAATCGACAGGATAATGGCACCAATCATCGAAGCGCCGACGGCGACCGCAGCCGGCAACCACTTGTGGATCGGCAGCTTCTTGACCTGCCTCATCATTCGCGAACGGACAGCGAGAAATCCCAGCATGGTGGCGAGCAAACCGAAAACGATCCCGGCACGAGACCCTGTACCAAGGATCAGCAAGAGAAAGAAGACGACGAGACTTACGGCCAGAGCCGCCTTCCATCTCGCATTTTCCGAACTGCTATAGGCCCAGGCTGGTGCAAGAAGGCAGCCGAAGGACGCGAACAAGGCCATGTGATTCCGGTTGGCGAAATTGCCGCTCACGGCTCCACCATCATTAATCAATGGGTTATCGAAATTCGATCCGGCAAACTGCAGGACACCAAGAAAACACCCGGCGATTATGGCTCCGAGCACCACCAGCGCGATCTTCCATTGCCCGCCTTTCGCGCTTGCAATCAAAAGACCGAATGTCGTCACCGGCACTATGAGCGATGAAAGGGCATTGAATGTCGCATCGGGCGAAATTGTGAGCGGGCGCCACGGCTGGGTTTGATCGCTGACCGAGGCTGAGAAGGCCAGCACTTCACGTCCCGGCATCGCCTGCCACAGAGCCGGCGGTAGAGGAACGAGCTGCAACAGAACGAGGCAAACCGTTGCGAGAAGGAGGGCACCGACCCACTTATAGTCGCGAATCTCGGGTCTCGTGCCGAAGATCAAGAGAAGAAGAATCGTCAGCCAGGAAAAGGCACGAACCACCACCTGTCCAGCGACATCTGCACGCGAAGCGCCGCCGCCAATCCAGAGCACGACGATAAAAACTATAAACAGAATGAAAGTTGGATCGATGGAAAACCGATCGTTTTTTTTGCGGCTGGCAGGCATGACCGAGCCAAGTAAACAAAATGGCGCTTGGTTCAACTCCAATCCGCACCTAGAGGCACCATGATGAAGAAGAACCAGCCGTTCAAATATATCTTCGCAACCATGTTCGCTCTGGCTGCGGCGGGATGCTCGCCGTCTGTCGATTCGAGCACCACAAAGCCGGAAGACGTGGATGCGGGAGTCTTCAGTGCAGCGGACAAGGCGGCTGCACGCGCCTTGTCCGTCGGTGACGAACGGGGATTGGCAGAGTTCGAAAATAACTCTGAACGCGCGAGAGCCTGCGTCGACGCGCTCGCAAGCATGCAGTCCAAGCTTGGTGGCTCGGGTAATCTCAACGCGACGCAGGTCAGAGCATTAGCCCAGGCGCGCGCATATTATGCGAACCAGGTCGGCCCGGAGCCGACGCAGCCCCACGATCGGGAGATCGAGGAAGAGGAGCCCGAATTCGTGGACGAAGAATCGATCTCGCGCAACGAAGGCCGCACCGCCATTGCATGCCTGAGACGGCTTCAGGGAGGATCGGGACTAAGCTGACGGGCGTAGCGCCGGTTCAATCCCATTGAATTTGACGAATAAAAATAGGTCGTTATTTCGCTCACATATGATTGTCACCGATTTACCACACAATCGCTTTCTATCGGTGTCTGGCGACAGGAACTTCCGGTTCGGCTATTGATATTAAAAGCGGCTCCGGCTAGAGCCACCCCGTTTGCGGCGATTGCCATGCATTGGTCGTAATAAGATTTTGAAAATATAAGAGTTTAATCAGGAGACATGAAATGACCTTGAAGAATGTAAGCCTTGCTACTGCAGCTGCTGCACTCGCTTTCGCACCTGTAGCCGCTTCGGCTCAGAGCGCAGAGCGTGCTGCTCCTGCCGTTTCGCAGGACGAAGAACTGGCCGGTGGTAGCTCGATCATCATCGCCATTCTTGCTGTTGCTGCTGTGATTGCAGGCATCATCGTCGCAGTTGACGACGACGAAGAAGAACTGCCGGTTAGCCGTTAATCCAGACGGACAAACCAGATTGTGGGCTGCGAAACCTGGTTTCGCAGCCCATTTTCGTTGATGCGTGATGAATTCCAAAGTCTCTATATTCGAAGCGACCAGTGATCTGTTCGGCCAGCGCTCAATCTGGCGCTATCTGCTCATCCTGTTCCTGTCCTTGGCGACCATGTCCGAAGCCAAGGCCGAGGATCTCGACGAATTCCAGACGCTTCGTGCCCGGATCGTCGCCGTTGGCGATGTCGACTGGCGCCTGACCTCGGCCATCTCGGGAGCGTGCGATTCGGGCGGCGCCAGCATCGGGGTCATCATCGACAGCCTCGACGCCTATCCGGCCGACACGCAAGATAAAGCCGCCAGATCGCTGGGGTTGGGGACAGCCCCGCAGATCGCGCATGTGTCCCTCGACAGTCCGGCCCATTCAGCCGGATTGAAAGGCGGGGATGAGATCAGGCTGCTCAACGGCCAGCCGATAGAAAAGGTCGTCGATACCATCGACGGCGTATCGACCGCGCACCGCGTGGAGCGTGCCCTGTCCGCCCTCTCCCCCGACCAGCCGGCCACACTCAATGTCATCCGCGACGCAGCCGAACGTCACGTCACAGTCGTCCCGCGCAAATTCTGTCGGCATTCGGCGATCGTGGCGCCGTCCGACAGCGTCAAGGCCTACAGCGACCGCAGCGGTCTCGCCGTGACCACAGGCCTTTTGGACCACGTCCGCAGTCGCGACGAATTGGCCCTGCTCATCGGGCACGAACTCGCGCACGTGATCCTGTACGACTTTTTCGAAGCGCAAGACATCCGCGCCAAGGCCAAGGAAGACATCGCCGACTCCATCGGCCTGCGCATGGCCGGCTGCGCAGGATTCGATGTCGCAAGCGCGATCGAGTTCTGGAAGGATTTCGACAAATCCCGTCCGCTTTCCTTCCTCCCCAGCTTTTCGCACCGCAAGAGCCGCGTCCGATACGAAGCCCTGCGGAAAGCGTCAGACGATCTGCGCTGCGAATCGCTTGTTGTTGAAATCGCGGCGATGCGCGCCGCCTGATGCTTGCCTTGCTCTGGCAGGATGCTCTGCTAAAGCCCGCGCAAACTCAATCGAACTGACAGGACCCCCATGGCAAAGATCAAGGTTGCGAACCCGATCGTCGAACTCGACGGCGACGAAATGACGAAGATCATCTGGGATTGGATCAGGGATCGGCTGATCCTCCCCTATCTCGACGTCGATCTGAAATATTACGATCTCTCGATCGAAAACCGCGACAAGACGGACGACCAGGTCACTGTCGATGCCGCCAATGCCATCAAGGAACACGGCGTCGGCGTCAAATGCGCCACCATCACGCCCGACGAGGCGCGCGTCGAGGAATTCAGCCTCAAGAAAATGTGGGTCAGCCCCAACGGCACGATCCGCAACATCCTGGGCGGGGTCGTGTTTCGCGAACCGATCGTGATCGACAACGTGCCGCGCCTCGTGCCCGGCTGGACCGACCCGATCGTCGTCGGCCGCCACGCGTTCGGCGACCAGTACCGCGCCAAGGACACGCTGATCCCCGGCGCGGGCAAGCTGCGCCTCGTGTTCGAAGGGGCGAACGGCGAGAACATCGATCTCGACGTGTACGAATTCCAGTCGAGCGGCGTCGCCATGGCGATGTACAATCTCGACGATTCGATCCGCGATTTCGCCCGCGCCAGCTTCGCCTACGGTCTCGATCGCAAATGGCCAGTCTACCTCTCGACCAAGAACACCATCCTCAAGAAGTACGACGGCCGCTTCAAGGATCTCTTCCAGGAGATCTTCGACGCCGAATACAAGGACGCCTTCGACAAGGCAGGCATCACTTACGAACACCGCCTGATCGACGACATGGTCGCTGCAGCGCTCAAATGGAACGGCAAGTTCGTCTGGGCCTGCAAGAACTACGACGGCGACGTCCAGTCGGACGTTGTCGCGCAGGGCTTCGGCTCGCTCGGCCTGATGACGTCGGTGCTCATGACGCCCGACGGCAAGACCGTCGAGGCAGAGGCCGCGCATGGCACCGTCACCCGCCACTATCGCCAGCACCAGGAAGGCAAGGCGACATCGACCAACCCGATCGCCAGCATCTTCGCCTGGACGCGCGGCCTGATGTATCGCGGCAAGTTCGACAACACGCCCGACGTCGTACGGTTTACCGAAACGCTGGAACAGGTCTGCATCAAGACTGTCGAAAGCGGCCAGATGACGAAGGATCTCGCGTTGCTCATCGGTCCGCAGCAGAACTGGCTGACCACCGAACAGTTCTTCGAAGCGATCGTGACCAATCTCGAAAAGGAAATGGCCAACTGGGCCTGAAACCCTTTTAGCGCTGCGTCATTGTTCAGACACAGCTAGACCAACCGGGGTCGGCCAGCGCCGGCCCCGGTTTGTTTTGGATCGAAGTGATTTGACGGGGTACCATGGCGAAAGCACCGGCCAAGAAAGCACCTGCGAAAAGACGCGCACCGGCGCGGCGCAAGGGGACCGAGAAATTCGGGCAGAAAAGGCTCGAAATCCGCAATGCGAAGATCAAGGACATTCGCGGCATCGCCGATCTTGTCCGGCGGGTTTACAACGACATGCCCGCCTACACCCACGGCGAGATTCGCGGTCAGCTCAACAATTTTCGCGAAGGCTGTTTCGTCGCCCTGCTCGATGACGAGGTCGTCGGTTATTGCGCCACCATGCAGCTGGCCGAAGCGCTGGCGTTCCAGGATCACGATTGGGACGAGATCACGGGCAATGGCTACGGCAGTCGCCACGATCCGACCGGGGACTGGCTCTACGGCTATGAAATGTGCGTCGATCCCAAGGTTCGCGGCGTGCGGATCGGACGACGCCTTTACGAAGAACGCAGGGCACTTGCCGAAGAACGCGACCTGACCGGCATCGTCTTTGCCGGTCGCATGCCCAATTATCGCCGCTTGCGCAAAAAAGTCGACGGCCCGCAGGATTATCTCGATCAGGTCATCGCCGGCAAGCTGCACGATCCCGTGCTGAGGTTCCAGCTCGCCAACGGGTTCGAACCGGAACGGGTGATGGAAGGCTATCTGCCCGAGGACAAGGCCTCGGCCGCCAATGCCGTCATGATGGTGTGGCGCAATCCCTATGTCGAACGCGACCAGCCGGTGAAAAAGCGCCTGCCGCGCGGGGTCGAGGCCGTGCGGGTCGCGACCTGCCAGCTACAGGCACGCGCCGTCGCCGATTACGACGAATTCATGCGCGCCATTCGCTATTTCGTCGATGTCGCCAGCGATTACGAATCGGACTTCATCGTCTTTCCCGAGCTCTTCACGCTGATGTTGCTCAGCACCGACATTTCCGAAATGGCGATGCGCTACAATATCAATATCATCGCCGGTTCGCACCCTACCCGCATGGACGATGGCGACATTCATAATGTCGCCTATGTCTGCTTGCGCGACGGGTCGATCCACGAGCAGGAGAAAATCCACCCGACCCCCAACGAGCGGTACTGGTGGAATATCAAGGGCGGCGACAAGGTCGAGGTGATCCAGACCGACTGCGGCCCGATCGGGGTGCAGATCTGTTACGACAGCGAATTTCCCGAACTCAGCCGCCGCCTGGCCGACGAAGGGGCGCGGATCATCTTCGTGCCGTTCTGTACCGACAGCCGCCAGGGCTATTTGCGCGTGCGCTATTGCGGGCAGGCACGCGCGATCGAAAACCAGTGCTATGTGGTCCTGAGCGGCAATGTCGGCAATCTGCCGAATGTCGGGAATATGGACATCCAATACGCCCAGAGCTGCATTCTGACGCCCTGCGATTTCCCTTTCGCCCGCGATGGCATTGCCGCCGAGGCGACCGAGAATGTCGAAACGCTGACGATCAGCGATATCAACCTCGCCGATCTCCAGTGGGCACGCGCCGAAGGAACGGTGCGCAATCTCGCCGACCGGCGATTCGACCTCTATCGCATCGAATGGGATGAGGATGGCAAGCATCCCGGCAAGCCACGTCCGCGCCGCGAACCGATCGGTCCGACGGGCCCCGGCGGCGGCTGAATTCAGCCCCGCGGCAGGGCCGGGGAACGCACATGTTCCATCCGGATGCCGTGTCCGATGACATAGCCCGGGATCCGGCGGAGAATCGCGAACCGGTCCAGCAACCTCAGGGCGAGCGGCGCCTTGCTCGCGACCGCCGGCCCGCTGCTGAGCAGCGGCTCCAGCACATTGCGATGGATTGCCGCCTGTCCTGCCTGGATGATCCTGGTGGGCACCATGCGCCGGCGCTGCACCTTTGCGAGCAAATCGTCGACATTCCTGTCCTTCGCCAACGGACCGGCAAGCACATTCGCTGCGCAAACGGCATCCTGGATCGCCAGGTTGATGCCCACACCGCCGACCGGGCTCATCGCATGGGCGGCGTCGCCGATTGCCAATAGTCCCGGCAACGACCAGTCATCCAGCCGGTCGAGCGAAACGGAAAGCAGCTTGATGCTGTCGAACGTCGGCAAGGCGTCCTCCAGCCTGCTCAAGGCCGGTGCGATGCTTTGCAACTCGTCGCGGAACGCTGCGATCCCCCTGCTGCGTATCGCCTCGGCCGATCCTTTCGCGATGACGAGCGCGCATTGCCAATAGGAATCGCGGTCGATCATGACCATCAATCGATTGCCGCTGACGGCCCCTCGCAATGTTCCTTCTGCGTGATCCTTGGGGATCGAGAACCAGAACACGTCGATCGGCACGCCGAGTGATCGCACCGGCAATTCCTGACGCGCGAGCGACCGCCGTCCGTCGCACATCAGCACGAGTTTTCGCGCGCCGACCCGTTCGCCATTCACCAGTTCGACGCCGCAGAACCGTCGCTCTTCGCTCCGCAGCATCTTCACCACTTCGCACCCTCGCCGCAGGGCAAAGTCGGGCAAAGACTCGGCCTCCATCCTGAGGAATTCGAGGAAATCCCATTGCGGCATCATCGCGATGAACGGCGCGGCCATCGCCAGATGCGAGAGATCGCCCACCGTGTAGCTCGACCCGTTCCAGTCGATTTCGGCCCGATCGATCCGATTGTGCGGCCGGGCGAGAAATTTCCGCAGCAGGCCCAGTTCATCCAGGATCTGCATGGTCGACGGGTGCACGGTGTCGCCGCGGAAATCGCGCAGGAAATCGTCGTGCTTCTCCAGCACGACGACACGGACACCCGCCCGCGCAAGCAGATATCCTGCCATCATCCCTGCCGGCCCTGCACCGACGATGACGACTTCGGCTTCGTCAGACTTCATCGCGTGACATCTCTTTCATGGGACAATAGAGCGCTTCTCAATGGCTTCCGGCGAACTCGCATCACCCGCAATTTCCGACGCACTCGTCATACTCGGTGCGGCTGGGCTGGTCATCCCGGTCTTCACCCGTTTCCGCATCACACCCGTCATCGGCTTCATCCTGATCGGCATCGCAGTCGGTCCCTACGGTCTCGGCCAGTTGGTGTTCGAACGACCGTGGCTCGAACACATAACCATATCCGATCCCGAATCGCTCGAACCTTTCGCGGAATTCGGGATCATCCTGCTGTTGTTCGCCATCGGTCTCGAACTGTCGTTCAACCGCTTGTGGCAATTGCGGAAAATGGTCTTCGGCCTGGGCGCGATGGAACTCCTGATCGGCGGAGTCGTGCTCGCGATCGTCCTGTCGATGATGGGGCAATTCTGGACCGGCGCGCTCGCGCTTGGTTTTGCGCTGGCTTTCTCGTCCACCGCGATCGTCCTGCCGATCTCGGGCAGCTCCAGCCCGGTCGGGCGGGCGGCACTGTCCATGCTCCTGTTCGAGGATATCATGATCGTCCCGATCATCTTCATCCTCGGCGCGATGGCGCCCACCGCCCAGGCCGGCGGGTGGGAAGGATTGCTCACGACGCTGTGGCAGGGCGCGGCGGTCATTGCCGTGATGATGATCGCCGGCCGGTTCGCCTTGCCCCGGCTGTTCGCGCAGGCCGCCCGAACGAAGAGCCCCGAGCTGTTCCTCGCTGCCGCCTTGCTGGTGGTGATCGGGGCCAGCCTGGCCACGGCTGCCGTGGGGCTGTCGCCCATCGTCGGCGCGCTGATCGCGGGCCTGCTTATCGCAGAGACCGAATATCACGGCGAAGTCGAAAGCATCATGGAACCCTTCAAGGGCCTGGCGCTCGGTATCTTCCTCATCACCGTGGGCATGAGCATCGACCTGTCGACCATCTGGAACAATCTCGGCACGATCGCCGTCGCCGTCGTCGGCGTGCTGCTGTTCAAGGCGGTGCTGACCGGCATGCTGCTTCGCCTGATGGGCGCACGCCGCAGCACGGCTGCCGAAACCGGCATCCTGATGGCCAGCCCGTCGGAAACGACGCTGATCGTGCTCGCCGCCGCCAGTTCGGCCATGCTGATCCAGCCGGGCACCGCCCAGTTCTGGCAGATCGTCACGGCCATCGGCCTCACCTTCACCCCGCTTCTGGCCAAGCTCGGCCGTGCCGTCGGGCGTCGCGTCGAGCCGACACCCGAACTGCCTTCCGACGACGAGGGCGAACCGCGCGTGGTCATCGTCGGAGCCGGGCGCGTCGGCAGGCTCGTCGCGCAAATGCTCGCCACCCATGACAAGCCGTATATCGCCATCGATTCGGATGCAGACATGATCCTGCGCGCCAAGCGGCAGGGCTATCGCGCGACCTTCGGCGACGCCGCGAGAGGCGACGCGCTCGAACGGCTGGGCCTCGAAAATGCGCTGGCGGTGGTGCTGACGATGGATGAACCCATCCTCGCGCAGCGCCTCGTCACCAAGCTGAGAAAAGCCCACCCTGACCTGCTGATCGTCGCTCGCGCGCGCGACATCGCGCATGCGGCGGCGCTGTACCGGGCCGGCGCCAGCCATGCCGTTCCCGAAACGCTGGAGGCCACATTGCAGCTGTCCGAAGCCGTGCTGGCCGACATCGGCGTCGCCATGGGCCCCGTCATCGCGTCGATTCACGAGAAACGCGACGAGTTCCGCGCACTGATCGAAAAGGAAGGCGCGCTCGACTACCGTCCGAAACTGCGGTCGAGCACGCTCGAAACCGGCTAGGCGGTCGCCGTCGCCATCGCACCGCGAATGGCGTCGATGGCATCCTGCGCCCGGCCCGCATCGGGTCCGCCGCCCTGCGCCATATCGGGCCGCCCACCGCCGCCCTTCCCACCCAGCGTTTCGACCCCGATCTTGACGAGGTCGACGGCGCTGAACCGGTCGGTGAGGTCATCGGTGACCGCAACCGCAATCGCCGCCTTGCCGTCGTTCACCGCGCAGATCGCGGCGACGCCCGAACCCATCCGGGAGAAGGTGACGCCGCCGACATCCTCGTCGGCCGACCTGGCTGCGCCGGTGCCGCCACCCCCCAGCGCGAGGGCGCGCCTCGCTTCGGCCAACTCCTTCTCGAGCCGCTTGCGCTCTTCGACCAGTGCCGTCACGCGCGTCGCCGCCTCTTCCGGCGACGATTTCACGCTGCTGGCGATGACGCGCAGCGCCTCGTCGCGGGCGAGCAGCCATTGCCGCGCCGCCTCTCCCGTCAGCGCTTCGATCCGGCGCACGCCCGAGCTGACGGCACTCTCGGACACGATCTTGAACAGCGCGATATCGCCCGTCGCGTCGACATGCGTGCCA
>QFNA01000028.1 GCA_003248395.1 Citromicrobium sp.
GTCTCGCGCCGCGTCGGGGCTGTCATGCACGCCGCCATCGCTGAAACTGTCGGGCGTGACATTGAGAATGCCCATGATCTGTGGCTGGTCGAGCCGCACTGTCCGCACGCCCAGTTCGAGCGGGGGATGCGCCAGGGTGAGGTGGGCCCACTGCGCCTCGGCTTCTGCAGCGACGCTGTCCGGTAGTTCGCCAAGCACCTGCGCCATCGTGTCGGGCGCAGCAAGCCAGCGCGCCGTCACCTCGCCGTCGCGGCGCAGGATGACGGCAAAGCGGCTGGCATAGACCATCCCGCCCGCGAGGCGGATGGCGTTGCCATGATCCGATTGCGGCCCCGGCACGAAACCGATGGGGCGGATATAGACGGCGTCAGTCATGGGCAAAGTTCACTCAAAGTTCACTCGGAATTCGTCCCGAGCCGATCGGAAGGGGGCAAATCCGGAGGGTCGAAACAGGGGAGGTGTTACACGTGTTACACTGTCCATACGGAAAAAACCGGTTGGCTTGTGCGAAACGGCGTCGGCTTGCGGGAAGAGGTGTCGGTTCGCGCAGCAGCGGTGCTGGCTTGCCCGCCAAGCGCATTGGTTTGAAGGAGGCATGGTGTCGGTTTGGGGAGAGGCTGGTGGAAACCGGCGTAAAGAGGCGCGGTGACGGCCAGAGCGGAAAGCGGCTGGATCATGCCGCGGGTGCTAGCGAAATGCCGTTCGAAGTCCATTCGATGGTGCAGAACGCGAACGATTGATACTTCGTCCTCGTGTGCCATGAAGAATACGACATGCGCCTGCTGGCGGATGCGGCGAAGGCCGGGTGCAACCTCGTCGGCACTGCGCCCGAGCATGGGATTTTCGGCCAGCGAAGCGAAGCATGCCGCGAACTGGTCGCGATATTTCCGGGCCTGTTCGACACCGAATTCGGCAGTGGTGTAGCGGGCGATTTCGACCAGGTCGCTGTCGGCGCCGCGGCTGATCAGCAGATCAGGCATCGGCTGCCCGCGCGCGCTCCTCCCCATCCGCCCAGATCGCGTCGAGCGACCGGTCGCTTACCCCGCTACCGATACCCTCGGCAATCGCTTCACGCAGGCGCGCCAGCCGGTCCTGCCCCTCCTGATCGCGGCGCACGAGATCGCGGATGTATTCGCTATCGTTGGTGAAGGCCCCGCGCGCAATCTGGCGCTTGATCCAAGCATCCTGTGAGTCACTCAGTGTGATGGTTTTACGGATCGTGGCCATTCGCTGCTCCTTTCGGCAAGGAGTGTCATACTATTGGTGCACGTATAATTCAACGCTCCACACCCCATTGCACCAACCGACGACGAGCCTCGTTCACTTCTATAGTGCCTCTCGCTCGATTTGCGAAAACGGTCACTAATTGCACGTTTCCCTCGGCATACCCGCGCTCGCAATCTATCCGGTCGAGGGAAACTCGATCCACTTCACTTGCTTCGTCGAACGGGGTACCTGTTAGAGCGCAACATCCTTTTTGGTCTCGCATCAAGCGACGGGCCAGCGACCTTAATTTGTCAGGCGACAGTGAATTGGGATAGTCTCGACCAATTCTGGTTGACTCACGCCCTGCACTATCAATCCGATACAGCGCGTTTTTTACCGCGCGCTCGATCCCGTTTTCATATTCCAACTCTTGACTGGCGACAATAGACGAGTGTTTGCGCGAAGATGGAATGGGTTCAAGTTCGCCAAAAATTTTTGAATAGTTCTCAAAGGCCGCCGCCCTGCGCTGTTCAGCCCGCACTTCCTCGGGTCGAATGCCGCTCTTCTTCATACGCCCTTCATGGTATGCGCCTTCGCTTGGCTTTCCGGTTGCCTTGTTCACAACCAAAAGTGTCAAATCGGGCAGTTGCATTGGGTGCAGCGCAAAGTCGAAAACGTCATCGAGCCATTGACCAGATTGCACATTGCCATGCTGTCGAAGTGCAATCGCTGATGTGTAGGTTATTCGACAGGCGCTGGCGGCGCATCTTGCCAGAAGCTTTGCATCTTGCACAATGAAGGTGCTGCGGCTTGCAACCTCTTGGTTCGAGAGTTTCGGCTTTGCAGCCGATAATTCTCGCCGCACCACTTCTTCGAGGTCAAGCACGAATTGATTCCTTCAAACGCCGAAAACCTCAATCCTCGACCGCCAGCAAGTACAGTTGCCGCGCGGCGTCGATGGGCTTCACATCGCCCTCCACCTCGTAGTGCCAGAAGGTCCAGCCGTTGCAGCTGGGCGCGGCTTGCAGGTCTTTGCCCAGGCCGTGGATGCTGCCGGTCTGTTTGCCGCACGCCAGCGAGCCGTCGGTGCGGACCGTCGCGGTCCAGCGGCGTTTTTTGTCGAACAGCTGCGTGCCGGGGGCGATGAAGCCGTTTTCGACCAGCGCGCCGAAGGCCACCTTGGGGGCACTGCGGCCGGCCTGCATGGTGGTGAGTGCGCTTTCGTCAAGGGGGAGTTCCTTGGCGATCCGCTTGAGCGCGGCATTGCGATAGACGCCCTCGCGCTCGCAACCGATCCACTGTCGACCAAGCCGCTTGGCCACTGCGCCGGTGGTGCCGGTGCCGAAGAAGGGGTCGAGCACGACGTCGCCTTTCTCGGTTGTCGACAGCAGCACGCGGTAGAGCAGCGCCTCGGGCTTTTGCGTCGGGTGGACCTTGTGGCCGCCCTCTTTCAGCCGCTCCGCGCCGTTGCAGATCGGCAGGACCCAGTCGCTGCGCATCTGCAATTCGTCATTGAGCGTCTTCATCGCGCGATAGTTGAAGTGATATTTCGCCTTCTCGCCCTGCGAACACCACAGCAGCGTCTCATGGGCATTGGTGAAGCGGGTGCCGCGAAAGTTCGGCATGGGGTTGGACTTGCGCCAGACGATGTCGTTCAGAATCCAGAAGCCCAGATCCTGCAGGATCGCGCCGACGCGGTAAATGTTGTGATAGCTGCCGATCACCCACAGCGCGCCGTCGGGCTTGAGGATGCGCTTCGCCTCGGTCAGCCATGCGCGTGTGAAATCGTCATATGCGGTGAAGGTGTCGAACTTGTCCCAATCGTCGGTCACCGCATCGACGTGGCTGCCATCGGGCCGGTTGAGATCGCCGCCGAGCTGGAGGTTGTAGGGCGGATCGGCAAAGACGAGATCGACGCTGCCGCTGGGGATCGAGCGCATGGCCTCCACACAGTCGCCGTCCAGGATCTGGCCCAGAGGGAGTACGAGCGGCAATTCCACCGCTTTTTCAACGCGCTGCACGCGCGACTTCGTGGTCTCTATGACCCCCATTCGTCCGTCCCCTGGCTGTAGTTATCCACAGGGTGAGTCCAAACAGCGTTCGCGTCAAGCAGCATATTCGCCACCTGCCGCCGAGCCGCGCCGAAACTAAGGGAGAACGAAAGGAGTCCCCCACAAGATGTTGAGTCCGCGGGGATTCGACAGACTCAAGATGATGCGGTGTGGCGCCTGGGACTCAATCGCCCGGCGACCCGCAAGAATTAGGTTTTCCGGTTAGACTGTGCTATTCCTCAGGCGCTGACGTCGAAATTTGCGACGGACTTCGGATTTTGACGACCGCCGCTTGCCGTACTGGCCCCGGCGCAAACCAGACGACGACTTCCTTTCATCGGACGAACTGACGCACGACCGCATCCGCATGTCGCGGCGCGGCAACATCCAGCGTTCTCGAAAGGAACCACCATGAGCAAGACCGGAACGGTTAAATTCTTCAACGCCGACAAGGGTTACGGCTTCATCCAGCCCGACGACGGTTCGGACGACAGCTTCGTCCACATCACCGCCGTCCAGGCTGCGGGCATGCAGACGCTCGATAAGGACCAGCGGCTCAACTATGAAGTCGAGACCGGTCGCAACGGCAAGGAAAGTGCCGTGAACCTGTCGGCTGCAGACTGATCAACCGGGTGGCGCGCGTGGGTGGGACAAGCCCGCTGCGCGCCGCCTTTACCGACGGGAGACTGCGCCGATGAGCCAGACCTACGATTTTTACTCCGCACGCGCGGCAGAGGCTGCGGCGGAGGCAAGCAACGCCAAGCTGGAAAACGTGCGCCAGCGGGCTCTGCGATCCGAAGCGACGTGGCAGGCGCTGGCCGACCAGGCGCGATCGGTCGCCGAACAGCGCAAGGCCATCGAACGGCAAAAGGCCGAAGAACGCCAGGCTGCAGCCGCAGACTGAGCGACGCACCACGGCGGCACAATACTGACCTAGGCCTTGGCCGCGAACAAATCCGCCTGCGCAACGGGCGCGAAGCTGCGCCGATGGAGCGGCGTGGGCCCGTGGGTTCGCAGCGCCTCCATATGCTGTTTCGTGCCATAGCCGGCATTACGCTCCCACCCGTAATGCGGGTGCGCCAGCGCCGCCTCGCGCATCAGGCGATCGCGATGCTCCTTGGCGATGATGCTGGCGGCGGAAATGCACGGTTCGCTGCCATCGCCCCCGACGATGGGCCGTGCCTGCCAGCGCCAAGCGTCCTGGCGACCATGCGGCGTCTGGTTGCCGTCGATCAACACCGCGGCTGGTTCTGCTCCCAGCGCGTCTACCAGCCTGGCAACCGCCAGAGTCATCGCAAGCATCGTCGCCTGGAAAATGTTGATGCGATCGATCTCCTCCGGCCCGACCACCCCCAGCCCCCAGGCGCAACGCGCAAGAATTTGCGGCTCCAGTCTGGAACGTCGCGCCGCGGAAAGCTTTTTGGAGTCGTCGAGCCCACCGGGTCGCGGCTTGCACAAGACGACGGCAGCGGCAACAACCGGCCCCGCCAGGGGGCCACGCCCTGCCTCGTCGACACCGATAATGAGCGGCGCATCGCCAAGACCGCACTGGGGAGTTGAAGAAAACATGAAACGCCTGTCCATTCTCGCCGCCACCCTATCGCCGCTGGCGCTGCTCGCAAGCTGCGGCAGTGCGACAACCGGGGATGGCGCGCAGGCGCAGTCGACGCCGTCGCCCACAAGCGGCACGTCAGGCGAAGTCGACGATTTCGCCATCTCCGAACACGGCACCTTCGATGAGCCATGGGCAGCCGCCTTCGTTCCGGGAACGAACTATCTGTTCGTGACCGAGCGCGGCGGCACGGCGAAGCTGGTCGACATCGCCAATGATCGCGTGCGGACCGTCACCGGTCTGCCCGAAGTCGACTATGGCGGTCAGGGCGGGTTGGGCGATGTCACATTTCTCGCGTCGGAAAGTGGCGCGACACTCGGTTCGCGCACGATCTACCTGAGCTGGGCGGAAGCGGGCACCGGCGATACGCGCGGCGCGGCAGTGGGCCGCGGCACGCTGGTGTGCGGCGAGGCCGACGCTTGCCGGATCGACGGACTTTCGGTCATCTGGCGGCAGGATCCCAAGGTTACGGGTCGGGGCCATTACTCGCACCGGCTGGCAATCAGCCCCGATGGCCAGCATCTCTTCGTGGCGAGCGGTGATCGGCAGAAAATGCAGCCAGCGCAGGACCTCTCCAGCCATCTCGGCAAGATCGTGCGCCTGAGCCTCGACGGATCGCCCGCGTCTGACAGTCCGCTCGCCAGCCGCCCGGGTGCGAAACCGGGCATCTGGAGCATGGGTCACCGCAATATCCTCGGCCTCGCCTTCGACGGCCAAGGGCGGCTGTGGGATCTGGAGCACGGCCCCGCAGGCGGCGACGAGCTCAATCTGGTCGAACCGGGCGCCAATTATGGCTGGCCGGAAGTATCGGACGGTGATCACTACAATGGCGATCCGATCCCGCGCCATTCCACCAGTAGCGAATTCGCAAAGCCGGCGATCAGCTGGAATCCGGTCATCGCACCGGGCGATTTCATTTTCTATGGCGGCAACCAGTTCACCGGCTGGCAGGGTCAGGCCATCATCGCAACGATGAAGCCGACCGGGATCGTGCGCGTTGCCATCGACGGCAGCGCCGCGCGCGAGGTCGCCCGGTACGCAACCGACGAGCGGATACGCGAGATTGTCGAAGGGCCCGATGGCGCAATCTGGGTGCTGGAGGACGGCGACGGCGGGCGTCTGCTCAGGCTGACCCCGCAATAAGCGCGCGCACACCTTCGCAATCCGTAAGCGAAACCCTATCGACTTGCGCCGCGCGCGACCCTAATCGGCGCGGCTCATGGCGACCCTGGTGCCCCTTGCTGCGATCGACCCCCAACTGGTCGAAGAATTGCTCGATGCCGCCTTCGGCGAGGGTCGGCACGCACGCACAGCCTATCGCATCCGCGAGGGTACCGGCTGGCTCGAGGGACTCAGCTTTGCCGCCCTCGACGAAGAGGAATACCTCATCGGCAGCATCCAGCTATGGCCCGTGGCGCTGGTCGATCCGCGCGGGCGCGCGCATCCGATGATCATGGTCGGTCCGGTCGCGGTCATGCCCGGACGCCAGGGAGAAGGGTTCGGCAAGGCGCTGATGGCGGCAAGCCTCGGTGCGATCGACTCAGGGTTCGAAGATGGCGCAGCCCCGCTGCCCCAAGTGATGATCGGCGATCCCGATTATTACTACCGCTGGAACTTTACCGCGCATCATACCGGTGGCTGGCATTGTCCCGGCCCGTTCGAACGGCATCGACTGCTGGCGCGCACGGGCAATCCGGCGATCCTGCCTGCCGAAGGCATGCTCGGCCCCTGGGCAGGCTGACCAGAGCTTAAATCGTTTGCACGGGTGTGTGCTTCGCCCCACATTGCGGCGCAATGGTCTATACCCCTCCCCCTGATCTTGCCGGAATGTCGCTCGCCGAAATCGCCGAGGCCGTGGCCGCGCGCAGGCTGCCGCCGGTCGAGCAATGGTCGCCCGACAATGTGGATGACAGCCACATGCGCATTGCCGCCGACGGGCGCTGGTTTCACGAAGGCAGCGAGATTGCGCGACCGGCCATGGTTCGCGCGTTCGCGGGCCTGCTGAACCGCGAGGAGGATGGCAGCTACTGGCTCGTCGTCCCCTACCAGAAGCTGTCGATCGAGGTCGAGGACGCCTGCTTCATTGCCACCGATGTCAGCCGCAAGGACGGCGATCTGGCTTTCCGCCTCAACACCGACGAGCTGATCGTCGCGGGGCCCGACAACCCGATCCGGGCAGCGGGCGATGCCGATCAGCCCGCCCTTTACGTCCATGTCCGGCGCGGCTGCGAAGCGCGGCTCAATCGATCCACCTACGAGCAGCTTGCCCGCATCGTGATGGATGAAGGCGAAGCGGGCGGCACGGAATGGACCGTTGCCAGCGGCGGCGAGACCTTTTCCCTCATCCCCGCATGAGCGCCATATTCGACCGGCTCACCGCCCTGTTCGAGCAGGGCCACGCGCGCGACGTCGGCGACCTCATGTCCGATGCGCGCTTCGCCGATCTCGACCGGACTGCCGACGCGGCTGTACTGATCGCGGTGACAGAGCGCGAAGAACCCACGGTCCTCTTGACGCAACGTCCGCGCACAATGCGAGATCATCCCGGACAAGTGGCCTTCCCCGGCGGCAAGCTTGACGAAGGCGAGGATGCGATCGGGGCGGCGCTGCGCGAGGCGTGGGAGGAACTCGGCATAGCGCGCGAAGAGGTCCGCGTCATCGGCGCAACCGACCGTTACCAGACCGGTACCGGATTCGACATCACACCCGTGCTCGCCACCATTCCTGCCGACCTGCCGATCCGCCCCGACCCGCGCGAAGTCGAAAGCTGGTTCGAAGCGCCGCTCGACCTGCTGCTGGACAATAACAGCTGGCAGGAAAACGAGGTGTTCTGGAAGGGTGCGATGCGCCGCTATTACGAGATGGACCACGAGGGCTATCGCATCTGGGGCGTCACCGCAGCGATCTGCATCAACCTGTCGCGCCGTCTGGCGTGGTTCGACTGACCTGCTAAAGCGCGCCTACGATGACCCGTCTGCCCGACGCACCCTGGACAAAGCGCGACGATCTGGCGCAACTAATCGGCGCCATGGGGGCCGATAATGCGCGCTATGTCGGCGGGGCAGTGCGCGACAGCATACTGGGCAAGGATATCAGCGATATCGACATTGCGACTCCCCTGCTCCCCGCAGAGGTCATCGATCGCTGCAAGGCTGCCGGTATCAGGACCGTCCCGACCGGGATCGACCACGGAACGGTAACTGCGATTTTGCCCGACGGGCCGGTGGAAATTACCACCTTGCGCCAGGATGTCTCGACCGATGGCCGGCGCGCCACCGTCGCGTTTGCAGAGGAATGGCGTGAGGACGCAGCTCGGCGCGACTTCACGATCAACGCTCTTTACGCCCATCCCGAAACCTTCGCGATCAGCGATTATTTCGGAGGGATCGATGATTTGCGCGCAGGGCGCGTTCGCTTCATCGGCGACGCGCATCAACGCATTCGCGAAGACCACCTGCGCATCCTGCGTTATTTCCGTTTTCAGGCGCGGTTCGGCGACGATTGGGATGCCGACGCCCTTTCCGCCTGCACCGAACTCGCCTCTACCCTGAAAGGATTGAGCCGCGAGCGGGTGGGATGGGAACTGCAATTGCTCCTCGGCCTACCCGATCCATCTCCGACCATCACGAAGATGCGCGACATCGGCGTGTTGGAGCAGATCCTGCCAGAAAGCGGCAAACGCCAGATCGAAATGCTGTCGAACCTAGTCGCATGGGAAAGAGCGCAGGACGTCGCACCCGATGCGCTGCGTCGCCTGGGCGCTCTCTTGCCCCCGGTGGCCGCGATCGCCGAAAGCGTTTCCGCGCGGCTGCGCCTGTCGCGCCAGCAGCGTGAGCGCCTGCGCTGCATTGCCGGGCGCCGTCCTGACGACGGCGCCGATCCGCGCGCGCTCGCCTATCGGCAGGGGAACGACTGTGCACGCGACCGACTGTTGCTTGGCGGCTTCGCGCTCGACGCCATCGCTGGATGGGACGCGCCCGAGCTGCCGCTCAAGGGCGGCGAGATCGTGGCGCGCGGGGTCGAGCGGGGACCGGACGTCGCACGTATCCTTCAGGCCGTCGAAAACCGCTGGGTAGAGGAAGGTTTCCCCGACAGGCAGCGTGTTGAGGCCATTCTCAACTCCCTGCTCGAAAATCGCTGAAATCATAAACATTTGATGCACTGCAGCAGACGCGAACCATCGCGTTTTCGGGGCATTCCGCCTCTTCAGCCTGCCTTAAGCTGCAATGCACCATACCGAGGGCAACGTTGCTCCACGGGCCAAGATCGGCCAATACGGAGCGCCCTTCCCATCCGGGAGGGATGCGGAACCCCGACGGGACTGACCCGTTTTTTCCGTGAACCCAATTCGGTCGTTTCCTTCGCGCATTTCCGCGCAACTGAGACGCATAGTTTGAACAAGTCTTGGAGATTACGATGAATATCGCAAAACTGGCCCTTGTCGCTGCCGCCCCCATCGCCATGATGGCCGCAACCCCTGCATTCGCGCAGAGCCAGGTTGCCGTGGGCGCCACCGTAACCGGACCGCAGGGCAACCCGGTCGGAACGATCACCGCGGTCGAGAACGGCCAAGCCATTCTCGATACCGGCAAGCACAAGATCCCGCTCGCGCTGGACATGTATGGCGAAGGCGAAACCGGTCCTACCATTACCGTGACGAAGGAACAGATCAACACGATGGCCGATCAGCAGCTGGCCGAAGGCGCAGCCAAGCGTGATGCCGCACTCGTAGTGGGCGCCAGCGTCATGGACGCCGATCACCAGCCGCTCGGCAACATCGTCGAAATCGCAGGCGACCAGATTGTCATCGCGCGTGGTGGCGACGAAACCGACAAAGTGACGCTGATGCGCAACCACTTCGACGCCATGGGCACGGGTGTGATGGCCCGCCTCACCAATGCGCAGATCGACCAGGCCATGGCGCAGATGGATGGCGAAGCAGCACCTGCGGAAACCGCCGCAGAAACGACTACCGAAGTCGAAGCCGAAACTGTCGGCCAGTAAGATCCTCGCCTGACTGCGGTCGGGAGGACGAAGGCCGGAAGCGGAGCAATCCGTTTCCGGCCTTTTTCATGCGTGAGTGCAGCGGGTCAGAAGCGGTTGTCGCGCGGGAAGCCTTGCGGCGGCAATCGGCCAGCCCCGCCGCGCGCAACCTTCCACTGCCACATCTCGGTTTCGGTCCGCGTGCGCTCGGTCTTCCCGCCCATTGCCCAGCTGAGCCCATCCTCCAGCCTGAAGGTCGTCGCGTCGGATAGGCCACCGTCGCGATAATTCTGCAGCTTCACGCCCAGCCCCTTGGCGAGATCGGGCAGCTCCTCGAGATTGAACACCACCAGCTTGCGGTTTTCGCCAACGACGGCAACGTGATCGTGGCCCTCGGCAATCGGGCGCGCGACGACCAGCCTGGCCGCATCCTTCAGGTTCACCACCTGCCGGCCCTTGCGCGTTTCGGCGAGAATGTCGTCTGTTTTTGCGGCAAAGCCCTTGCCCGTCGTCGCCGCGAGCAACAGCCGCTGGCCGGGGCGATGTACGACCAGCGCGACGATGTTCGCCCCCGCATCGATGTCCAGCGTATTGCGCACCGGTTCACCGAAGCCGCGCGCGCCCGGCAATTTGTCGGCGCCGAGCGTGAAGAAGCGCCCGTCGTCGGCTGCCAAGATCAACTTGTCGGTCGTCTGCGCATGGACCACGAAGGCGGGGCCGTCGCCTTCCTTGAACTTCCATTCCTGGTCGAGCGGGATGTGCCCCTTCGCCCCGCGCACCCAGCCTCTTTGCGACAGGATGACGGTGACCGGCTCCTTCTCGATCATCGCATCCATGCTGAACTCGACCGCGGGCGCTGCCTCGGCAATCGTCGTGCGGCGCACGCCCAGCGCGGTATCCTCGCCGTATTCCTTGCGCAGCGCGTTGAGGTCGCGCTTCAGCCGGGTACGCTGGCGGGCAGGCGAGCCGAGCAGCTTGTCCAGCTCCTCCTGTTCTTTCAGCAGATCATCGCGTTCCTGCCGCAGCTGCATTTCCTCGAGCTTGCGCAAGCTGCGCAGCCGCATGTTGAGGATCGCTTCGGCCTGCCGGTCGGTGAGCTCGAACTCCGCCATCATCACGGCCTTAGGATCGTCTTCGTACCGGATGATCTCGATCACCCGGTCGAGGTTGAGGAAGGCGATGATATAGCCCTCGACCAGTTCGAGTCGGCGCGCGATCTGTTCCAGTCGGTGGCGGCTGCGGCGCTGGAGAATATCGATCTGGCTGGCGATCCAGTTGTCGAGCAGTTCCTTCAGCCCCATGACCATCGGCGTACGGGTGTGATCGAGCACGTTGAGGTTGAGGCCGAAGCGCGTCTCCAGATCGGTCAGCTTGTAGAGGCTTTCCTTGAGCAACTCGGGATCGACATTGCGGCTGCGCGGGACGAGCACGATACGGATATTCTCGTCGCTTTCGTCGCGCACATCCTCGAGGATCGGCAGCTTGCGATCGGCGATCAGCTGCGCGATCTGCTCGATCAGCTTGCCCTTCTGGACCTGATAGGGAATTTCGCTGACCACCAGTTGCCACTGGCCCCCGCCCAGCCGCTCGATACCGCTGTCGCGATCTTCGGGTTTTTCGGCTTCGGCGGCATGGAACCGGCCGCGCACGCGGAGGCTGCCGCGTCCGGTCTCGTAAGCGGCGGAAATCACCTCTGCGCTTTCAGGCACAACGCCGCCCGTGGCAAAGTCCGGACCCTTGAACAGCTCCATCAGCCGCGCATGCTCGACATGCGGATTGTCGATCACTTCCAGCGTCGCGTCGACGACCTCGGCAACATTGTGCGACGGGATGTTGGTCGCCATCCCGACCGCAATCCCGCTGGCGCCATTGGCCAGCAGATTGGGGAACAGCCCGGGGAAGATCTCGGGCTCCTGCTCCTCGCCATTATAGGTCGGGATGAACTCGACCGTGCCTTCGTCGAGCCCCTCCATCAGACGCAGCGCAGTCTTGGTCAGCCGCGCCTCGGTGTAGCGATAGGCGGCGGCATTATCGCCGTCGATATTGCCGAAGTTCCCCTGCCCTTCCACCAGCGGGTATCGCAGCGCGAAATCCTGCGCCAGACGGACCATCGCATCATAGACCGATGCATCGCCATGCGGGTGGTATTTGCCGATAACGTCGCCCACCACGCGGGCCGATTTCTTGAACGCGCTCGACGGATCAAGCTTCAACTGGCGCATCGCCCACAGCAGGCGGCGGTGGACCGGCTTCAGTCCGTCGCGCAGGTCGGGCAGCGAGCGGGCCGTAATCGTGCTCAGCGCATAGACGAGATACCGTTCCGACAGGGCGGAATCGAACGGTGCATCGACAATCGCGTCGAACGGATCTTTCTCGTCTTCGATAGTGGCCATGTCATGCCCCTAACACCGCCAAGCTGCGCCTGTCAGCAAGGAACGCCGCGTCATCCCCTGTGTTGGCAAGCGGCACTTCGGGTGCGATGGGCCACAACTACCAGCCAAACGAGGTCATGATGGAAAAACACCGTAGGACCCTGTTTTCCAGGAGCGACGAAGGTGGCTCGGTCAGCGTTACTGCGACGCTCCAGGAGAATGGCTCAATCGAGCTGTTCGATCACGATATCGGCGAAAATGCGAGGCGCATGTTCGGCCGCGACGACCGCGAATATGTCACCACCGTTCCGGCGGACGAAACCGGCAAGCTGGCGCTCGCGCTGATTGCGGAAAGCTATGCCGATGACTCCAGAGCGACGGTGAAGCTGCGCGAGCTCTGCGAGAAGAACGGCATCCGGTTCTCCGTCTTCACCAATTGATCGCATCACCGCAGAAACGGAACAGCCCTTTGGCCGAGCCGTTTGATTGGGGAACCGAAATCAAGGAGTTTCCCCATGACCAACACAATCATGATCCTCGCCACCGACGGCTTCGAACAATCCGAATTGATGAAACCCAAAGCCGCTGTCGAAGAGGCGGGTTACCAGACCACGGTGGTCAGCCTCGAAGCGGGCGAGATCAAGGGCTGGAAGGACAAGGACTGGGGCGACACCGTCGCGGTCGACAAGACCGTCGGCGAAATTTCCAGCGTCGACGACTATGCGGCCCTCATCCTGCCGGGCGGCCAGATGAATCCCGACATCCTGCGCATGGACAAGGATGCCGTCGCGCTGATCCGGAAATTCGCCGATGCGGGCAAGCCGGTCGCAGCGATCTGCCACGCGCCATGGCTCCTGGCTGAAGCCGGTCTGGTCGAAGGAAAGACCGTCACCACTTGGCCATCGATCCGCACCGATCTCGCCAATGCCGGAGCCAATGTGGTGGACGAGGAAGCTGCGGTCGACGGCAATCTCATCACCAGCCGCAATCCCGACGATATCCCTGCCTTTTCAAAGGCTCTCATCGACATGCTCGGGAAAGAGGCTGGCTAGGCGCCCGCCCGAATACGAGAGCACGAGAGGCTTTCCCGCACATTGCCGGGAAAGCCTCTTTTTCATGCGCGCATCAGTCCGCCTTGTTGGCCGCCACCCAGGCGTCGACTCGCCGTTCCAGCAGCGTCAGCGGCAGTGACCCGCCGCCCAGCACCGCGTCATGGAAGCCGCGAATGTCAAACCTGTCGCCCAGTTCGCCTTCCGCCCCGGCGCGCAATTCGAGGATCTTGTTCATCCCGATCTTGTAGCTCGTCGCCTGGCCCGGCCACACGATGTACCGGCGCACCTCGCTGCGCACCGTTTCGGTATTCTGCGGCGAATTGGCGGTGAAGTAGGCGATCGCCTCGTCTTCGGTCCAGCCCTTCGAATGGACGCCCGTATCCACCACCAGCCGGATCGCGCGCCAAAGTTCCGAACTCAACCTTCCGAAATCGGATAACGGGTCGGCATAAGTGCCGGGCATTTCCTTCGCCAACCGCTCCGAATAGAGCCCCCAGCCCTCGGCGTAGGCGCCATATCCCAGCTGGGTCTGGAACTGCGGCACGCCGGTAAGCTCCTGCGCGATGGAAATCTGCATGTGATGGCCGGGCAGACCTTCGTGATAGGCGATCACTTCCAGCATGTTCTTCGGCATCGCGCTCATGTCCGAAAGATGCGCATAATATACGCCGGGGCGCGATCCGTCGGGCGTACCGTTCTGGTAATGCTGCGCTCCGCCATCCTGCTCGCGAAAGGCTTCGACCCGCCTCACTTCCAGCGCCGCCTTGGGCAGCAGGCCGAAATATTCGGGCAGCTTGGACTCGATATTGTCGATCGCCGCCGTCGCCGCATCGATATACATCTGCGCGCCTTCGTCCCCATCGGGGTAATAGTTGAATTCGCCCGTGCGCACATGCTCGAAAAACGCTTTGAGATCGCCGTCGAAGCCGACCTGATCCTTGATTGCTTCCATTTCGGCATGGATGCGCGCCACATCCGCGAGCCCGATCTGGTGGATCTGTTCGGCGGTCAGGTCCGTGGTAGTGCTGGCCGCCAGGCGGTGGCTGTAATAGCCCTCACCATTGTCAAGACCGCCGACGCCCACACCGATTTCGGACGCATTCGCCTTGTCCGCGCTCATAAATGCGATCAGCCGGTCATAGCCTGCACGATAGCCCTCTTTCAAAGCCGTTTCGAGCTGAACGGTCATGGCATCGGCGTCCTCCTCGGTGATCGTCCCGGCTTCCACCAGCGCGGCGATTTTCGCTTGGCCATCGGCCCACAGCGCATTGTCCTCGCCTCCGTCGAAGGGCGCGCCGCTGGTCAGCTTTTTTGCTTCGGCGATCACGAAGTCATAGGCGAAATAGGGTGGCCGCACGCCGGCCACAGCACGTTGCTCGGCAATGTCGACCAGTTGCCCGATGGCGCGGCCGATGGCGCTGACGCGCGAGATATAATCGCGCATGTCCTGCGCCGTATCGACCCGGTGCTGCGAAATCAGCAGCGATGGCAGCCCTGTGTGCGCGCCGTGCATCTGGGTGAAGACATAGCCGTTGTCGCGCCATTTCGCCGCCTCGGCAGCGCTCTCATATTCGTATTTCCACAGATCGAAAGACAGGCGGTCGGCTGCTGAAAGGGTGTCGTAATCGAACCGGCTCTCCATCTCCTCGACTGTCGCCTTGCGCCAGGCGAGGTCCTCGTCCTGCGCGGCGAGCGACATGTCGTCGATCTCGCCATAGCGCTCCTTGCGGCCGAGCGATGTCAGCCACAACGGGCTGTCGAGCAATTGCTCCTCGTATTTCGCATCGAACCAGGCGCGCAGTTCCGCATTGTGCGCGTCGGCAGCAGGAGCAGAAGTCTGCTCCGCCGTCGGCGCGGCATCCTGCGCGATAGCGGGTGCGGTCGCTGCCAAGAGCGCGAGCGGCGCCGTGGCCAGCAGCAAGGCTTGATGAATACGCATGAAATCTCTCTCCCAAAGTCCTGATACCCCGCCACCGCTAGGCGAGGTCGCTGCCAAGGCAAAGCCCAATCGACCGGCAGAGCAATTCGTCTGACCAGCACCACACCCCCTGCCGAACGGGTGCTCAAGACAGGCAAACTAAGGTCGAACCGCGTGGCCGCCATCGACCTCGGTCAATCCCTTTAAAGAAGCACTTTCTGTCCCGCGCTTCCTCCACAAAAACCATCGCTCTTGAAATGCGGCGAAAATGTGGCATGATTGTGGCGGGAATGGGGCGGACTCGAATCTGCCTCCCCGCCTCAGGAGAGAGTGCCATGAACAAAACTATTATATTAGCAGGACTTGCCTCGCTCGCTTTGATCGGCTGCGACCAAGCGTCGGACAGCGAACATTCGTCGAGCGAAGCTATACAAGGCAGCGACACGACGATCGAAACGGTCGACGAGAGCGCTGTAAACGCATCCACCGATGCGCCCGGGGACAACGCAACCGGAGCGGGGCTCGACGCCATTCCCGCCGCCATGCCCAAACTCGCCTATGCTTATGGCATGTCCTTCGAACTCGCGTCGCAGGACATTGGTCGGCTCATGCGCCGACATGCCGATCGGTGCGGAGTGCCGAGCGCGACGACGTGCGTGGAACGCTCCAGCTCGCCGTCGCCGCCAACCACGCCCGCGCTGTCAGCTCGCTGCTAGAGGACGAGGCCAGCGACCTCGGGGCCGAACAGACGGCCACCACCATCGGCAGCGAAGAGGTGTCGAAAACCATCGTTGACACGGAGGCGCGCATCCGTTCGCGCGAGGAACTGCGCGACAGGCTGCTCGAAGTGCTGAAGACACGGCGCGGTTCGGTCGAGGAACTGGTCGAGGCCGAACGCCAGGTCGCGGCGGTGAACGAGGAAATCGACCAGGCGAAAAGCTGGCTGGCGGAAACGCAGGGCCGCGTCGCCTTCAGCCGCATGGATATCGATTACGCACCGCGCGCGGCTGTTGCCAGCGGCTTCACCGCGCCCATCGCCAGCGCCTTCGGCTCGCTCGGCACGGTTATGGGCTATGTCATCGCCGCGCTGATCCTGCTTGGCGCCGTCTTGGCGCCTGTCGCCGGCATCGCCTGGATCGTCCGCACGCTCGACCGGCGCAAGGCTGGCGTGGAGCAAGGCGCCTAGATCGCAGCCCGCTCGTCAGGTCCGGCGGGAGTGCTGGCGGCATGACCCTCCAGCACCTCGCCGGGCGCGACCAGAGACACGACAAACCGCGTGGCTCCGCCCGCCCTCACCCTCGCTGGCCGGATCGGGCAAAGCTGAATCAGCGAGCGTGGGGTTACGAGCCTCGCATGTCGTGGCTTTCTGCAGGAAAGGACACGGCCAGTCCGTCTAGCTCCGCGGTCAGTTCGATCTGGCACGACAGTCGGCTGGTGCGTCGCACTCCCGCCGCGAGGTCCAGCATGTCTTCCTCTTCCTCGCTCGCCTCGGGCAGGCGGTCGAACCAGACGGTATCGACGATGACATGGCAGGTCGAACAGGCCATCTGGCCCTCGCAGGTTCCCTCCAGCGGCATGCCAGCCGCCTGCGCGACGGTCAGCAGGCTGTCGCCCGCCTCGCCTTCTGCCGCGACATGATCGCCGCGCGCTGTGGTGAAGTGGACCCGCACCATGCCGCTCAGAGACCCTGCGCCTTGGCCGCTGCGTTGATTTTCTGGCCCGCCGCCTCGATCTCTTGCATCGTCGTATAGCGGCCGAAGCCCAGGCGGATCGAACTCTTCGCCTGCGCATCGCTCAGCCCGATGGCCTTGAGCACATGGCTTGGCCGGCCAGATCCGCTGGCGCAGGCCGATCCGGCGGAAAACATCACATCTCGGCAATCGCTCATCAGCCGTGCCACATCCAAACCGTCTTTACGGATATTGAGGTTGCCATGCCAGCGGGCATCCGCGCTGCCGTTGAGCGTCCAGTCGGCGAAAATATCCCGGGCCTTGTTCCAGAGCGTTTCGACGTGTTCAGCATCACGATCGAGCGACTGGCTGGCAGACGCGGCGGCACTTCCCATACCTGCAATCAGGGCTGGAGAGAGGGTGCCCGAACGCATGCCATGTTCCTGTCCGCCGCCGGTCTGCACCTGCTCCAGCTCGACGCCGTCGCGCACCCACAGGGCACCGACGCCCTTGGGACCGTGAAATTTATGCGCCGAAATCGCGATCATGTCGGCCACCGTCACCGCAATCTTGCCATAGGCCTGAACTGCATCGCACAGGAACAGTGCATTGCTTTCCCTGGCCTTCCTGTGCCACTCGACCGTTGGCTGGATCGTCCCGATCTCGTTGTTGACCTGCATCACGCACACCAGCCTGGTATCGTCTGGCAAGTACTGTTGCGGATCGCACTGTCCGTCATCCGCCACATCGAGAAGATGGCTTTTTCCCGCTGCCCGGGCCGTATCGCCGACGGCTGCATGTTCGATCGCGGAATAGGACACGCTCCCGCCATTTCCGAAGCCGCGCACCGCCAGATTGATCGCCTCTGTCGCCCCCGAGGTGAAGATCACCTTGCCCCCCGGCGGCAGCAGCGCAGCGACTTTTTCGCGCGCCAGTTCAACTGCCGCCTTTGCCTGACGACCTATGCGGTGGGGGCTGTGCGGATTGCCGAAACCGGTGCCGTCGGGCCCGTCGAGCCAGCGCAGCATCGCATCGCGCGCCTCGGGCGCGAGCGGCGTAGTGGCTTGATAATCAAGGTAAATCATGCGTTCTTCATCCCTTGCGGGCCAGCTCTAGCCAGACATCGCAGAAGCGTTCAATCTCCGCCCGCGTCGTGTTCCATCCCACCGAAATGCGGATGGTATTCGCCGCGACTTCCGGCGCGACCTGTAGCGATTCAAGGGCGCGACCGGCTTTCATCGTGCCACTGGAGCACGCCGAGCCCTGCGATACGGCTATTCCGCCGAGGTCGAAACGCATGACCTGCGTGGTCGCGCTCATGGCGGGCATGGCCAGCGCGCGGATGTAGGGCGTGGGATCGGACAGCCGGTCGGATAGCCAGGTTCCGCCAATCGCGCGGACGTCCTCCGCCAGCTGGTCCAGGCACGGCAGGACACCGGCATCGAGATAGTCGTCCGGGCAAGCTTCGAGGGCGGCTGCCATGCCCAACACTCCCGGCAGGTTCTCCGTCCCCCGCCGGTATCCGCGCTCCTGTCCCCCCGATGGATTCAGCACGGCATAATCCTTCACCAGCAAGGCCCCGACCCCGATGGGGCCGCCGAACTTGTGCGCCGAGACAATCGCCATGTCGCATGGCAGCAGAGGCATCTTGCCGGCCGATTGCGCCGCATCGCTGAGCAGGATGCCACCTGCCTCGCGCACGCACGCGTGAATGGCATCGAGGGCCTGACGATTCCCGGTTTCGGAATTCACCTGCTGCACCGCGACCAGCGGACGCTCTCGCTCCAGCGCATCTCGCAGATTGTCCAGATCGAGCCGTCCATCGGACAGGACCGGCAATCGCTCCGCATCGGGTGCTGCCTGCAGGATCGCATCATGCTCGACCGTCGAGACCAGCCGGGCACCTGCCTTTGCGCGATTGAGCGCCAGTTCGGCAGCGCCGCTCGCCCCGGAGGTGAAAATCACCTCTCCCGACCAGTCCAGCGCTGCCTTCACCCGGTCGCGGGCGTCTTCCAAGAGACTCCGCGCCTTGCGTCCTTCGGCATGGGGCGAACTCGGATTGGCCCAGAGCGCAAAGCCCTCCTCCATGGCCGCGCGCGCTTCGGGCCGGAGCGGCGTCGTGGCGGCGTGGTCGAGATAGATGCGTTCGCGAATGACAGATGCTCGAAACAATTGCGATTTTGGCGGGAAACCCTATATAGCCCGCCACTTCGCGCGCGCCACCCGTGGATGCGCGTCACAGCTCACTCTGACAGGTATTCCGTCCATGCCAACCGTCATTTTTCCCGGCCCAGAAGGCCGCCTCGAAGGCCGTTTTTCACCCGCCCCGCGCCCGCGCGCGCCCGTGGCGATGATCCTGCATCCGCATCCGCAGGGCGGCGGGACCATGAACGAACAGATGACGCAGCGGCTGTACAAGACCTTCGTCAATCGCGGCTTTGCCACGCTGCGCTTCAATTTTCGCGGTGTGGGCCGCAGCCAGGGCAGTTTCGACAACGGCGTCGGCGAGCTGTCGGACGCGGCCAGCGCACTCGACTGGGTCCAGCAGATCCATCCCGAAGCGCAGGTGACCTGGGTTGCCGGCGTGAGCTTCGGCGCGCTGATCGGCATGCAATTGCTGATGCGCCGCCCCGAAATTCGCGGATGGATTTCGATCGGCGCGCCGGCGAGCATGTACGACTTCAGCTTCCTGGCCCCCTGCCCCGCGAGCGGCATCTTCATCCATGGTGCGCAGGACACTGTCGTGCAGCCGCAGGCGGTGACCAAGCTGGTCGAGAAGCTGCGCACGCAGAAGCACATCACGGTGCATCACGAAGAGATCCCGCGGGCCAATCACTTCTTCGAGAACGAGCAGGAAGAGCTGATGAAGTCGGTCGACAATTATCTCGATTTCCGGCTCGATCCCTCCTGCCCGATTACCTGACGACGCCCTAGAACATTCGGTTCTTCCTATCAGCGGGCGGCCAGCGTTCGCCCGTCATTGCCCTGTGCACCTCGTCGGTCAGCGCAGCCTTTCCGACTTCGCCCTTGCCAATTGAACGTTATGTTGTAACATTGCCATTAGTGGAGTCGCAAAAGGAGAGGACCCATCATGGCTTATGTCGATCAAAAGAGCGGGCCATCTGCCACAGGATTGGCGGGAGCGTTCATCGTCCAGGCTGCAATTGGCGCAGCCATCGTCACCGGATTGAGCGTGACCCAGATCATCGAGACAGAAGACAAGAATCCCGACGCCGTCGAATTTCCGATCGAGCCGCCGCCACCGCCCGAGCCGACACCTGTCGAGCCGGAGCCAAAGACCAGCGAAGCGGTGCCCGAGGTTTCACCGCCGATCACTGCGCCCGAGACGAAAATCGATTTCGATATCCCCAGGCCGGACGTGCGCGCATCGGACATCATCCTGCCGCCAATGCCGCCCATCCCGAACCCGAAGCCGACGGGCATCCCGTCACAGGAGCCCCTGCCGAAGGTCACCCCGACCGGGTTCGATCCGGTCTCTGCGAAGCCGCGCAACGATCCCGGCGCATGGCTGAGCGACCGTGACTATCGATCGTCTTGGGCTCGCCGCGACCTGACCGGGGTGGCGAAATTTCGCCTCGACATTTCCGCACAGGGCAAGGTGAGCGGCTGCCGCATCATCGGATCGACCGGCCACGCCGAGCTGGACGAAGCGACCTGTGCGCTCGTCGAAAAGCGTGCCCGATTCGAACCCGCTCGCGGAACGTCGGGCGAACCGGTCGCCGGGAACTACACCGGTTCGGTCATGTGGCAATTGCCCGACTGATCGCCGCGACCGGGCAAGCTGGCAGGCAGTCTGTGATCAGCGAGCGCCCCGTTCGACCTTTGCGAGCGGGGCCTCGCCGCTGCTGTCCGGCACCGTCCAGATGGCGACGTTTATCAAGGCGATAGCAGCCACGAGCACCATCATCAGCGCCTGTTTCGTGTTTCGCGTGCGGCGCCACATCGCCCATGCGCCGACAATCAAGGCAATGGCGGCCAATACGGCGAGCGAGAGAACCAGATCGAGCATGCCGCCCCTTTAACGCGGATCGCCGCGAACGGAAATGCTGGCGGAACGCGCCCGGTTTTGGCACGTTGAAAGCTCGAACGGACGGCACGGCGCCGGACGATGATTTCGGGAGTTTTGACGATGAGCATTTTCGGCAAGATCAAGGACGCGATTTTCGGCAAGGAAGCCAAGGCGCAGGAAGCACCCAAGCCGCAGCCCACCGGCAACGCCTGGGCCGATGCGCCGGTAACGCAGCCCAAGGCCACCACCGAAGTCGATGTGGCGAGCCAGCTCGACGCCATGCAGGGCGCCGACAATCTCAACTGGCGCACCTCGATCGTCGATCTGATGAAGCTCATCGGCGTGGATTCGAGCTATGAGAACCGCAAGGAGCTGGCGCAGGAACTCGGCAACACCGATTACAGCGGCAGCGCCGAGGACAATCTGTGGCTGCACAAGCGCACCATGAAAGAGCTGTCGGCAAACGGCGGCAAGGTTCCGGCCGAATTCCTCGATTGATTTGACACGCATGCGCGCTGGTTTCACACCGGCGCGCATGACCTTCCCCACATACGAAGCCACCCGCCGCCAGATCCTCGCCGGACTTGGCGCCACGACCGCCCTTTCGTTTGGCGGATGCGCCACCGTGCCACGTGCCGCGACCGGCAATTCGGCAGACGCGCTGCTCGAAAGCATCGCCTACAATCTGCTCGAGCATGAGCCCGAACGGGCCACGAGCCTGGGTGTCGACACCGGCCAGAATGCGCGTCTGCGCGGCAGGCTCGAGGATCAATCACCCGCAGGCCAGCAGGCTTACGCCGAGACGCTGAGGAGCGATCTGGCCAGAATTCGCGCCTTCCCGCGCGCCGGCCTCGGCACCGAAAGCCTGACCAGCATCGAAGTGGTCGAAAGCGCCTATGAACTGGCGCTCGACGGCTTCGCCCTGCCATATGGTGATACGCCGGTCGGCAACTGGCGGACTGCGCCCTATGTCGTGATCCAGAATGTCGGCGAATATATCGGCCTTCCACGCTTCATGCAGTCGACCCATCTGGTCACGGGCGCCGACGATGCGGACGCCTATATCGAACGTTTGCAACAGGCACAGGCTTCGTTCGACGGAGAACTGGCGCGGATACGGGATGCGCGGGCCATGGGCGTGGTGCCGCCGGATTTCCTGCTCGACAAGACGATCGTCCAGATGGAGCAAACCATCGCAAGCGCGGGCAAGGGCGAACTGTTCGCCGCCGACCTGCGCACCAAGCTGGCCGAAGCGGGATTATCGGATGCGCATGCCGACAAGGCCCTTGCGCTGGAAACCGGCCCGATTGCCGAGGCGCTTAATCGCCAGCTTGCCGAATTGCGGGCGGAGCGCGCGGTGGCCAAGAGCGATCCCGGGATTTCCGCGCGCCCGCATGGCGAGGAATTCTACGCCTGGGCGCTACGCAACAGCACCACCACCATGCTGTCGGCCGACGAGATCCACCGACAGGGCCTGGAAGAGCTCGAGGCGCTGCACGCCCGCCGAGGGCGATGCAGGTCGCGCCGAGATCATGGCATTCATCGCGGATCGCGTCGCATGGATCAGGGGACAGATGCCGCGCGCCTTCGGCACGCTGGTCGACCCCAATCTCGAGGTGGTGCGCATTCCGCCGGCCGAGGAAGCGGGCGCACCGGGAGCCTATGGCGGCGCGGGCAGCAAGGACGGCACGATTCCGGGCCGGTTCTGGATCAATTTGCGCAGCACCGATCTGCACCGGAAATACGATCTCGCCGATCTCACCTACCACGAGACCATCCCCGGCCATGTCTGGGAGGGCGAATATTCGAACCGCCTGCCGCTGATCCGGTCTGTCCTGGCGTTCAATCCGTTCAGTGAAGGCTGGGCGCTCTATGGCGAGCAACTGGCCGACGAATTGGGCGCCTACGACGGGTTCGAGGTCGGGACGCTGGGCTATCTCCAGTCGCTGGCCTTCCGTGCATGTCGCATGGTGGTGGATACGGGTCTGCACGCCAAGGGCTGGAGCCGCGAGCAGGCCAACCGCTTCTTCGTCGAACGCAATGGTTCGAAACCGGACGAGGTCCAGAGCGAGGTCGATCGTTATTGCAGCTGGCCCGGCCAGGCGACCGGTTACAAGCTCGGCCACAGCCGCATCGTGGCGCAACGCGAACGGGCGGAGCGCGAGCTGGGCAGTGCCTACGACATGAAGGCGTTCAACGACGCCGTGGTGCTGGGCGGCAATGTGCCGATGGACGTGCTGGAGGCGAATGTCGGGCGGTATATCGACCGGGCGCGGGGGTGAGTTTGCCGCGCTAATCGACCACTTGATCGGTCTCGGCCAGTGCGATCTCGAATAGATTCGGCCAGAGCTTGCCGGTTACGAACAGTCGGCGTTGATCGGCGTCCCAGGCGATCCCGTTGAGGACCGCTTCGGGGTCATCGACTGCGACGCCGGCGACGATTTCGCGCAGGTCGATGACGGTGCGCACGACGCCGTCGGCCGGATCGATCACGACGATGAAAGGCGCATGCCAGACATTGGCGAACACCAGGCCGTCGACCGCTTCCAGCTCGTTCAGCCGGGGCAGCGGCCTGCCGTTCAGCGTCACGGCAATCTCGCGCTTGACCGAAAAGTCGGCCGGATCGAGAATGCGCAGAGTGTCGCTGCCGTCGGAGAGAACGAGGCCTTCCGGCAGCGCAGTCAGGCCCCAGCCCTCGAACGGGAACTCGCTGTCACTGGAGACGGACTCGAGCGTCTGCGCATTCCAGCGGTGCACCACGCCATCGCGCCATGTCAGGCTGATCAGTTCGTCATCCCACAGCGCCAACCCTTCGCCGAACTGGTCGGCGGGGATGGCCTGCTGGCGGATGATCGTGCCGGTCTCGAGTTCGATCTCGCGTATGCCAGAGCGCCCCTCGCGCCCCGTGCTTTCGAACAGGGACCCATCGTGCCACAGCAGCCCCTGGGTGAAAGCCGTGGCATCATGCGGATATCGCGCGACGATTTTTGCCGCCTGGACTTTCGGCGCGGCGGCGTGCGCTTCCTGCGCGGCAGGGGCGTGCGTCTGCGCCGGTAACGGCGCCGAAAGCAGGCCGACGAGGCAGGTGGCGAGAAAGGCGAGGCGACGGTTCATTCTTGCCTTCGCCTCTGCCATTCTTTCGCAACAGTGCTAGCGCGGATGCGCCGGCCTAGCGACCCGCCAGTCCGCCGACGATCGAGCCGAGAATCCCGCCGAGGCCACTGTCCTGTTGCGAAGTCGCACCGCCACCGGCCTGCTTCGCCATGTAGCCTGCGACAGCCATTGCGAGGATCGGCAGCATCTTCTTGAGCAGGGCGGAGTCGATGCCGGTGGCGGCCGAAACCTCGCTCGCCACGCCGCGGCTGACATCCTTGCTGCCGAAAATCTGGCCGAGGATATCGTTGCCCGGCTGGGTCGGTGTGGGATCCTGGCGCGTGACCTGGTCGAGGAGGATGCCGCCGAGGCCGCCAAGGCCACCGCCCGCACCGCTCGCCCCGGCAAGACTGCCCAGAATGTCACCCAGTCCACCGCCTGCAGGCGCGGCTTGCGTCGTCGAGCGGCCCATGCCTGCGACGATAGCGGGCAATAGCGCGCCGGTCGCCATCTTGGCGGTGGCCGGATCGATATTCAGTTCGCGCGCCATCGAGTCGATGACGCCGCTCTGCTGCAGTACCTGGCTGAGATTCATTCCTTCTCTCCCCTTCAGTTCTTGCCGAAAAACTTGCCTGCCATCCCGGCAATATCGTCGAGCGGATTGCCGTCGTGGTCGGCATCGAGAATCTGGGTGAAACGAGCGAGAGAGCCTTCCCCGCCGATCTGCTCCATCACCTGATTGAGAATGTTGGGCTCCACGCCGGTCCTGGCCGAGGCGACTTCGACGGTGTCGCCATCCTCGTGATGCGCCTCGCCAAGACCGGCGATCGCTTTTTCCGCAGTGGCCGCATCGATGCCAAGCTTGTCCGCCATGTTCTTGACGGTCGGATGATTGTGGGCTGCGCCGAGCAATTGATCGAAAAGTGCCATCGGGGTTCTCCTTTACCAAAAGATGTATCTGCAACCCCAACGCATGTGCAACGAAAAAGCCCCCGGTCCGCATTGCTGCGTCCGGGGGCTCTCCTCTCCAACCGTGAAATGCTCAGGCGGCGGCAGGTGCCGCGTCGCGAACGCCCTGGTCGACATGTGCCGCAAAGGGTTCGAAATTGTCTACGAACAGCTGGACCAGCTTCTGCGCCGTGCGGTCGTACTCTTCGCCATCGGCCCATGTCGAGCGCGGATCGAGAATGCCGTCATCGACCCCGTCCACGCTGACCGGCACATCGAAACCGAAGTTCGGATCCTTGCGGAATTCGGCATCGTTCAGGCTGCCATCGAGTGCCGCATTGAGCAACGCGCGGGTCGCCTTGATCGGCATGCGGTTGCCGGTGCCGTATTTGCCCCCGGTCCAGCCCGTATTGACCAGCCAGCATTGCGCGCCGCCTTCGGCAATACGCTTCTTGAGCAGATTGCCGTAAACACTCGGGTGGCGTGGCATGAACGGAGCACCGAAGCAGGTGCTGAAAGTCGCCTCCGGTTCGGTCACGCCGATCTCGGTGCCGGCGACCTTGGCCGTGTAGCCTGACAGAAAGTGATACATCGCCTGATCGGGCGTCAGCCGGGCGATCGGGGGCAGCACACCGAATGCATCGGCGGTCAGCATGATCACGTTGCTGGGCGGAGGGCCCATGTTCTTTTCCGAAGTGTTCGGGATCGATGACAAGGGATAGGCGCCGCGCGTGTTTTCCGCGAGCGTGTTGTCGTCGAGATCGATCTCGCCGTTCTCATCCATGACCACGTTTTCGAGCACGGTGCCTTCCATGCGCGTGGTGGCGTAGATTTCCGGCTCCGCTTCGGGATTGAGGCGGATCATCTTGGCGTAGCAGCCGCCTTCGAAATTGAAGACTGCCGTGTCCGACCAGCCATGTTCGTCGTCACCGATCAGCGTGCGGCTGGCATCGGCCGACAAGGTCGTCTTGCCGGTACCGGAGAGACCGAAGAAGACTGCGCTCTTTCCATCGGGACCGATATTTGCGGAACAGTGCATCGGCATCACACCCTTGGGCGGAAGCAGGTAGTTCAGAATGCCGAAGACGCTCTTCTTCATCTCGCCGGCATATCGGGTACCGCCGATGAGAATGAGCTTTTCTTCCAGATTGACCGCGATCACCGTTTCGCTGCGGCAGCCGTGGCGTTCCGGATCGGCGCGGAAGCTCGGCAAGTCGATAATCGTGTATTCCGGCACGAAACCCTGAAGGTCGGCTTCGGCAGGACGAACCAGCAGCGTGCGGATGAACTGGTTGTGCCAGGCGAGTTCGTTGATGACGCGCACATTGACGCGGTATTCCGGCTGCGAGCCGCCGAACAGGTCGGCCACGTAGAGATCGCTCTTCTCACCCAAGGCGGCGAGGAAGTCCTGCTTGAGAGCCGCGAAATGTTCGGGCTTCATCGAGGCGTTGTTGTCCCACCAGACCGTGTCTTCGGTTTCGGCATTGCGGACGATGAACTTGTCTTTCGCGCTACGCCCCGTGTGCTTGCCCGTTTCCACGACCAGCGGCCCGTGCCTGGCGCGCTTGCCCTCGCCATTGGCAAGAGCCGCTTCGGTCAGTTCTTCCGAAGTCAGGTTCGGGTGGATTTTTGCAGCAGTCTCGATGCCCTGCGCGGCAAGCGAGTGGGATAGCGGAAAGGTCACTGAATTCTCCAGCGCATTGATACGGAACGTTAACCGGGAATCGACCGCGCATTCGAATGCGCGTTCCTCGCCCCGCCGCATAGTCGGCACTTGTCGCGAGGTCAAATCCCGGTGCGTAAAGTCGCTTTCACCGCCGCGGCTTGCGTTGTCTTGTCCACGCAAAAGGGTTAGGCGCTATCCCTGATGGAAAGCCCAACCCCAGCCACCACGCCGACGCAGGAAGACCGGACGATCATCGCGCTGGTCGACGACGACCGTAATATCCTGACGACTGTCTCGATCGCATTGCAGGCGGAAGGTTTCGCGACGCGGGTCTATTCGGACGGCGAAGCGGCGCTGGGCGCCCTGATGGACAATCCGCCGGACCTGGCGATTTTCGACATCAAGATGCCCAAGATGGACGGCATGGAACTGCTGCGGCGCTTGCGCGAGAAGTCGCCGCTGCCGGTCATTTTCCTGACCAGCAAGGATGACGAGCAGGACGAGGAAGCCGGGTTCGAAATGGGCGCGGACGACTATATCTCCAAACCCTTCAGCCTGCGACTGCTGCTGGCCCGGATTCGCGCGATCCTGCGTCGCAGCGATGCGCGGCGTCCGTTGCCGGCAGAGCCCGACGAAAAACCGGCGGAGATCATCGAGCGCGGTCGATTGCGCATGGATCCGGCGCGCCACCACGTGACGTGGGACGGACGACCGGTTTCGCTGACCGTCACCGAGTTCCTGCTGCTCGAAGCGCTCACGCTGCACCCGGGCGTGATCAAGAGCCGCAACCAGCTGATGGATGCCGCCTATCCCGACGATGTCTTCGTCGACGATCGCACCGTCGATAGCCATATCAAGCGCATGCGGCGCAAATTCCGTGCCATCGACAAGCAATTTTCCGCAATCGAAACGCTGTACGGGGCTGGTTACAGCTTCAGCGATGGCTGACACGGACAGCGTCCTGAAGGGCGATCCGCGGCTCGAGAAGCTGCGCTGGTCGCGCAGGCTTTCGCTGACCGGCAGGATACTGTTCGTCAATATCGTGCCGCTGGTCCTGCTCGGTGGCGGGGTGTTGTATCTCGACAGCTATCGCAAGCAGTTGCTCGACGAGCGGTTCAAGCTGGCACTGGTCGAGGCACAGATCACTGCGGAAGCGCTTGCCGGGGCCAATGCGCAGCGACAGGAAGCCTTGCTGATCCAGATCGGGAAAGAGCAACGCCTGCGGCTGCGGGTCTACAATTCCGAAGGCAAGCTGGAAGCCGACAGCTTTGCGCTTGCACCACCGAGTTTCGACCTTCCGACAGCCTCCGAAGTCGACCAGACCGATTTTGCGCTGCGCATGGATCGCTGGTTCGACCGGATCGTCGGCGCGCCTGCCCTGCCCGATTATGTCGAGCCGGAGAGCGACGATGTCGAGGACTGGCCCGAACTGAATCGCGCACGCGAGGAAAGCCTGACGCAAATCGTCCTGCGCGATGCGCCCGATGGAACGCACGTCATCAACGCTGCCGCGCCGGTCGGCCTCGACGGTGAAACGCTGCTCCTGACCCGCAATCCCGTCGATATCACCGAAAGCGTGCGCAGTGCGCGTACGGGCGTGGCGATGGTGGTGCTCCTGTTCCTTGTCGTGTCGACACTGCTTTCCTTCTTCCTCGCGCAGACAATAGTTCGGCCCCTGCGCGAACTCGTGCAAGCGGCAGTCCGCGTGCGACAGGGTCGTGACAGGCAGGTGGAAGTCCCCCGGTTGCCACAGCGGCGCGACGAGATCGGCATGCTTGCACGGGCCGTGTCGGACATGACCTCGGCGCTCCGCCAAAGGATCGATTCGGTCGAGAGTTTCGCGGCCGATGTGGCGCACGAGATCAAGAACCCGCTTGCGTCGCTGCGCAGCGCCACCGAGTCGCTTGGCAAGGTCGACGATCCCGAACTGCGCGCGCAATTGCTCGACATCGCCACGCACGACGTGCGCCGGATCGACAGGCTGGTAACCGAAATTTCCGATGCGAGCCGGATCGATGCCGAACTGTCGCGCACCGAATTCGAGCGGCTCGATCTCGAGGCGCTGGTGCGCAATGTGATTTCCGGGCGAGAGGAACGGGGGGAGAACCAGGGCCGCAGGGTCGCAATCGATGTCAGTGCCGGACCCTTTGGCGTGATGGGCGTCGGAATGCGGCTGGAGCGGGTCGTCGAGAACCTGCTCGACAATGCCGTGTCTTTCTCTCCGGAGGACGGTGCGATTTCGGTCGGCCTCAACAGACGCGATGGGCGCATATCGGTATCGGTATGCGACGAGGGGCCCGGCATCCCCGAAGCGAAGCGCGAAAAGGTCTTTCACCGCTTCCATTCGGATCGTCCGGAAGGCGAGGATTTCGGCAACCATTCCGGGCTCGGTCTCGCCATCGGCCGGACCATTGCCGAGGCGCATGAGGGCTCGCTCGAAGCGCGGGGAAGACCGGACGGGGCCAGCGGTGCCTGCCTCGTGCTGACACTGCCTGTCGCGCGATGACGATGACGCTGGCAAACGTCACCGGGGTTGCGATCGACGGACGCGGTCTCTTGATCGAAGGGCCGACGGGTGCCGGCAAGACGTCGCTGGCCTTGATGCTGATCGACAGGGGCGCCGTGCTGATCGGCGACGATGGCGTGCAGATCGCAGCGGAAGACGGGCAATTGGTCGCAAGCCCCGCTCCCGAAACCGCGGGGCTGATCGAGATCCGCAATGTCGGGATTGTCGAGATGCCGACGACATCGGCACCGGTTGCCCTCATCCTGTCCATCTCGCCGAAAGCCGCACGATTTCCGATGGATACGCAGGCCCGGGAGCTTTGCGGTCTATCGATCCCCAGCTTGCCGTTTCGCACCGGCGATGCCGCGCAGGCCATCCGCGCAGAGTTTTGTCTCCTCACGCACGGGCTCGCCCTTTCAAGCGACCCCCGAAAGACGGTAAGCAGCGAGCGATGACTGCCGACTCGCCCAGCCGCCGCATCCTCCTCGTCACCGGCATGTCGGGTGCCGGGAAGACGACAGCGCTCCACGTGCTGGAAGATCTCGGCTGGGAAACGGTCGACAACTTCCCCATCCGCATGCTCTCCAAGCTCGTCGGCAAGGAGCCCGGACCTCATATCCCGCTGGCCGTCGGCTTCGACACGCGGACGCGGGGGTTCGCACCGCGCGATATCATCGACATCTACAAGAAGCTGGCCGCGAGTGACGACATCGAACTCACGACGCTCTACATCGATTGCTCCACGCGGGAGATCGAGCGGCGCTATAACGAGACCAGGCGGCCGCATCCGATGGCGCGCGATCGACCCATCGGCGACGGGATCAGGGCAGAGCGAGAGTTGCTCGAACCCTTGCGTCGCTGGGCGGACATGGTCATCGACACCAGCACGTTTTCATCACACGAACTGCAGGAAGTCATTCGTGACCGGTTCGACGAGGGGCGTGCCCGCGACATGCTCGTCACGGTCTCGAGCTTCGGCTTTGCGCGCGGCATGCCGCCGCTCGCCGACCTGATGTTCGACATGCGGTTCCTCAACAACCCGCACTGGATGCCGGGCCTGCGCGAACAGACGGGGCTGGACGCCGACATAGCCGATTACATCACCGGCGATCCTGCGTTCGAACCCGCATTCGGCAAGATTGCGGACACATTGCTCGAACTGCTGCCGCGTTACGTCGCGCAGCGGCGCGGCTATCTCAACATCGCGTTCGGCTGTACCGGCGGGAGACACAGATCGGTTTACAGTGCGGAACGCGCCGCGCAGGTCTTGCGCGAGGCCGGATTTTCGCCCACGGTTCTGCACCGCAATCTGGGAAGCAGGCCCGCCGACCCGCTCGAACGCCGCTGACCAGCGCCATAGGGGCGGCGCAGATACGGGTCGGGACAGTTGAACACCTTCGGGATTTAAGACGGACGCATTTCTCGCATGATCGGCATGATCCTAGTCACCCACGGCCGGCTGGCCGAGCATTTCATCGAAGCCATGGAGCATGTCGTCGGCCCGCAGGACGCCGTCGCGACGATCTGCATCGGACCCAATGACGACATGGAGCAGCGGCGGCAGGACATCGCCGATGCCATTGCCACGGTCGACACGGGCGAAGGCGCGATCATCCTGACCGATCTGTTTGGCGGAACGCCGTCCAACCTTGCCATCTCGCTGCTCGACACCGGCCGGATCGAGGTGATTGCCGGAATCAACCTGCCGATGCTGATCCGGCTGGCAGGCGCGCGCAAGAGCATGAACGTGGTCGATGCGGTGAATGCCGCGCAGACCGCGGGCCGCAATTACATCACGGTTGCCAGCGAATTCCTCGGCCAGGATCTCGACAGCGCGCGGAAAGCCTCTTGAGCGAGTTGCGCCGCACCCTCACCGTCGTCAACCAGCGCGGCCTGCATGCGCGGGCGAGCGCCAAGTTCGTCAATGCCGTCGCCGAGCTGCCGGAGGGCTGCAACGTCCGCGTCGCGAAGGGTGAAAACGAGGCGGCCGGCGGCTCCATCCTGGGGCTGATGATGCTGGGCGCAGCAAAAGGCGACACGATCGACATCATCGTGTCGGGTACCGGCAGCGAGGACGCGATGGCGGGGCTGGCCGCCATGGTCGAGGACGGATTCGGAGAGCCCTGAGCGTGGCCGCACCCCACCAGGCTTCGCGGCGCGCAATTACCGGCTTTTCCAACCCCACCGTCAAGGCGCTGAGGGCGCTACGCGAGAAGAAGCATCGCAAGGCTGCGGGCAAGTTCCTCGCCGAAGGATTGCGCCTGCTGACCGATGCGCGCGAGTGCGGGCAGCTGCCCGAGGTGCTGGTGCTGGCCGACCGGCGCGATCCGCATCCGTTGCTGACTGCGCTGGAGCAGGCGGTGGAGCAGAGCGGCGGCGAGATCATCGAGACCACGCCCGATATCCTTGCCAAGATCACGGGCAAGGACAATCCGCAGGCCGTCGCTGGCGTGTTCGCGGAGTTCGATACATCGCTGTCGGCGCTCGACCGGAGCAGCGCGGACATCTGGCTGGTGGCGCAGGCGCTGCGCGATCCGGGCAATCTGGGCACCATGCTGCGCACGGGAGATGCCCTTGGCGCGGGCGGGCTGATCCTGATCGACGATTGTGCCGATCCGTTCAGCGTGGAGGCCGTGCGCGCCAGCATGGGCGCGGTGTTCACGCAGCACATTGCGCAGGCCCGCTGGGAGGACTTTCACGACTGGCTGCGCATGGGCGAAGGGCAACTTGTGGCGGCAAGCCTGCGCGATGCGCAGCCCTATCGCACCGCGCCCTATGCAGCGCCCTGCTTTGTCATGGTCGGCAACGAAAGCCGCGGGCTGCCCGAAGAATACGAGATGGCCTGCGACCTGCGCGTCACCATGCCCATGAACGGGCGCGCCGACAGCCTGAATGCCGCCGTCGCGGCAGCCGTCCTGGGATATGAGGTCCTCGCCGCGCTGGAACGCTGATCAGTCGCCCGCCACCAGTGCGGTGATCTGCCAGCGCCCGTCGACATCATCGGCGATCAAGCGATAATCGACCTGGCTGCGCAGGCTTTCGTCGGCGATGAAACCCGTCGCTCCAGATTGTGCGGTCACCTTCTGGAACTGTGCATCGGGCTGCAACCCGCCGTCGAGCCCGACCACATCCCAGGAAATCGATTCGAGCACTTCCGAGTTGGCCGAGGCGGCCTTGTAGAGCGGCACGCGTTCGCCGGTGACCATCATGGTGCTGAACGGGTCGTCGGTGCCGAGGTCCTGGGCAAAATACCACGGCAGCACGATCCCTGCGCTCTCATAAGGTGCGCAGCCCATCTCTGCCAATTCGTCGAGCGCACCCCAGATTTCGTATTCGGGATCCGTGAGACGCTGGCGCAGGAGATCGCCCCCGGCGCCGCCGCCGAAATCGAGCACGGTCTGGTCGGAGGTGAGCGCGACCAGCGCATCGGCGTCGCGCGCCTCGACCGCTGCGCGCAGCTTCGCAAGGAAGGCTGGCGCACCGTCAACCGCGGCGCATTCGTCGCGCGGCGCGAAGCGGCCTTCGGCCATAGCCGCAGTGGGCGTCGGGGTGGTGACGGCCTCGACAGCGCCCTCCATCGCTTCCTTGACGCGGTTGGAAGGAGGATCGCTGCGGTCGCAGGCGGCGGTGGCGCTCAGGGCGACAAGGGCAGCACAGGCAGACAGAATACGCACGGAACTCTCCCAAAAACAAAGCTGACCAAATCAACCGACCCATGACGCAGTCGTTCCGACCATGCCCTGGCAGCGATCCGGCGCGTGCCGTCATGACGGTAGCGTGATGAACCTCGGCTGTGAGTTCCGGTTGACACCGAACCGGGGTAAAAAAATAACTCGGCAGTCATTGCTCGAGCTGATCGGCAAACCGCGATGCATCGCGTGCAGACTGCCGCCGGAAAAGCCGCAAACACGCGGTAATGTCCGGTTTTCGGCGTATTCCGGCCATCCGGCCCCGAAAGACCACGGGCGACACAAGACCGGTTTCAAGCTGCCGGACGAGGGCCGCATCTGTCACCTTCCGGAAATCGGGTTTGGTACGCGGACATGTGCCCTGCCCCGGCGGGGTCAAGATCCGGTCCCAGGCATGGGCGAACCCGTCGGCCCCGTCGCGCTTGCGCAGACGATAGGCGGAGGCACGCGACATGCCGACACGCGCCGCCGCCGTGCTGACCGAACCGGTGATGTAGAGTTGCGCAAGGAATGCGCACTGCCGCGCCTCGCTCCACCCGTCACGGCGTGACCGCAGTGCGACGGGATGGAAGAAACCGGGGCGGCGGCGGATGCGATGGGCAGGCGTTTTCGACATTCGGCAGTCTTGAGCAGAATCTGGCTATGTAGGAAAACGGAATGTCGCCGATCTTGAATTGGGCGGAAAGCTAGTGGCCGGGTTTTGAAATGAATTGCCGCAGAAGCAAACATATAGCGGGAACTGTGAGGCGATGACTCGCGATTTGGCTTCAGCCGCTTGCGTCGGTCCGGACCGGAGCTTATACCTTATTGATTATCAAGGGACATTCGGAGGCTCATTTGCAAAAGTCAACGCGTGAGTTTGTGCGTCTCAGGCTTCGCGGGTGCGCTCCGCCTTCCGACCTTAGCGTGTTGCTTGACGCATTCGCAGTTTTGCTGTGGCCAGGGCAGACTTACCCGCTCCTAGATCATAATTACCTCAATGATCGAGATCGGGCAGACCCCCATATCATGGCCAACATCGCTGCAATGAACGATACCGCAGACAAATTAAGGTTCGTACTGCAAGCTGATCGCGGCGATCTTCTTGGTTACTGGCAATCACGGGACGCCGACCCGCTGAGCGAGTGTGTCCTGTTTTGGCTGGATACGGAAGGGCAGTACCGCGTCGCGGAAGGAAGCACGTTAGCGCAAACGCTTGCGTATCGCGCGCTTGTTGATGGGTATGCCGACAGACATGAGGCGGTGGTCAGATCTTTCGGGAAGCTGGGCGTAGCGATCCCAGAGGCGTCAAAAGGTGAAATATTTTCCGCAATGGACCGAAGGCAAGCACAGGTCCCTGAGACTCCGCAAGACTATAGAGACGCAGGATATAAGAGCTATTGCAAAACCGCGGGTCTCGAATGAATGGATGTTAGCAATCCGGGATTTCACTTGATTGCTGCTATGAACATTTGCCTTTGGCAATCAGCGAGTTCGTCAGTTCCGGACGAAATTGCGTCGTGAAGGTCCTGATGCTCAAGTAGAACCTTTATATTTTACCTCACTCCGGCACATCTCCCCCTTCCTCGGTCCGGTCTTCAATCTGCGCGGCGTCTTCGGCGTTGTAGCGTGGGGTGCCTTCGACCTTGGGGATTTCCTCGATCTCGCGCTTGCCGATCTCGATGCCCTTTTCGTGCAGGCGGCGACCGGCCGATAGCACATTGCGTTCGAAACTGCCGACGAACTTGTTGTAATTGCTGACCGCCGTTTCGAGCCCGCCGCCGACGCGCTTCATGTGTTCGGCGGCGACGGCTAGGCGATCGTATAGCTCGGCTCCGGCCTTGCCGATTTCCACCGCTTCGCGCGCGATGGTGTCCTGCCGCCAGACTTGCGCCACCGTGCGGGCGATGGCGACGAGGTTGGTGGGCGTGGCCAGCAACACCTTGTTGTGGAAGGCGAAATCCCACAGGTCGGGATCGGCCTCCAGCGCGGCGGCGACGAAATGTTCGCCGGGGACGAACATCACTACATAGTCGGGCGCTTCGTCGAACTGGCTCTGGTAGCTTTTCGTGCCGAGGGTCTGGACGTGGCCGCGCATCGACTTGGCATGCTGCGCAAGCTGGGCGCGTTTTACCGCGTCGTCATCCGCCTCGAACGCGGCCTGGTAGGCGTTGAGCGAGACCTTGGCGTCAATCACCAGCTTCTTCTGGCCGGGCACGTTGACGATGGCATCGGGGCGCAGGCGGCCCTCGTCGGTGTCGAGCGAATGTTCGAGGATGAAATCGGTGTGTTCGGCGAGGCCCGCCTGTTCGAGCACGTTCTGCAGCGCGCGTTCGCCCCAGCGCCCGCGCGCCTTGGGCGCATTGGTCAGGCTGTTGCCGAGCCGCTGCGCCTCGCGCCGGACCTCTTCCTGCCCCAGCCGCATCTGTTCGATCTGCGTGGCGAGCGAGGTAAAGGCATTGGTCCGCTTTTCCTCGAGCGCGGCAACCTGGTCTTCGTATTTCTTGAGCCGGTCACCCACCGGCTGGAGAAGTTCGCGGATTTTCGCCTCGTTGGTTTTCTCCGAATGGCCGAAGCGTTCGGCAGCCCGCGCGAGAAAGGCCTCCTGCGCCTTGCCAAGGACTGCCGAGCCTGTGTTCTGGAACTCCTTGAGCAGCTCCTCGCGCGCTTCGACCAGCAGACGTTTCTGCTCGTCGAAATTGGCGGTTTTCTCCTTGAGCGTGGCGAGCTCTGCGGCGAGATCGCCGTTGGCCTTGCGCAGATCGGCGGTCACGGCATCGTGCTGTCCGCGGACCTGCTCCAATTCGGCAGTCAGCGAATCGACCCGCCCCGCCCGCTCGCGACTGGCCTCCAGATCGGCGAAGGTGCGCAAATATCTGGCGTCGAGTTCCTTCGCCTCGCCATCGCGCGCCTCGAACCGGGATTTCCAGTCGGCAACCGGACGCGATCCGAAGAACCAGCCAAGCACAGTGCCGAGCACCAGGGCAGCAAAGATGAAAATGATCGCAGACGTTTCCATCGCCGGAACATAGCTGGAACACAAACTCACGCCAAGCGTGCGGCGGAACTATCCCCACAATGGCTCGCTTTTTCTCCAGCAACAAGGAGTCGCATCCGTGAAACCCAACACCGTCTTCATCAGCATCGATGCCGCCGATTTCGCGGCGCAATCCGACTGGTATTCAAGATTTCTAGGGCGAAAGTGGGACCGCGAACCGATGCCGTCATGCCACGAATGGGACCTGACGGGCGACGTGCTGTTCCAGGTGCTCGACAACCCGGGCCAGAAAGGTGGTGCGACGGTCACCGTGCGGGTCGACGATCTCGATGCGGAGATTGCGAGGCTCGACACATCGGAGATCAAAGTGCCCGAGCCGGTCAAGGTAGAGGGGTTCGACACCCTCCGTTATGCTGAAATGAAGGACCCTGAAGGCAACAAGGTGGGGCTGCTCGACGGGAAATAAACCCTAAGCCGCTTCGCGCAGTTTGCGCAGCTTCTTGAGCGCCATGTTGCGTTTGAGGCGGCTGAGGTGGTCGATGAAGAGCACGCCTTCGAGATGGTCCATCTCGTGCTGGATGCAGGTGGCCATCAGGCCTTCCATGTCCTCTTCGTGGGTTTCGCCCTCGAGGTCCTGATAACGCACGCGGCAGGTGGCGGGACGGTCGACATCGGCAAAGATGTCCGGGACCGAGAGGCAGCCTTCCTGATAGGTCGCGAGTTCGTCCGCCGGATCGAGAATCTCCGGGTTGATGAAAACCCGCGGTTCCTTCCGCGTCGGCTGGTGCGTGTGTTCGTGCCCGTCATGGTTGCAGGGGACGGGTTCGGCATCCTCGTCTTCCGGCTGGAGATCGATCACGAGCACGCGCTTGGGCACGCCGACCTGGACCGCGGCGAGCCCAATGCCGGGGGCGTCGTACATGGTTTCGAACATGTCCGAGACGAGCGTGTTCAGCTCGTCGTCGAATTGCGTCACGGGCTCGGACACGACCTTGAGCCGGGGGTCCGGCACTTCGAGGATTTCACGGATAGCCATGACGGGTCAGATAGGCGCGGAATGCGCGATTTTCAATCCGTTTGGGTCGGTGGGAATAATCGCTCAACCCAAGGGCCTACGCGCCCTGAGCGCCTGGGCCAGAGTGCCCTCGTCGAGATAGTCGAGTTCACCGCCGACGGGAAGGCCGTGGGCGAGCTGGGTGATGCGCAAGGGGAAATCTTCCAGCCGCTCTGCAAGATAGTGCGCGGTCGTCTGCCCCTCGAGCGTGGCATTCATGGCGAGGACGACTTCGTCGATGCCACCCTTCCCGACACGGTCGAGCAGGCTGGCGATGTTGAGATCTTCGGGCCGCACGCCATCCAGCGCGCTGAGCCTGCCGCCCAGAACATGGTAACGACCGTTGAACAGGCGCGCCCGGTCGAGCGCCCAGAGGTCGGACACATCCTCGACCACGCACAGCCCCTTGCCGTCGCGGCGGGGATCGGCGCAGATGCCGCACGGGTCGGTGGTATCGACATTGCCGCAGATTGCGCATTCGACCAGCGCCTCGCCCACGGTGGCCAGGGCTTCGAGCAGGGCGGGAAGCGCGCTTTCGCGGCGTTTGACGAGCCATAGCACCGCCCGCCGCGCGCTGCGCGGGCCGAGGCCGGGCAGGCGGGCAAGCGCGGCGGCCAGTGTCTCGATCTCTTGCGATGCCATGAGGCGACAGATAGGGGCGCGAGCGGAACAGAGAAAGCCCCTTGGACAGGCCAAAGGGTCATCGGAGCGGGATTGTGCGCATAATCTTCATGGGAACACCGGAATTCGCCGTCCCGACGCTACAGGCGCTGGTGGATGCAGCGCATGAGGTGGTCTGCGTGTATACGCAGCCGCCGCGGCCGGGCGGACGTCGCGGACGGGAGTTGACGCCCTCGCCGGTCCACAGTCGTGCAACCGATCTGGGGCTGGAGGTGCGCAATCCGAAATCGCTGAAATCGCCGGAGGAGCAGGAAGCCTTTGCCGCTCTGGAGGCCGATATCGCGGTGGTCGCGGCCTATGGGCTGATCCTGCCGCAGGCGGTGCTCGATGCGCCGACCCACGGCTGCCTCAACGTGCACGCGAGCATCCTGCCGCGCTGGCGCGGGGCCGCACCGATCCACCGCGCGGTAATGGCAGGCGATCCGGTCACCGGCGTGACGATCATGCAGATGGAGGCGGGGCTCGACACCGGGCCGATGATCACCTTTGCCCGCACACCGATCGAGGACAAGACGACCGGCGAGCTGACCGAGGAACTGGCCGAGATCGGGGCGCAACTGATGGTGGGAACGCTGATCGACCTGAAGGCGCTGCATCCGCTGGAACAGGACGAAAGCGATGCGACCTATGCGGCCAAAATCGACAAGGCCGAGGCGCGCATCGACTGGACGCAGCCGGCGGAACAGGTGGTACGACAAGTTCACGGGCTGTCGCCGTTCCCCGGTGCCTGGTTCGAAATCGACGGCGCGCGGGTGAAGCTGCTCCGTGCCAAAATGGTCGAAAGCAGCGGGCAGCCGGGAGAGGTGCTCGACGATCGACTCGCCATCGCCTGCGGGACGGGCGCCATCAGGCCGGTCGAACTGCAACGCGCGGGCAAGCCCAAAATGGACCTCGACACCTTCCTGCGGGGCAATGCCGTCGCTGCCGGGACAGTGCTTGATTGACCCGCTTCGCGCTCACCCTCGAATTCGACGGCACGCCGTTTTTCGGTCTGCAGCGCCAGAAGGACGGGCCGAGCGTGCAGCAGGCGGTCGAAGAGGCGGCGTTTCGCGTGACGGGTGAGGACGTGCGTCTGCACAGCGCAGGCCGGACCGATGCCGGCGTGCATGCGATTGCCATGCGCAGCCATCTGGACCTTGCCAAGGACATCGCGCCGTTCAGGCTGATGGAGGCGCTGAATGCGCATTTGCGGCCCGATCCCGTGGCCGTGATGCATTGCGACATCGTGCCGGACGACTGGCACGCGCGATTTTCCTGCGTCGGGCGCAGTTACGTTTACCGGATTGCCAATCGGCGCGCGCCCCTGACGCTCGAGAAGGACAGACTGTGGCAAGTCGGTCCGCCGCTGGATCACGAGGCCATGCACCGCGCGGCGCAGGCGCTGGTGGGCTTGCACGATTTCACGACCTTTCGTTCGGTGCATTGCCAGTCCGACAGCCCGGTCAAGACGCTCGACCGGCTCGATGTCGAGCGTGACGGCGAAGAAGTTCGTGTCCATGCGGCCGCGCGCAGTTTCCTGCACCATCAGGTGCGCAGCATGGTCGGCTGCCTGGCGCTGGTGGGCATGGGCCGGTGGAGCGAGGATCGGGTCGCACAGGCATTGCACGCCCGCGACCGGCAGGCGCTGGGCCTCAATGCGCCGCCCCACGGGCTCTATTTCGTGCGCGCGGAATATCCGCAGGATGACAAGCCCGAAAAATGAGGTTGCGTTTTGCAACTGGTCTGCACAGTTTGGACAGCGACACAGTAGGAGAGACAGTATGGCGACGACCGGCAAACAGCTTTTCACCACCCTCGATAGCGAGGGCACGCTTACGCTTGAAATCGCGACCAGTGAATTTCCCGATCCGACCGGCAACAAGGTGCTGGTCAAAATGGAAGCGGCGCCGATCAATCCGTCGGATCTCGCGATCCTGACCGGGGCAGCCGATTTGGAGAATGCCGACTATGCGCCCGGCAAGGTCGTCGCAAAGATGCCCGAACCGTTCAATTCAGGCCAGAAGGCGCGTCACGGCCAGCGCTTGCCGGCAGGCAATGAGGGTGCGGGCACCGTGATCGCGACCGGAGACAGCGACATGGCCAAGGCGCTGATGGGCCAGCGCGTCGCTTGCGTGCCGGGCAATGCCTATAGCGAATATGCGATTGCCGATGCCGCCATGTGCCTGCCGCTGGGCGATCACAGCGCGGAGGCTGGTGCATCAAGCTTCGTCAATCCGATGACGGCGCTGGGATTCGTCGAGAATGCCAAGGCGGACGGGCAGAGCGCCATCCTCCACACGGTTGGTGCATCGAATCTCGGCCAGATGCTCAACCGCATCTGCCAGGAGGACGGCATCGCGCTGGTCAATATCGTGCGCAAGGCAGAGCAGGCCGAACTGCTGAAAAGCCAGGGCGCAATGCATGTCGTCGATTCCTCGGCCGAGGATTTCATGACTCAGCTCAAGAATGCGATCGACGAGACCGACTGTTTTTACGGGTTCGACCCCATCGGCGGGGGCAAGATGGTCGACACTTGTTTCAAGGCGATGGAGCAGGTCGCGTCCGCAAGAATGAGCGAATATTCGCGTTACGGATCCAACCAGCAGAAGCGCATGTTCATTTACGGTCGGCTCGACATGGGCGTCACCACGCTCACGCCGAGTTACGGTTTCGGCTGGACCCTTGCCGGATGGTTGCTCACGCCCTTCCTGCAGAATGCCGGGATGGAAACGGTGATGCGGATGCGCAAGCGCGTGCTCGACAATCTCGACACCACTTTCGCCAGCAAGTACAAGACGAAGGTCGATCTGGAAGGCATGCTGACGAGGGATGCGATCCTCGATTATCGGCAGATGAAGACCGGAGAGAAATATCTGGTCACGCCAAACGGCTGAGCCCTAGCCCAGATCGAATGCGCGCTGGATGGCGGCGGGATCGGTCTCGCCATCCGCCAGCAGCAATTGCAGCAGGATGCGCGCCTTTTGCGGGTTGAGCGCGCGCGCGGCAACGAAGCGGTTGGCATCGTCCTGCGGCTCGCGATCGACCAGAGCCTCGTCGGCGCGACTGGCACGGACCACGGCCATTCCATCGGCGGCGCGGCGGATGAGATGCTGCCGCACGCGGTCGGGCATGTTGCCCTCCCCCACACCGGCAACGACAACGCCGCGCGTGGCTGGGCCGATCTGACGCGCGGCCGCGTCGGCATCGAGCGCGGCGTGCACGTAGATGATGGCAACCTCCGGCAGATCGTCCTGCCACGCGAAACGCGCACCGACGCCGCCTCGCCAGGGCGCGCCGAACCATTCCAGCGAACTCGGCGATACGAGAGCGAGCGATTCGCGGGGAAATCCGGCAAAGGCCTCTGCGCCGCGCGTACGCACCTTGCGCACGTCGCGCGCTCCGAACACCCGATCGCCCATGACGACGAGTACGCCGCGCCCTGCAGCATCGGGGTGGCCGGCCACGCGCACGGCATTGGCGAAGTTTCGCAAGCCGTCGTAACCGACCGCATCGGCGGGTCGCATCGCCCCGACAACCACCACCGGCTTTTCCGCCGGCAGGGTCAGGTCGAGCAGGAATGCGGTTTCCTCGAGCGTGTCGGTGCCATGTGTAACGATGATCCCGTCGCAGCCGTCATCGGCCAGCGCCTCGAC